>JAZKFS010000138.1:0-20759 GCA_040386315.1 Bacteroidota bacterium
GATTTTTCCGCTAAAAGATTTGAAGCTGACGGAAAATCTGCATGTGGTGGAAGGCGGCGCGCATTTTATGACGTTTGATAAGGCGGCTGATGTTGGCCGGGTGATGAATGAGAATTTGCTTTTAAAAAGATAGTTTTTAAAAATGTTCAACAGAAACAAAATATTGATTTTTTCTATAATTCTGTTAAGCGGTTTGCTTTCGTCGTGTGCGACAATTTTAAATCGTGAATCTCATGACGTAAAAATTACTTTTAGTGAAAATATTAAAAATATTGATGTCGGAGATGTTCATCAAACTGAGAAGCAACAGATTTATCAAATTCGAAGAAGCGCTGATGCGTTAGTTTTAAAAGCAACGTGGGATACAAATGTAACAGTTGTAGAGATTCAGCCAAAAAGCTCAATGGCTTACTGGCTCAATATTCCATTCGGTACAGGAATTGGCTTAATTTTAGAAAAGAATAATCCGAAGCGATGGGAATATCCACGACAAATCCATTTAGAACTTAAAGATGATAATACGATTGAAATTCTTCGCTATAAGCCATTTACACAAGGCACATTGAATGGAAATATTTCTTTTGCGATTTTAAATCATTATTATCTACAAGCTTTTGAATCGAAGCAAAAGGAAGGCGGTGCGCTTGGTTTAGGATTGGGATTAGAATATTATTATCAGGATAAAAGTTATGTTTCTGCTGGTTTTGGTGCAACTCTTGATGCTGGTTTAGGCGAATCATTTGGTGGACCGAGGGAGAGAACTAACGCCCTATTTGTAAATGCTTTAAATAATCATGTTTTGGGCTATTACGAAGTAGGATATGGATTGCATTTTTCAAGATTGCAATGGAATAGAGATTATATCGGGGAAGTAATGCCAGGCGACGATGCTACAGAAAGATTTGTGAATACTTTTGGCGTTGGACCGAGTTTTAGTTTGCAACTTAGAAGAAATGATTATGGAAGATTTGGAATAATCTATCAGCCGAATGTGCTGAATTTAAATGGCAATCCAAAATTCGATTATCAGCATTTAATCAGCTTCACGGCTAGTTTTAACACAAATTTTAAACTTTAATAATTTCAAAAGAATACGATTTTTAAAAAGCTTTTTAAAAGAAAATGATTAAAAAAATTCTCATAGCAAATCGTGGCGAAATCGCTCTCCGCGTGATGAAAACCTGCAAGCGTCTGGGCATTAAAACGGTTGCCATTTATTCGGAAGCCGACACGACGTCGCTGCATGTGAGCGAGGCGGACGAAGCGGTGTACATCGGTGGCTACACGCCGCGCGAGTCGTACCTCGTGATGGAAAAAGTTTTAAAAGCGGCGGTGGATACAGGCGCGGATGCGATTCACCCAGGCTACGGTTTTCTTTCGGAAAATGCGGAATTTGCGCGGCAAGTGGCGGAAGCTGGCATGATTTTCATCGGGCCGAGCCCTGAGGCGATTCACACGCTGGGAGACAAAACTGCCGCGCGCGAACTCGCCATTCAGCAGAATGTGCCGATAGCGCCGGGTTCGCCGGGTGCGATTGAGGATTTTGTCGAAGTGCAGCGGTTCGCTGGCGAAATCGGTTACCCGGTTCTTTTAAAAGCAGCGGCTGGCGGGGGAGGAAAAGGTATGCGCGTCGTTGAGGAAGAAAGCGAACTGGAAGCGGCTTTTAAAGGCGCACAGGGCGAAGCGCTCGCAGCGTTCAACGATTCGCGCGTTTTTATTGAAAAATTTATAAAAAACCCTCGCCACATTGAAATCCAGATTTTGGGCGACACACATGGAAATGTTCTGTATTTTCCTGAGCGCGAATGTTCGATTCAGCGCCGTTTGCAAAAAGTAATTGAGGAATCGCCATCGGTTGCCGTTACGCCGGAGATCCGCAAAAATATGGGTGAGGCGGCAGCGCGTTTGATTA
Organism: Bacteroidota bacterium; assembly: GCA_040386315.1. Lineage (GTDB taxonomy): Bacteria > Bacteroidota > Ignavibacteria > Kapaibacteriales > DASPKH01 > DASPKH01. Next base: position 1,913 of record JAZKFS010000138.1, read on the forward strand.
CGGCTGCGAATTACACAAATGCCGGAACGATTGAATTTCTGCTGGACGCTTCGGGCAGTTTTTACTTTATGGAAGTGAATACGCGCCTCCAGGTGGAGCATCCGGTGACGGAAATGGTTTCGGGCGTGGATTTGGTTGAGCAGCAAATCCTGATTGCATCGGGTGAAGCTTTAAAAATTAAATCTGACGACATTAAGCCGAACGGCCACGCGATTGAATGCCGGATTTGCGCGGAAGACGTGTTCAACGGGTTTTTGCCGGATACGGGAATTGTTGACTTTTTAAAACTTCCTGAAGCTGATTATATTCGCAATGACTCGGCTTTAAAAGTAGGTTATGAAGTGACGGTGCATTATGACCCGATGGTTGGAAAGCTGATTGTTTGGGGAGAAAATCGTGATGTTGCAATTGAGCGCGTTTTAAAAGCTCTTGATAATTATCATTTGAGCGGTTTTAAAACGACAATTCCGTTTTGCCGTATTGTGATTGACACGGAGGAGTTTCGTACCGGGAATATTTCTACGCAGTATGTGAAAAATCACTGGAAGGAAGAAATACCGCAGGAATGGCACGGCTTGTTAGCAAGTGTAGCGGCATTTGCAAGAAATTCAAATGATTCGCGCAGAAAACCGGAAATGCCGGAAATTCATTTATGGAATGTATAACTTTTAAAGAAAGTTTTTAAAAAGCTCACCACCCAATAGAGAATATGGCAAATCAAATGGCGATGTCGCGCAGATGCCCGCGCTGTAAGACGATTGGCAAAATGTATAAATCGCACGCGCGCAATAAGTTTGAAAAACTGATGGGTGCGCTGACGTCAGTGCTTGTGAAATACCGTTGTCACCAGTGCAACTGGCGCGGGTATATGATCAAAGCCTTTAAAAATCAATCGCGATTTGCCCATTGGATGACTATATTTGGGACTTTGGGAGCAGTCGCTATAGCAATTTATTTTTTGCCGAAAATTCTTATAAAATTTGTTTCCGTATTTGCCAATAGATAACTTTAAAATTATGACAACAGAAACCCTGTATTCCGAAGTAGAAGTAAACGAAGATCTCGCCGTCGGGCTTGGCCTTACGCGAGATGAATACAAAAAAATCACTGAGATTTTAAAACGTACTCCGACGTACACCGAGCTTGGAATTTACTCGGTAATGTGGAGCGAACACTGCTCGTACAAAAACTCCATCAAGCAATTGAAAACCCTGCCGCGCTCCGGTGGGAAAATGCTTGTGGAAGCAGGTGAGGAAAATGCGGGCTTGATTGATATTGGCGATGGTTACGCGATTTGTTTTAAAATTGAAAGCCATAATCACCCTTCGGCTGTTGAACCGTTTGAAGGCGCGGCGACGGGTGTTGGTGGGATTTTGCGTGATATTTTTACGATGGGTGCGCGTCCGATTGCGGCGTTAAATTCTCTTCGTTTTGGTGAGTTAGATAATGACCGTACGAAATATCTGCTTAAAGGTGTTGTTCACGGCATTTCCCATTATGGCAATGCATTCGGTGTACCGACTGTGGGTGGTGAAATTTACTTTGATGAATGCTACACGGACAATCCGCTTGTAAATGCAATGGCGGTGGGAATTGTAAAAATAGATAAAACTGCTTCAGCGACGGCGACGGGAATTGGAAATCCGGTGATGATTCTAGGAAGCTCAACGGGGAAAGACGGAATCCACGGCGCGTCACTTCTCGCTTCACGGGAATTTGACGAAAAAACGGAAGATATGCGCCCGACGGTGCAGGTTGGTGACCCATTTGCTGAAAAGCTACTTTTAGAAGCGACACTTGAACTGATTGAAGCGGGCGTTATTGCTGGAATTCAGGATATGGGTGCGGCGGGAATTTGCTGCTCCACGTCGGAAATGTCGGCAAAAGGCGAAGTTGGAATGGAAGTAAATCTCGACCTTGTGCCGCTCCGTGAAGAAGGCATGAGCGCGTATGAAATTATGCTTTCGGAATCACAGGAGCGGATGCTTGCCGTGATTACAAAAGGCATGGAGCAACGCGCAAAAGAAATTTGTGATAAATGGGATGTTCCTTGTACGGAAATCGGCGTTGTAACGGGTGACGGGCTTTTAAAAATGTTCCGCAACGGGCAGCAGGTGACGGAAATTCCTGCGCAAACTCTTGTTCTCGGCGGCGGCGCTCCTGTGTATGACCGCGAGTCGCGTGTGCCCGCGTATCTTGATTATGAACTTGCTGGCGAACTTGATTTTATCACAACGGAAACTTCTTTTAAAGAAGCATTTTGGATGCTTTTAAAAAGCCCGGTGATTGCGAGCAAGCGCTGGGTGTATGAGCAATATGATTCGCAGGTCGGCACAAATACAATGGTTCGTGCGGACGGCGATGCGGCGGTTCTGCGTTTAAAAGAATTGCCGGGAAAAGGAATTGCCGTGACGACCGATTGCAATAGCCGTTATGTTTACAGAAATCCATATCGCGGCGGTATGATAGCTGTTGCCGAAGCGGCGCGAAATGTGGTGTGCGTGGGCGCGGAACCCGTAGCAATTACCAACTGCCTGAACTTTGGAAATCCGTACAATCCTGAAGTTTTCTACCAGTTTAAAGAAGCTGTGCGCGGAATGGGAGATGCGTGCCGGATGCTGAATACGCCAGTGACCGGCGGAAATGTGAGCTTTCATAATGAGTCCAAAAGTAACTCGGTTTTCCCGACGCCGACGATTGGTATGCTTGGGTTGATTGATGATGTTTCGAAAACTGTTGGTAGTGGTTTTCAAAAAGCGGGTGATTGGGTTTTCCTAATTGGGCCAAATCACTCGGAATTAGGCGCGTCGGAATATTTAAAACAAATTCACGGCAAAATCATTGGCGACCCGCCGATGCTGGATATGCACATTGAGCTGAAAGTTCAATACGTGGTTTTAAATGGTATTCGCCGCGGGATTATCAAGTCGGCGCATGATTGTGCTGAAGGCGGTCTGGCAATTTGCCTTGCGGAAAAAGCGATTAATTCAAAAAACACTTTGGGCGGTGAATTTACGATTCCGCCGAGCTTTATTAATAATGAAGGTTTGAATGCCGGGCTGATTTTTGGTGAGTCGCAATCGCGTATCGTAATTTCGGTCTCGCCGGAACATGTTTCGGGAATCGAGGCGCTGTGCGCTGAGCAGGACGTCCCATTTGTGAAACTGGGCGAAGTTCACGAGAGCGGTTTTGAAATACACGATGTTGTGAGCGCTTCGGTGACAGGTTTGCGTGAAGTGTATTACAATGCGCTGCCGGAGAAACTTGGCGTACTGGCAGAGACGGCAATTTAATTTTAAGTCTTTTAAAAAACCGGAGCCTGATTATGGCAGAGGTTCGTGAAAAACAGTGGACATACAGCGAATATTCTACGCTTGGCGAAGGAGTCATTTTTGAAATTATTGATGGTGAGAAAATAATGTCGCCTGCTCCAAACCGGCAGCATCAGGATATTTCTTCTGAAATATTTTTTCGTTTGAAAAAATTTGTCAATGAGCAAAATCTTGGCAAAGTTTATTCCGCGCCAATTGATGTTGTACTGGCAGAAAATCAGGTTGTTCAGCCGGATGTCTTATTTGTTTCCAAAGAACGCCCGAATCTTTTAAAACCGTTTGGAATTGACGGTGCGCCGGACTTAATCATGGAGATTATTTCACCTTCTTCTGTGAAATATGACCGTCACGTAAAATTGAAGTTATATGAGCAGGCAAATGTGCGCGAATATTGGATTATTGATGGTGCGAATACATCAATTGAGGTCTTTTTTAAAGAAGGCGAAAGTTACGAACTCGTATCATTTGCCGCGGAAACGGGGAAAGTGTATTCAAATCTTTTAAAAGGATTTGAAGTTGGAATTGAAGAAATTATGCCAAAAACGTTTTAAAAAGTCATTTAAAAATGCACCACAATTTATTACAATCCTATACGGATTCACTGAATCTTTTAAAAAGCTTCATCGAAGACGAGAAGAATATACGGCTTACGGCTGACGTTGCACAAGCGTTGGCCGGGGCTTTTAAAAACGGGAATAAGGGGCTGATTTGCGGGAATGGCGGCTCGGCGTGCGACGCGATGCACTTTGCTGAGGAGTTTACGGGGCGGTACCGCAAGGACAGGCCGGCGCTTCCGGTGATTTCGCTGACGGACGCCTCGCATATTACGTGCGTGGGAAATGATTACGGCTTTGATGCGATTTTCTCGCGCGGCGTGGAAGCGTTCGGGCAGAAAGGCGATTTCTTTTTTGGCATTTCGACGAGTGGCAATTCGCCGAATGTATTAAAAGCGATAGATGCTGCAAAAAGCCGTGGCTTGAAGACTGTTGCGCTGCTGGGCAAGGATGGCGGGAAGATGAAGGGCTTGTGCGATTACGAGTTCATCGTGCCGGGCAAGACGGCGGACAGAATTCAGGAGGTGCACATGATGATTCTACATATTATTATTGAAGGTGTTGAGCGGGAGATGTGGCCGGAATTGTATGCTTGAGTTTTTAAAAAGATTTTAACGCAGAGGTGCGCAAAGGTTTTCGCAGAGGCGCGTAAAGTTTTTAAAAATGTCATTCTGAGCGGAGCGAAGAATCTACGTTGGAAGTGGCTTTAAAGCTACTGCCTTTAAACAATTTCGTTTTAAAACTTTTTGCTTTTAAAAAATGAAGCCGTTTGTAGAAATACCTGAAGTGAGTGATGAGGAGCAGGCTGAAATTGATGAAGCTTTGAAAAATCCTGAATGTTGGGAATTTGGTGTGAGACGGACTATTGAAATTGACGATTTTCCGGCGCGACCTTTTGACGTTGATTCTTCGCTACGCTCAGAATGACAATATTTTAAAAGGGAATTCTCAAGATTCTTTTAAAAATATCTAATCTAAATAGTATGCAGTTAACCTTAAAGATTAGTGATATTATTCTCAGCATTAGCATGCTTGGGACTTTTATTTATCTTGTCAGCCGATTAAATTTCCCGATTGTTGATGATAAAGAGCCGGTTTATGTATTTTTCCTCTTTATATTCTCCGGATATTTGTCGCTTTATTTATATTTAATATGGAAGTTTTATAAAACAAATAATAAAGGTTATCGGATAAGTGCATTTATTATGGCAAGCCTTAATCTTGTTATGGTGTATTTTATTATCAAAGCAAATAATTAAATTAAATTGCGATTCTAAATCCTTTTAAAACGGGTACTTTTGACGGCAAGGGTGGCCGCCCACTGTTGGTGGAATGTGGCAGTAAGGGAAACATGAAAAATTCTTTTAAAAACCGACTTTTTAAAAAGCTTTAAAAAACGTATAAACAGACTTTAAAAATTACTCTACTTTTAAAAAATGACTTCACGCGAAATCCGACAATCGTTTCTTGATTTTTTTGCTTCTAAGGGCCACCGCATTGTGCCGAGTGCGCCGGTGATACCGCATGGCGACCCGACGCTGCTGTTTACCAATGCCGGGATGAACCAGTTTAAAGATGTGTTCCTCGGGACGGGCAAGCGCGACTATACGCGGGCGGCGGATACGCAGAAGTGCATTCGCGTGAGCGGCAAGCATAATGACCTGGAGGAGGTGGGCTACGACACGTATCACCACACGCTTTTTGAGATGCTGGGCAACTGGAGCTTTGGCGATTATTATAAAAAAGAGGCGATTGGCTGGTCGTGGGAGCTGCTGACGGACGTGTGGAAGCTGCCGAAAGAGCGTATTCATGCGACGGTGTACCGGACGGATGATGAGTCGTTTGAGATTTGGAAGAATTATTTGCCGGAGTCGCATATTCACCGGTTTGATGAGAAGGATAATTTCTGGGAAATGGGCGAGACGGGGCCATGCGGGCCGTGTACGGAGATACATTTTGATAAGACGCCGGACCTTTCGGGCGGGCCGCTGGTGAATGTTGGCGTGCCGGAAGTGATGGAAATCTGGAACAATGTTTTTATCCAGTATAATCGCAAGGCGGACGGTTCGCTTGAGGACCTGACGTCGCGCCACGTGGATACGGGAATGGGTTTTGAGCGTATCTGCGCGGTGATGCAGGGTAAGGATTCTAATTACGACACGGACGTTTTTACGCCGCTTTTAAAAGAACTGGAGAACCTGAGCGGGCGGAAATATTCGCAGGCGCTGGAGGATAAGGACGGAATTGCAATGCGCGTGATAGCCGACCATATTCGTACGCTGTCGTTTGCGATAGCTGATGGCGCGATTCCGGGAAATGAAGGCCGCAGCTATGTTTTGCGCCGGATTTTGCGTCGTGCGTCGCGATATTCGCGCAATCTGGGTTTTAAAGAGCCGGTGCTTTTTAAACTTGTGCAGATTCTCGTGGAAACGATGGGCGATGTTTTTCCTGAAATCAAAACGCAGCAAAAAACGATTGAGCGCATTATCCGCGCAGAAGAAGAAAGCTTTTTGCAAACGCTGGAGCGTGGTTTGGAGCGCTTTGATGAAATTTTTTCGCGTATGCCGAGTGAGCAGCAGAGCGAGCCGCTTCAATATCACGAGTCGAATGATTTGCAGCGCGGAATGGCGCATGTGAATCAAACGGTGATTTCGGGCGCCGATGCTTTTCAATTGTACGATACGTTTGGTTTCCCGTTGGATTTAACTGAACTGATTGCGCGCGAACGCGGCTTGTCGGTTGATACGGAAGGTTTTAAAAAGCACATGGACGCACAGCGCGAACGCTCACGCCAGGCGCGGAAGGAACATGTTCAGCAGGTGGAATTGCCGGCAATTGACGCGAAAACTGAATTTACGGGTTATGACGAGCTTGAAACTCCGGCACAAATCGTGTTTTTAAAAGAAAATCAAATCGTTCTGGACAAATCGCCGTTTTATGTGGAAATGGGCGGACAGGCGGGGGATTTGGGTGCGCTAACGATTGGCGGCGAGAAATATCCGGTTCTGGATGTGCGGAAATCAGGCGATGCGATTATTCACTTTTTGGAATCGGAAATTGAGGTTGCAGAAGGTTCGGCAGCGCTCGCGCAAGTAGATACTGAGCGGCGTTGGGCGATTCACCGCAATCACTCGGCAACGCACCTTGTGCATGAAGCGATGCGGAAAGTACTGGGAAATCACGTGCAGCAGGCAGGCTCGCTTGTTGCGCCGGACTATCTGCGTTTCGACTTTTCGCACTTTCAAAAAGTAACGCCGGAAGAACTTCGCGACATCGAGCAAATGGTGAATGAGAAAATTTTTGAAAGAATCCCCGTCATCACGCTTGAACTGCCGATAGAAGAAGCGCGCAAAGTGCCGAACGTGAAAATGTTTTTTGGCGATAAATACGGCGACAAAGTACGCGTTGTAATAATTGACGAGAAATTCTCTGCTGAATTCTGCGGTGGAACGCACGTGCGGAATTCTAGCGAAATCGGGCTTTTTAAAATTACTTCGGAAGCGTCTATTGCGTCCGGGGTTCGCCGTTTGGAAGCGGTAACAGGTTGGGGAATTGAGGGTTATATTCAGAACTTAAACCAAAAAATCAGCTCCGAACGCACAAATGCCGACCAGCTTTTAGAAAAAATCAAACAGCTTGAAAAGGAAGTCGGCAAATTCAAATTGCAGTCGTTGACGGAAAATATTCCTGCGCTGATAGAAAAAGCTGAAATGGTTGGCGATGTGAAAGTCGTTGCTACAAGGATTGATATTGAGGATATGGAGCAGCTTCGCTCGATTGGCGAAAAGCTTCGTGAGGGTTTTAAAAAGTCAGGAATCGGCCTGATTGCGTCAGTGAGTGAAGGCAAAGCGCAGCTTGTGTGTGTTGTGACTGACGACCTTTTAAAAACTTATCAGGCAGGGAAAATTGTTGGTGCTGTTGCGAAGCAGCTTGGTGGCGGCGGTGGTGGAAAGCCGCAACTTGCGACGGCAGGTGGGAAGGATGTGGAGAAATTGCCGGAGGTTTTAAAAGGATTTTCGACGATGATTCAGGGGAATTCTTTTTAAAAGAATTCTCGTATATCGTCATTGCGAGGAGCGGCTTTTGCGCGACGTGGCAATCGCAAATGCTGTGGGCGTGTCAAACTGATGTAGCGATTGCCGCGTCGGAAGATCTCCTCGCAATGACAGATTTATTTGATTTTAAAAGATTTCCAAAATAATTGAATGAGTTTAAATAGTCAGAGGTGTAAGATGAAATATCTCATAGCCACAATTTTCATTTTGTGTTGTCTCGGCGGGTGTGAAAGTGGCACTGGTCCTACAGCACCGAAATTGGGTCCCTATGCATCATACACAATCAAGGCCATAACGCTCACTAAAATCCCTCTAAAAGACCTAAGTGGAGGAGAATGGGATGTTAATGGTGCACCGGACATCTATTTTAAGTTTAAGGATTATCTCTCTAATGATATATACAATGGTGATTCGCTAGATCAGGCAGATATTTCAGTACCGGATGGCTTACCTGTTGTTTGGGTTTTGTCGTCACCATTGACTATTACGGAAGATTACATACCAATAAATCTTGAGTTTTTTGACAAAGATTCATTTGACGATGAAAAGATGGGGACTGTTAATTTCCGCAGGCCGGACCTGGAAAAGGATTGGACTTATCCTAAGTCGGTGAAAATTTCTGATAGCACTACACAAACTGAAGTTACTTTTTCGCTCACCTGGAATAAATAATTTTTTTAAAATACATTGAACACAATTTTAATTACCGGTGCCAATCGTGGCATCGGACTTGGCTTGACGGAAGCGTTTTTAAAAGATGGCTGGAAGGTAATTGCGAGCTATCGTGAGGATAAAGGCGGTTTGACGGAATTGCACAGTTCTTTTAAAAATGAACTTTTCATTGCCAAATGTGATGTTGCCAGCGATGAAAGCGTGGCGGACTTTCTAAAAGAGGTGTCGGGAAGTTTTAAAAGCATTGATATTCTTGTGAATAACGCGGGAATTTTGCCATCGCGACAGAGTAGCATTGAGAAGGTGACGGCGGACGACCTTTTGAAAACGCTGAATACGAATACGGTTGGCCCGCTGCGGATTATTAACGCATTCCTGCCGATGGTGCGGAATGGGGTTTTAAAAAAGATAATCAACTTTTCGACGATGATGTCGTCGTATGCGCTGAATAAAACGGGCGGCTCGTACACGTACCGCATTTCAAAAAATGCGCTGAATATGCTGAATTACAATCTGTCGATTGAACTGAAGCCGGAAGGCATTATGGCGCTCGCTGTACATCCGGGCTGGGTGCAGACGGAAATGGGAGGCGAAAAAGCACCTATTTCAGTTGAAGAATCGGTCAGCGGGTTAAAAGAATTATTTTTAAAAAGTTCGGTGGAAACACACACTGGCAAATTATTCGATTACACGGGCGCGGAACTGCCGTGGTAGGTGAATTTTGAGTACAACTCAACTGCAAAACGTCCAGATTTCAGCTTTAAAAAACCTTTCGACGCAGAAGGCGCTTACGGTGATTTTGAGTTTGAGCGCGGTGATTTTCGGGTTTCTCATCTGGCTGATTTATTTTAAAGCCAAAGCAGATTATTCAATGGAGTTCATCGGTAATCTTGCGGCGGTGAATGCAGGATTGAATGCGATTACAACTGTTTTTTTGCTGTTAGGTTTTCGTGAAATAAAGCGCCGGAATTTTGATGCGCATTTGCGGTATATGTTCGCGGCATTGGGCGCTTCGTCGCTGTTTTTGATAAGTTACGTCGTGTATCATTATTTTCACGGCGACACGAAATTTCTTGCGCAGGGAGCGATTCGTCCGGTGTATTTTTTCGTTTTGATTAGCCATATCGTGCTTTCGGCGGTTTCTGTTCCGCTGATTCTGACGAGCTTTTTTAAAGCGCTTTCCGGTAATTTTGCGTCGCACAGGAAAATTTCGCGGTGGACGTTTCCGATTTGGCTGTATGTGTCGGTGACGGGTGTGATGATTTTTGCGATGCTGAAGATTTTTAATACTCAGTAGTTTTTACAGTTTTTAAAAAGTCGAACTTTTAAAAAGAAAATACCGTGAATGTATTACTCATAGGCGGCGGGGGGCGTGAACACGCGCTTGCATGGAAAATATCCGAATCACCGGTTTTAAAAAAGCTCTTTTGCACGCCGGGAAATCCGGGGATTTTTGAGATTGCCGAAAAAGCTGAAATTGATTTGAATGGTGTGGAAATTGTTGAATTCTGCCGCGAACACAAAATCAGTTTAGTCGTCATCGGGCCGGATAAGGAAATTGCTGATGGGCTTGCTGACACGCTGTGCAATGCGCGGATTCCTGTTTTCGGGCCATCGCGCAAAGCCGCGCGACTGGAATGGTCGAAGGGATTTGCGAAGGAATTTATGGACAGGCATAATATCCCGACGGCGGGATATGCACGTTTTAAAAGCAATGAAACGGAATTGGCGTGGCGCTATCTTGCCGCGCAGGATTTTCCCGTTGTCATAAAAGCTGATGGGCTTGCTGCCGGAAAAGGCGTAACCGTCGCGTATGATAATGACACGGCGTTTGGCGCGCTGGATGAAATATTTAACGGGAAATTCGGTGCGGCGGGTGCGGAAGTTGTTATTGAAGACTTTTTAAAAGGTGAGGAAGCATCCGTTTTTGCAATTTGCGATGGCAGAAGATTCGTAACGCTTGCCCCGGCGCAAGACCACAAACGCGCTTTTGACAATGACGAAGGCAAAAATACGGGCGGAATGGGTTCGTACGCTCCTGCCGCGATTGTAACGCCGGACGTTTTAAAAAAGGTGGAAGAGAGAATTATCGCGCCGGTTTTAAAAGGAATGGCGGATGAAGGCGCGACCTTTGTTGGCTGCTTATTTGTTGGGCTGATGATTGATAATGGTGAGCCGAGCGTTGTGGAATTTAATGCACGTTTTGGCGACCCGGAAACGCAGTCAGTTCTGACAGTTTTTAAAGGCGATTTCCTGCGATTGCTCCACAGCGCTGCGATGAAAAATATTGATAGCTACTGGATTAAGGAAGTTGCTGATGGCGTAGCATGTACAGTAGTGCTTGCGTCGAAAGGCTATCCTGATGCTTTTGAAAAAGGTTTTCCGATAACAGGATTGGAAAATGCTCAAAGTGAAAATGTGAGAATTTTCCATGCAGGAACGACTTTAAAAGAAGACAAACTGGTAACAAATGGTGGGCGTGTTCTTGGCGTAACGGCAAAAAGCGAAACGCTGGAAGATGCAATTGCGACAGCGTACAAAGCTGTGAATAAAGTTTGCTTTGATAATATTTTTTATCGAAAGGATATTGGGAAGAAGGGATTGGCGATTGTGCAAAATGAGTTATAAAAGGTTTTAAAAGAATACATGAAAATTTGTGTAACGGGCGGAGCGGGTTTTATCGCGTCAAATATTTCTGACGCGTATATCGAACTGGGACATGAAGTGGTGATAATTGATAATTTTTCAAGCGGCAAGCGCGAGAATGTCAATCCAAAAGCACGCGTCATAGACATGGACGTGACAGATGAAGCAATTCTCGAAGTTTTTAAAACTGAAAAATTTGACGTTGTCAATCATCATGCGGCCCAAATGGACGTTCGCCGTTCGGTGACTGACCCGAAATTTGACGCTGTGACGAATATTATCGGCGGGCTGAATATGTACGAAGCCGCGCGCGAAACCGGCGTTAAAAAAATCATCTTTGCTTCGACCGGCGGCGCGATTTACGGCGAACAAGACTATTTTCCAGCAGATGAAAAACACCCGCAGCAGCCATATTCGCCGTATGGAATTTCAAAGCTTTCAAACGAAAAGTACCTGTTTTATTACAAGCAAATCCACGGCATGGAGTACGTTGCGCTGCGCTATACAAACGTGTACGGGCCGCGCCAGAATCCGCATGGCGAGGCAGGTGTTGTAGCGATTTTCACCAACAGAATGCTCGATGGCGGGCTGCCGATGATAAATGGTGACGGGCTGCAAACGCGGGATTACGTGTTTGTCGGTGATGTTGTTCGTGCGAATGTGCTTGCGCTTGGCGATAACGCGCATGGGATTTACAATGTTTGTACGACGGTCGAAAGTACGGTTGTAGATTTATTCAGAATTTTAAAAGATGCAACGGGTTCCGATTGCGAAGAAAAACACGCCGAGGCAAAAGCAGGTGAGCAGATGCGCAGCGTTTGTTCTTTTAAAAAGATTGAGGCCGAGCTTGGCTGGACGCCGCAGGTGGTTTTAAAAGACGGGCTGGAACGAACGGTAGAGTTTTTTAAAGAAAAGCACGCACAAAAGGCGACGGCGTAAATGACGTTTTCTGCGGCTGATTACGCGGTTATCATCGGCTATTTTGCGCTGACGTTTTACGTCGGTTTCGTTCTTTCAAAAAAGAAAGAAAAGGGGAATTCTTTAAAAGAAGATTTTATTCTCGACGGGCGGAAACTCACGCTGCCGCTGTTTGTCGCGACGCTTGTGGCAACGTGGTACGGTTCGATTTTGGCAGTTGGTGAATTCGCCTATTCGCAAGGATTGGTTGCGTGGACAAGTTTTGGTTTGCCGTATTACATCGCCGCGCTCCTTTTTGCCTGGTTTGCCGCGAAGAAAATCCGCGCTTCAGAAGTCACTTCCATTCCTGAATATTTCACGCAGAAATACGGTTTTAAAGCCGGTCGCGTAGCGGCATTTCTCGTTTTGGTGATTACCATTCCCGCGTCGTATGCGCTGATGCTCGGAACGCTTGTGCAGATTTTCACGGGCTATCCGCTGTGGCAATGCGTGATTATTGGTGCCGTCCTTTCGCTCGCGTATATCCTCACAGGGGGCTTCCGCGCTGATGTTTTCACGAATGCCGCGCAGTTTGTTTTTATGTATCTTGGTTTTGGTGTTCTGCTTTATTTTTGCTGGCAGAATTTTGGCTCGCCCGGCGACATGTTTTTAAAACTTCCCGCAACGCATACAAATCTACTAGGAACACACACGTGGCAATATGCGCTCGCGTGGTTCATCATCGCGCTGCAAACGTTCATTGATCCGAGTTTTCACCAGCGATGTTCTGCTGCAAGGACTCCGGATATTGCGCAAAAGGGAATTCTTGTTTCGGTTCTTTTTTGGGTGATTTTCGATTTTCTTACCATTTCCACCGGACTCTACTCACACGCTTTTTTAAAAGATTTGGCGCAGCCGCTCATGGCGTTTCCCGCGCTTGGCGAAGCTGTTTTGCCGCCTGTTTTTAAAGGGATTTTTATGGTGGCGCTGCTGGCAACGGTGATGTCCACGCTCGATTCCTACGCATTCCTGAGCGGCGTCACGATTGGCAACGACTTTCTCGCGCCGTTTTTTAAAAGAGTTTTTAAAAAAGAGTTTTCCGTCAAAACGCTCACGCAAATCGGGCTTTTGCTTTCGTCAATTCTTTCCGTATATTTCGCTGTAAAAATTCCGTCGGCGATTGACCTGATTTACAAAGCGGCGTCCATCGCGGTGCCGGGAATGCTCGTTCCGCTGCTCATTTCGTACAATCGCACGTACTTTTTAAAAGAGGCGTGGGTGGTTCCAATTATGATGTTGTCGGCGGGAATTTCGCTTTTTTGGATTGTCGCGCCCGAAAATCTGGTTTTTAAAAACATCGAGCCGATGATTCCGGGAATTATGCTTTCAATTATTCTTTCGTTTTTCTTTTTAAAACGCCATCACCATGAATCTCGCCAGCCAGCAGGGTAAAACCTGGAATATCTGCAATATTATCAGCACTATCCGGCTCATTCTCATCATTCCGTCGGGGTGGCTGCTGTGGGAAAATCACAATTTTATCGCCGCCGGGCTCGCAGTTTTCTGCTACATCAGCGACCTCACCGACGGCTATCTCGCGCGCAAATATAACCTCATCACCGAACTCGGCAAAGTTCTCGACCCGCTTGCGGACAAGCTTTATGTTGGAATAATTTCCGCAATTCTTGTCTATCAGGGACGCTTGCCGTGGTGGTTTCTCGCGGGAATTCTCCTGCGCGATTTTCTTATTTTTCTTGGTGGATTATATGCGCAGAAAAAAACAGGTATTGTGCTGCCGTCAAATTACCCGGGCAAAGTTGCCGTTGCGCTTATAGCCGCTGCGATGATGGCGGGAACGCTTGATGGCTATTTTGTGCGCGACATTTTTATTTATGCGGCGACTGCAGCGATGATTTTGTCATTTTTAATGTATGGAAAACGGTTTTTTGAGATTTTAAAAAATCCTGCTGCTTTGGTGTGATTGTGTGAACTCGAATTTTTTGAATTTTGGAATTCGTCGAATTTTTAAAGCTCTTGCAATCAAATTGTAAGCGCTTTTCTTTTAAAAACCGCAACAAATCCAACCTGATAATCGTACTCCCGAAAAAATTGCGTAATTTTGCAACTTCACTTTTAAAAGAACACTCCAAACACCCGAATTATGGGAATATTTGACCGTTTTAAAAAGAAAGTTACCGAACTCGTTGACCGCGGTAGCGAAGCTGTCGCGCGCTTTGACGAGAAAACCGATACCGCCGCGCTTGAGGTTTTAGAAAAAACAGCCGAAGTCATTCAGCTTGAGAAAATCAAAGAAGGTCTGGCGAGAACAAGCTCTGTTTTTGTTAATCGCCTGCAATCTGTGATTGGAATCGGGCGGAAAATTGATGCTGATTTGCTTGATGAAATTGAAGAAATCCTGCTTACAGCAGACGTTGGCGTTACGACCAGCGAAGCGATCATGGACGGCGTTCGCAAGCGTGTAAAGAAGGAAGGTTACGAGGATTCGCAGGTTTTGTACCGCCTTTTAAAAGAAGAGATTTTAAAAATCCTTGTAGAATCGCCGAATGCGGAGCGAGATGCAAGTTTTCAACTTGATGCGGAAAATCTACCGTATGTGCTGATGGTCGTCGGCGTGAATGGCGTTGGAAAAACAACGACGATAGGCAAGCTTTCGCATAATTATAAGGCTAATGGCTGGAAAGTTTTGATTGGCGCTGCCGACACATTCCGCGCTGCAGCGAACGAGCAACTCGAAGTGTGGGCGCGTCGTGCTGATGTGGAAATTATCCAGCAAAAACAGGGCGCAGACCCGGCGGCAGTTGCGTACGATACGGTTCAGGCGGCGCTTGCGCGGAAAAGCGATATTGTGATAATTGATACGGCTGGGCGTTTGCATAATAAACAGGGCTTGATGGCTGAACTTGAAAAAATCGGGCGCGTGATGAAAAAATTGAAGCCAACTGCACCAAACGACGTTTTTCTCGTTCTTGATGCGACGACTGGACAGAACGCGATTCAGCAGGCGAAGGAATTTACAAAAGTGACACCGATTACTGGAATTGTCCTCACGAAACTCGACGGAACGGCGAAGGGCGGGGTTGTGATAGCTATTGCGCACGAACTGAAAATGCCGGTGAGGTATATCGGCGTTGGTGAAAAAATTGATGATTTGCAGCCGTTCGATGCGCAGAAATTTGTTGACGCGCTTTTCCAGCGGCAGGAAGAGGCGAGCGAGGAAACCATTCCGCAGGTTTCGGAGTAACCGTTTTAAAAACAACGTGTTATTACAAGTATTCTCACCATTTGACAGTTTTTAAAAGATATTTTCCATGGCAATCTTTAATCGCATCATACTTTTCACCGCAGCATTTGGTTGTTTTGTTTCGATCATAACGGGCGGTTTTCTTTTTAAAAAATACTCACCGGAAATCAATTATTACAGCGAGTTTTTTAAAAATCCGAAGGAATTTTCTGCACAGAATATTCTTAATAAAGACGAATATTCTCCCCAAAATACTGAGCTGACTGAAGGGCAAATCCTTTTCTTTCTGAACGTGACGGAGGAGATGAATGAGGCAAGCCGGAATGTGTTTTTAAAAAGTGGCGGGATGCGCTTGGAAAATCATTTTGAGGACAACAGGTTTTTAAAGAAAAACCGGGAAGATGCTCGCGCTGAGGCGTTTGCGATTTTGCGTGCGCGGCTAAATACGGCGTATATATCGCTTGATGAATATAGATTTATTCGCAATCGCGTGCTTGCCGGGCTGGATATTCCGAAGCTAAAAGCTTTTAAAAATGTGAGCGCTTTTAAAAACACTATCGCGCTCGATATTTTCACGTTGCCGGAATCGCAGATTTCTTTTAAAAGGATTGTAGAATCGACGAAAAAAATCGAACTTCTGGAAAGTGAAAAAAATCTTGTGAAGGATTTTAAAAGCCGGATTTTTCCGAACCTTTTGCCGGTTCTCGCCGGAATGGACGCTATGAGTGTGGCGGAAGGAAATCAGGAAAATGATAGTAAACTCGCCCTTCGGAATTAACTTCTATTGTGCAAATTCCCCTCGCGGCTAAGTACTCAAGCTGCGCTGATGCTTCCTCAATGGTGATATTGCATTCTACTGCAAGAAGTGCCGGAGTCAGGACGCCAAATTTCTCTCGGGCAGCACGTAAAACTGCGGGTTCAAGCGAAGGATTTCGTGCAGGTTTTTCAGAGGGCTTTTTAAAAGAATTTCCTGAAATATTTTTAAAACCTCCTTGCGTGATATACATCCATGACATCACTCCAACGATAAACAATACCACACCGTATATTTTTGTAAGTCCGGCGCTACGCCATATTTCAAGCGCTCCGAGAACTATCAGAAATATTGCCCACCCTTTACCTTTCATTTGTTATTTTTAAAAAGTTTTTAAAAGAAAAACCTCACACCTGTTTTAAAAGCTGTGAGGTTTTAAAAAGTTCAATTCATTACGATTTACGCTAATTCCGTATCAATCTGTGCGCGCTGCAAACGATTGGAATAATCCACATACACGGTTTTCCATTCGGTGAAAATATCGTAAACCGTCCAGCCGCCTTCACGGTGTCCGTTGCCTGTGCCTTTCACGCCGCCGAATGGCATGTGAGCTTCGGCGCCGATAGTCGGGCTGTTGATGTATGTGATGCCGGCTTCGATGTCGCGGATAGCTGCAAATGCCTGATTTACATCGGCTGTGTAGATGGAAGACGAGAGGCCGTACGGCGAATCGTTCACCATGTCGATTGCTTCTTCAAACGATGTTGCTTTTGAAACAGACAGAACAGGCCCGAAAATTTCTTCCTGAAAAATCCGCATTGTCGGCAAAACATCAATAAAGATCGTTGGTTTCCAGAAATTACCGTTCGCAAGTTTTCCTTCATCTGCGCGGTCGCCGCCGAGAACGCAGAGCGCGCCTTCATCGCGCCCAACTCTTACATAATATTCCACACGCTTTAATTGCTTTTCGGTAATAACGGGGCCAACCTGTGTAGATTCTTCCAAGCCCGGCCCGAGTTTTAAAGCCGTTGCTTTTGTGATGAGCATATTGATGAATTCATCATAGATTTTCTCGTGGAGAATTAAACGCGATGTCGCTGTGCAGCGCTGTCCCGTTGTGCCGAATGCGCCCCAGAGAACGCCTTCAAGGGCAAGTTCAAGATTCGCATCATCCATGACGATCTGAGCATTCTTGCCACCCATTTCAAGAGATACTTTTTTGTTTAATTCGCCGCAGCGTGACGCGATTTTTTTGCCAACATCCGTCGAACCCGTAAAGCCGATAACACGAATATCGTCCTGCTCAATCATCGCCTCGCCAACATCTTTTGCACCGTGAACGACATTGAAAACTCCTGCCGGAAGTCCTGCTTCTTCAAGAATTTCTGCGAAAATCACGCCTGAATGCGGCGCTTCTTCTGATGGTTTAAAAACGACGGTGTTGCCGCAGATAAGCGCGGGCAGGATTTTCCATGAAGGAACGGCAATCGGGAAATTCCATGCTGTGATGATGCCGCACACGCCGATCGGCACGCGGAAGCTCATGTTCATTTTGTTGTACATTTCGCTTGGCGCATTGAAGCCGAATAATCTGCGCGCTTCGGTTGCTGCGTAGTATGCCGTGTCAATCGCTTCCTGCACGTCGCCTTCCGTTTCAAAAACAGGTTTGCCCATTTCGCGGGTCATTATTTTGGCGAGTTCATTTTTGCGGCGCGTGAAAATGTCACCTGCCTTGCGGATAATATCGCCACGGCGCGGTGCCGGAAGGCGTTTCCATTCTTTATAAGCGTCTTTTGCGGCTTTGGTTGCAGCCTCTACGTCACTTTTGCCGGAGTCGGGGAATGTGCCGATAATGTCGTCGCGGTCAGCGGGATTAATGTTTTTAAAAGTCTTGCCGGACTCAGCGTCCGTCCATTTGCCGTTGATGTAGTTTTTAAAAGAATTCATTTTTTTCGTGACTCGTAATTCGTGATTCGTAACTCGTGATTTTTTGTAAAGTTTTAAAAAGCTCATCGCCCAAAACTTGCAGCTCAAAGCTCACTACAAACTTACGGAAAAGCGGGTTTTAAAAAGAATTGCATTTGAGAAATTAAATTATGGTTTTTAAAAGCGATTTTGGTAATTTGATTTTCATAAAAGTTTTTAATACTCAGAAACCCAAAGGCCATTATGAAATATGCAATGATGATATTGTGCTTTATGGCGATGATTTCTCAAGGTGTGGCGCAGACGGGGAAGCCAGTTTGGACGCGTGGAGGTCATACTTCAGCCGTGCAGAATTTGTATTTTGATAATGAGGGAATATTATTATCTTCGAGTGGAAAAAATGCTAAGACATCTAATAGCTCCTCGAATGAT
Source organism: Bacteroidota bacterium (assembly GCA_040386315.1). Lineage (GTDB taxonomy): Bacteria > Bacteroidota > Ignavibacteria > Kapaibacteriales > DASPKH01 > DASPKH01. Next base: position 20,443 of record JAZKFS010000138.1, read on the forward strand.
GGTATTGTGCGCGCATGGAATGTTAATAGTTTAGATAATACTGAGTTGTACTATGGAATTCGGCCTTATACGAAAATGCATATAACAGGAATGGATCTGTACATTGTAGATATTGAAATGTCGGCTGTTAATGATTCTTATGTTGCTGCATTATATGGAATTTCAGGGTATTATTCCAGTGGGCCACAAGTAAGTAATTATGGTGGACAAAAAATTGTCTTTTATGAGCGAAGTAGTGGTAAAGCAATTGATACGATTGATATTTACAGTTATAATAGTAGAATTTTAGGTATGACTATTCATCCTAAAAGTAGTAT
>JAZKFS010000139.1:0-23115 GCA_040386315.1 Bacteroidota bacterium
CTTTATACACGTTTGTCATTCCCGCGCAGGCGGGAATCCATCTTCAATCGTCAAAAGTTCACATCCCCATCATTGCGAGGAACGAAGCAATCTTATTTTAAAAGCATTTTAAAAAACAATTGTAAAGAAGTATAAATATGACAGCAGACAAATTTGTTAAAGAATTAGAAAAACTTGCTCCGGAAATATTACCGATGATAGAAAGTGGATTGGATGAGGATTTTGCATTCAAAGTTAGAAGTTTATACCTTGCGCCACCACGTAATGAGCCAAAAACAAGTGAAAAGTTTGAAATTTTAAATCTTATTTTTAATTATCATGCTAATCGTCTACAGATTCGTCAATTAACATTCTTTGAAGAACCTGAAATCTATGAAGACTTAGATGAACGATATTATGGGATAGGATATATATATCCAAATTATTTGCTATTAGATACTAATACAGGTGATATTCTTATTAATAATCTTAGTGAAAATACGCTTCTTATATGTGCTTCTAGTTGTGAGCTCTTATTTGATGCCCTTATTTTTCTTGTGGAACAACAAATTCTTAATTCGGAGAAAGAATTTTCTATGGAGAATGAAGAAAAATTATTAAAACAATGTAGTGTTATTGCCGGAAGTATTGATTATTTAAATGCTTGGGAAATGATTTGAGGCAAGTGAATAATTTAAAGAAGTAGCCCAAAAGCAAAGAGCTTTAAAGCATCACAAGATAGATTCCCGCCTGCGCGGGAATGACAATCCTTTATAAGTTTTGAAATGTTTTAAAACCGCATCACGCATTACGAATCACGCATCACGAAAAAAATGACAAAAATCCCCGTAACAATAATCACCGGCTTCCTCGGCTCCGGAAAAACCACGCTTTTAAACCATATTCTCACGCAGCCGCACGGACGCAAAATCGCGGTGATAGAAAATGAGTTCGGCGAAATCGGCATAGACCACGAGCTGGTCATCCGCGACGAGGAGGAAATCGTGGAGACAAACAACGGCTGCATCTGCTGCTCCGTGCGCGGCGACCTCGTACGCATTTTAAATGATTTGCTCCAGCACAAAAAGCGCTTCGACACGCTCATCATCGAGACCACCGGCCTTGCCGACCCCGCGCCCGTCGCTCAAACATTTTTCTACGACGAAGACCTCCGCGAGCAGTACGAACTCGACGCCGTCGTAACGCTCGTGGACGCGCGGCACATCGCCAAACAGCGCGAGTATTCCGCCGAAGCCACAAAGCAAATCGCCTTCGCAGATGTCATCCTTTTAAACAAAACCGACCTCATCGAGCCGCACGAAACCGAGCTTTTAAAAGCCGAGCTTTCACGCATCAACCCAATGGCAAGCATCCACACGACGGTGAATTCCGAAATAGACCTCGACGCCATTTTCGACATCGGCGCCTTCGACGAAAAGCGGGCCGACGCGCGGCTTTTAAAAACTCATGCGCATTCGCACACAGACGTTGTGTCTGTCGGCATCGAGCTTGCGGGCGAGGTGAATATGACGGCGTTCGAAGCGTGGCTGTCGCTGTACTTGCAGATAAACGGCGAGGATGTTTTCCGCTTTAAAGGCATACTTTTTCCGGTGGGGCGCGAGCGCACGATGGTTCTCCAGGGAATGCACATGATGATGGAGCTGAAAAGCGGGCGTTTTAAAAAGGATGGGGAAATGGCGGTGAGTAAGGTTGTGTTTATTGGGAGGAATTTGAATCGGGAGCATATTGAGGTTGGTTTTAAAAGCTGTGTTTTAAAAACTTCATAACTCTATTGTCATTCCCGCAGCGCAGCAAGTCGGGAATCTTTCTTCTGGCGATTGCATGACGCGTCCTTCTGACGATTAAGAAAGATGTGCGGCAGACCGCAGACTTCGTACCGGGCAAGCCGGAATGACAAGGATTTTACAAAACATTTCGCTATGTTGCAGAAAAAATCATTCGTGTGAGAAAATTATGCGCTTTAAAAATATATGCCTTATGGCGATGATGCTTTTAGGCTTTTGTGCGGCGGGAGAGTTGCGTGCGCAGGAAGTTTTCCAGAAGTGGTATAATTTAAAACTAGGATATTACAGCCATGATGGAAACAATATTGTTCAGACCTCAGATAGTGGCTATTTTGCAGTAGCACGGACTGCTGGGGATCAGTCGCAGTTAACTAAAGAGGGTCTGATACTTTTAAAAATTAATAAAAAAGGAGATGTAACCTGGTGTAAAATTATACCTAATTATCAAAAACATGATAGTACGAAAATTCAGGATAATTTTCTCATTCCGGGGAACGTAATCCAAACACGGGATGGAGGATTTTGCATATCGGGCTGGAATACGAGTACGGCTATTACTGGTGGTAACAATAGATTTGGATTTCTATTAAGAACGGATTCTCTCGGAACTGTATTATGGACAAAACAATATTATTACAAGAGTGGTAGGGATTCTTGGTTTCAAAAAGTGCTCGAAGATGAAAACGGCAATTTTATGATTTCAGGCCGTGAGATTTCAAGCTACCGCTTATTTCTTTCCACAGACAGTATAGGAAATGTAATCTGGGCTAAAAACTATTTGTCTTTTAATGGCAGCCTCGATCTGGAACGCACTCATGATGGAAATTACATTTCTGGAGGTTCTTCCGGTCTTGTGAAGATTGATCCGAAAGGAAATGTCATTTGGTCAAAGGCGTACGGAGATTTTATCAATAGAGCGAAACCAACAGCCGATGGAGGATTTATAATCAGTGTAAGACGAAACATCGCCAATGTTTCATCTCTATACAATGATGCAGGACTTATTAAAACAGATAGTTCAGGAAATGTAGAATGGGCGCGAATGTACCCGCACAATGATGAATATCTAACTTCTTCCGGACAATATGTTTTACCATTGACGAATGGTTCATATTTTTTAAATGGTTTTTCGAGAAATTGTGAAAATTGTGTAAAACCATGGTTTATGCTTTTAACGTCAGACGGCAGTCTTGCCTCAGCAAAAAGCATTAGAACCTACGGTTTTACATATGAATCGAGTGTAACTAAAGACGGTGGGATAATCAGTGCAGGACTTTTTAAAAAAGATACGGTTTCGCCTGAGCAATTTTTTATAGTTAAAAATGATACCACAAATTCCTTGTATTGCCCGCAAAATGAAATTAAACGATCTTTTAAAAATGTTGAATTTACTCCAATTGTAAAAGATTCACCGATAACTTTAGAATCTGTAGAGTTTTTAGTGTCGCCGCTTTTTTTAACCTCTCTGATCCATAATATTGGTACAACCGATTTATGTAGCACTACTGATATTACAACTTTTGAAAAACCGCAAGCTTTCTCCATTTCACCAAATCCCGCTTCGCAAACAGTCACTATTTCTTTAAAAGAACTTCCGCTCACAGCAGATATTTCTATCATTGACATCACCGGCAAAACGCTCTACCGAACATTTTTAAAAGATCCCGGACAGAAAATCCCGCTCCATATTTCACCGCTTTTAAAAGGAATATACTTTGTAAAAGTGATTGCGGATGGGCAGGAATTTACGCAGAAGCTGGTGGTGGAGTAACGTTAACAAACTTTTTAAAAGCTTTTTAAAAACATTTCAGTAAATTGCTATTCGATAATCTTTTAAAAAGAAAAAAATGCAGCAAGATCCGGATTATAACGCGATGCTCGATGTCGCGATAGAAGAAGCAAAAATTGGTTTGGCAGAAGGCGGCATCCCGATCGGCGCGGCGCTTTTTGATTTTGACGGCAATCTGCTCGGGCGCGGACACAACCGGCGTGTGCAGGAAAACGATCCTTCGATCCACGGCGAAACGGACGCTTTTCGCAAGGCCGGGCGGCAGAAAAATTATCGCAGGACAATTATGGTGACGACGCTTGCGCCGTGCTGGTACTGTTCGGGTTTGGTGCGGCAGTTTAATATTGGGAAAGTTGTTGTGGGCGAGTCGGTGAATTTTAGCGGCGGCGCGGATTGGCTTCGTGAGAATGGAATTGAAGTAATTGATATGCAATCAGCAGAATGTGTAAAAATGCTTGGTGATTTTATCAGAAAAAATCCCGAACTTTGGAATGAAGATATAGGCGAGTAGAGAGTTTTGGGAGTAGGGTGAGTTCAGGGAGTTTTTAAAACTAATATTCACTTGCAAAACCTAATAGCTTTAAAAAGGAAACATTTTTAAAAAGCAGTAAGTATCGTTGAAGTAGCAGCAGATTTTTCAAAAAGAGGAAATAATGGTATTTGACCATATAGACAACGCGCATTTGTATTATGCGCTGCACCCGCGGTTTCAAAAGGCATTTGAGTTTTTAAAGAAACCTGATATTCTTACGCTTCCACCGGGAAATTACGAGATTGACGGCGACGATGTGTATGTGATTATTGCGCATCAGGATTCCTCGCCGAAGGAAAATGTAAAGCTGGAAGTTCACCGCAAATTCATTGATATTCAGATGACGGTGAATGGTTCGTTTCCCGTTCGCTGGCGTGCGCTTGCGGAATGTGAAAATCGTGCGGCGGAGTATGATGAGGAGAATGATTTTGAGTTATATTCCGATGAGGAAGATTTCACCATGCACATCAAAACCGGGAAGTTTGCGATTTATTTTCCTGATGACGCACACGCGCCGCTTCCGCCTCCGGGTTCAGTTCATAAAGCAGTTGTAAAAGTTGCGGTTTGAGTTTTAATAAAATCACCACTTTCTGAAAAATTTTAAAAGGAATAGTATGAAAAATAGTTTTAAAAATATACTCGCTTCGGTAGTTCTTCTGCCGCTTGCTTTTGGAATCGTGCAAAGCCAGACCACTCTTCCTGATACCACGAAACCCGTTCCAACGCAGACGGTAAAGAAAGGGCAGAGTACGCCAAAATCCACTTTGACAAAGGAGCAGCAGGAGAAGAAAGCATGGATAGAAAAAAAACAACTGACCGAGCGCAACGACCTTGACTGGAAGGTGAAGCGTGAGAAGAAGGAGCTTGAAAAAAAATATCAGTACGACCTGAAAGAGCTTGACCGCCAAAATGCTCTGGAAAAAAAAGAGCTTGAAGTCCGGCAGCTTGTAGAGCGGCAACAGTTGGAGCGTGAATTGGAGCGCCCCGTTTCTACCGCAACACCTGTACGAAAAGGAAATAGTAAAGCAGAGCAAATGAAAAAGCAGCGTGAGCTAAGAGATCAGCGTGCAAAGGACGCCGCAAAGAAACGGGAAGCCAGTAAAGCTGTAACAAAGAAATCCTCACCAAAATCAGATAAGAAATAATAATCATTTTAAAATGGATTGAAGTATGAAAAATTTCAGTGTGCGAACGTTTGTATTACCGGTTATTGCAGGCGCGGCAATGCTTATTAGCTCATGTGCAACGGTGATCCTTCCTGTGCCGAATGCTGCCGATGCTACTCGCGCCGCAGAGAAATTTCCCGGAACGACAATGGCTGACCTTGACAGGGGCAAAGTGAGCTACGAGCGTAACTGTCAGAAGTGCCATGGTTTGGTTGATCCGAAGTCAGAGCCGGAAGCAGAGTGGCGCGAAATTGTCCCGATCATGGCGAAAAAAGCGAAAATTGATGCTGAAACCGAGAATTTAATTTTGCGCTATGTGGTTGTGATGAGCGCACATACGCCGCAATAATTTTTTAAAAGATCGAGCTTTTAAAAACAGGCGTTTTTTATGATCTACGAAGAACTTTTTAAAAAGCTGTATGATGACAAAGTGCAGTATGTGCTTTGCGGCGGTCTGGCTGTGAATATTTACGGCATTCCGCGCATGACGGCAGATATTGACGTGCTGCTGGACTTTGACATTGAGAATTTACAGCGTTTTAAAAAGGCATTACACGCGCTGAATTATTCGCCACTGCTGCCGCTTCCTCTTGAGCATTTGGCGGAAAAAGCGATGCGCCTGCACTATATTTCGGAAAAAAACCTCATCGCATATTCATTTTTTCCGGCAACCGGCGCGCACATGAGCATTGATGTTCTCATAGACTGCCCGGTTCATTTTGATGAATTATGGGCGCAGAAAGTTGCGCGGAAAGTAGATGATTATGAGATTTACCTTGCGTCGGTTGATCATTTAATTGAAATGAAACAGTATTCCGACCGCGTGCAGGATCAACAAGACATTATTTTACTTTCAAAGATCAGGGAAAATGACGGAAAATAATACGCCGCGCGGATTTTACTACAGCGTGACCGATGAGCAGATCGCCGAGCACCAGCGTCGCTCTATCCGCGAGATTTTCCAGTGGCTTGAGGAAACGAACATCCTGATTTCAAAACTGCAAACGCCGGAAGAGCGCGAGCGGACAAAGCGGATCAAAACCGGAACGTTTTAAAAAATAGTTTTAAAACAAGTTTTTAAAAGCATCGCCCAAAAAAGCGGTGCTTTTTCTTTTTAAAAAGTGTAAATTGCTTTTAAAAACAATTCGCCACGATTATGTTCAAACGACCAATTCCGCTTCACACCAAAATATTCATAGGGCTTTTCACCGGGCTAATTGCCGGGCTGATTTGCAATCTCGCGTTCCCGCAAAATGACACGCTGCTGTGGTTTATCAATAATATCGCTTATCCTGTCGGTCAGGTTTTCCTGCGGATGATTTTCATGATTGTCATTCCGCTTATTTTCACGGCACTCGTGCTTGGCGTGGCGGACTTGGGCGATGCGCGTTCCATCGGGCGGATTGGTTTTAAAACACTCCTTTTTACGATTGTTATTACGGCGGTTTCGGTTTTTATCGGGCTTACGTTTGTCAATGTCATTCAGCCGGGGCGTGGAATTCCGGAAGCCGGGCGAGAAGCGCTTTTAAAAACTCTTTCGGGCAATGCGAATGTAAGTAAAATCATGACGTCGGCTGGCGAGGCGAAAACGCTCGTGCAAACGCTGCTTGATATTATTCCGCGCAATCCGCTTCAGGATATGGTTTTTGCGTTTGACCCGGCGTATAAAGGCGGCGGGCTGCTGGCAGTAATGTTCTTTGCGCTGATATTCGGAATCGCGATGGCGGCGGCAAATCCTGCGCGGACGGAAGTTTTAAAACGCACGCTGGAAGGAATTTATGATGTGATCATGAAGATCATAGATTTTGCGATGCGGCTCGCTCCGTATGCAGTGGCTGCGCTGATCTTTACGACTGTCGCACAACTTGGATTTTCTATTATAGCAATTTTGCTGAAATATGTTCTGGTGGTTTTAATTGCGCTTGCAGTTCATCAGTTTATCAGTTACGGGTTGATTTTAAAATTCGCAGCAAAGCGAAATCCTATCGAGTTTTTTAAAAGCATCCGCGAAGTAATGCTGACGGCATTTTCTACAAGTTCTTCCAATGCAACATTGCCAACAGCGATTCGCGTCAGTCAGGAGAAACTGGGTATTACACCCGATGTTTCAAACTTTGTCCTCACGGTCGGCTCGACTGCAAATCAAAATGGGACTGCGCTGTATGAAGGAATTACCATTTTATTCCTTGCGCAATTTTATAATATTGACCTGAATTTCGGGCAGCAGGTAACAGTAGTGCTGATGTCAATTCTTGCGGGTGTGGGAACAGCAGGTGTACCGGGCGGGTCGCTGCCGCTGATCGTGATGGTGCTGCAATCGGTGGGAATTCCGGCGGAAGGAATTGGGATCATTCTCGGCGTAGACAGGATTCTCGACATGAGCCGCACGGTGGTAAATGTAACGGGCGATATTGCGCTTGCTGCGTGGGTAGACGCCAGTGAAAAGAATTAGCAAATTTTTAACAATTTCTTTTAAAAACTCTGCGAAACCTAACGTAAATTAGAACGTCTTATAGTTTTAAAAACATTTTAAAATGGGGACTATTATGAAAAATTCTACGGTTTCAAAAATCCTGTTTGTGGTAGCTGCGTGTTTGATCGTCATGGGCGGAATTTCCGTTGCTAATGGCTGGCAATTTGGAATAAATGATTGGGGTAGCGGCGTGAAAGGTTCGGGAAATATCAAAACCGAAACGCGCCAGCTTGGCGAATTTCACAGCATTGAGACAAATGGCTTTATGGAGATATTGGTAACGCAGGGAGCGTCGCAGCCGGTTCGCATTGAGGGCGACGATAATCTGCTGGAATATATTACGACTGAAGTGGAAAATGGCGTGCTGGTCATTGGCACAAAAGAAGGGAGCTTTTCAACTAAAAATGACATGAAAATTTATGTTTCGATGCCCGATATTAAAAAACTTGCTATCGCAGGTTCGGGCAGTATCCAGGGACAAAATGATTTTAAAACAGGTGATCTCGGTCTTGAAATTGAAGGATCGGGCGATATTAAAGTAGTCGGTACTTTTAAAAATGTGAAAAGTGAGATCAGCGGTTCGGGCGACATTGTTGTAAAAGGAACGGCCATCGCGCAAAGCGTAGAAGTGAACGGTTCGGGCGATGTTCATGCAGAAGAATTACAGACGAGCGGCGACTGTTCCGTAGAGATCAGCGGTTCCGGCGACTGCCGCGTTTGGGCGAACGGCGTTTTAAAAGCAGAAATAAATGGTTCCGGCGATGTGCGGTACAAAGGCACTCCGACATCGGTGGATTCTGACATCAGTGGTTCCGGAAGCGTTTCAAGATTGAAATAAGTTTTAAAAAATAGTTTTAAACGAAAAGAGCGGCTTTTTAAAAAGGGCCGCTCTTGTTGTTTTTAAAAACGAAATTACTTTTTCAGAAGGTCGCGAATTTCCGTCAGTAAAGCGATTTCCGCAGGTGTTTCCACAACGACCACAACTTCCTCTTTTCTTTTAAAACGGTTGATCGCTTTTATCGCCATGAAGATCACAAACGCGATGATGAGAAAATCAATGACATTCTGAAAAAAGTTTCCGTAATTCACCGTTACAGCAGGCGAAATGACTTTTCCGCTTGCATCCACAACTGCATGGCGAAGCACGGTTTTTAGTTCTGTAAAATTCACACCACCAAGCGCCATGCCAATCGGCGGCATAATAATATCCGCCACAAATGACGATACGATTTTACCGAACGCGCTGCCGATGATAACGCCGATGGCAAGGTCAAGCACATTGCCTTTCGACACAAATGTTTTAAATTCTGAAAATAATCCCATCAATTTCCTTTGGTTGTAATGGTGAACATGGTGACGATTCACGGCAAATTACACCAAATACTTTTAAAAAGGAAATTTGTTTTTAAAAAGCTGAACCGTGTTATTTTTACTTATTTTTATAAAAAATATAATCAGAACTCAATGGCTCAATACCGCTCTGCTTTATCTCGCTTGCGATCTGCGCACGGTGATACGTGGAATGATTGGCAATGTGAAAAATCATGTCGCGAACGGAATTTGAAAGTGCAAAACCCTTTGAGGTTTTGTAATCTATCACTTTTTCAAAGTCAACTTCTTTTAAAATTTGAAGCGTTTTGTCGTGGTTGTTTTGGTTAATTTCTAAAAGAGTTTCCAGCGGGCGGATTTCCCACACAGAGCATGACAAATTCTCACCGAGAATGCGGTCATTTATAATCTGGTGCGCGTTCAGAATATGATTGAGCAGTTTTAAAGATTTCTCTGAAATGGCGCTTTCGTTGTTTTTAAAAAGTGCAATCAGTTCGCTGTTGCAATGAAAATTATATTCGAATAATTCTTTAAAAAAATTGTGTATTTCCATGATTGGTGAGGTAGCTTATAAATGACAGAAAAATCCCCTCCGAGGAGGGGATTGAAATACAATGACTGAAGTTTACTTAAGCATTCCGCAAAATCTTTCCCATCGCCCGGCCTTTCGCCAGTTCATCTACAAGCCTGTCTAAATACCGCACCTGCTGCGTGAGCGGATTTTCGATGTCCTCAATGCGATAGCCGCAAATCGTGCCTTTTATTAAAGCTGCATTCGTGTTTATCTTTGCCTTTTTAAAAAACGTTTCAAACGTTGCTTTTTCAGCGATGAGTTCTTGTAGTGCCTTCTCATCATAGCCGGTCAGCCACTCGATCACGCGGTGCAATTCTTCTTTCGAGCGGCCTTTTTTCTCTACTTTTGTCACGTAATGCGGATACACCGAGGCAAATGTCATGGTTGCCATGCGCTCGTTATGCTTGTCGGTTGCTACTGCGTCAGTTTTCATGATTTTTAAAAGGTTTGATTCAGGTTTTAAAAGCTCTTCGACGGTAATTCCAAATTTACATTAAAATCCTGCGCCAATCCTAAACGACAGTGTGCTCGTGTTTGAAAAATTATATTCCATTGCTAACCGCGCAAAGGAAATTTTTGCTGCGACACCGACCATTGCCTGCGCTCCAAAAATGTCCTCATCTTTTAAAGCCACTTTGTCTGTCGTTTCCCGTGCGCTTGATAAATATGTCGAAACTCCTGCATACGGCGACACGAATGCCCAATCTGAGTATGCGGGGAATTCTTTGCTCGCTACCAGGTCAACTCCATGGATACTAACTTTTAAATCTTCCGGGCCAAAAATTGCGCTAAATCCTGCCCGTGCGGAAGCGCTCCATTTTTCTGTAGTGTCGTTTAAAAAATTGTACTGAAGCTGCCCGCCATAAACACCATAGTTGGCTTGTGGATTTTTTGTAAAATAAACGCCGACATCAACATTGTCCGTTATACCAATCCTGCCTGTCAGCCCGGGGATCGGTAATCGCGGGCCTCCTACCAGCCAATGCGTTGAGTCTGGATGGACAAACGTGTTGTTCCAGGCGCCTTCGGACTCGTCAATTTTGGTCTGCCATTGCACGAGCGAGATTTCAAAATTCCACTTGCCGATTGGTTTTGCGTCAATCAGCGGGCGATAATATGCCGCCAGCCCCGCTTCTTTTGTAAACGTGTGCCACTCGCTCTGGGTCAGGATGGGCGAAATTTCAAAAGAACATTCTTCCCATTTTGGATTGATGTGAAGTTCGTGGTGTTGTCCGAGGCTAAAATCTGTTGCTGCGATCATAAGGCAAAAGAAGATTGCCACTTTTTTAAAACCGGTTTTTTTTAAGTCAACTTTTCTCATCGTCGTTTGCGCTCCTGAATAATTTGTTAAAAAAAATTTCGGCGCAAAACTACAGGTTCCACAAGCTTTATTCGCCCCAAATTGTAAGTTGGCACGTGTAAAAGCAAAATTGACACCTTTTTGAACTAATTGACACTCATCTCTTTAGCGGAATTCACATATTCTGACGGGGTTTGGCCGGTGAGTTTTTTAAAATTCCGGTTGAAGGTTGATTTTGAATTAAATCCACAATCGAACGCAAGGCCCAGAATATTCAAATTTCTACTTTCGGGAAGGGCCACTTTTCTTTTAAATTCCTCAATTCGCTTTGAATTTATATAATCGTAAAACGTCAGCCCCAGATGCCCATTGATATATTGCGAAACATCATTTGCATGGACATCCAATGTATCAGCCAGCACATCTAACGTCAATTCGGGATTTAAAAACAATTTATTTTCATCAATTTGTTGTTGCAGTCCGGCTTCAATCATGTCTTTTTTCGTGTCAGAAAGTTTGGAAGTTTCATATTTTTCCTGCACTTCCTCGGGCGATTCTTCAATAATATTTTGGACTTCAGGGGTAATTTCCTCTATTTTCCGATTATTTGAAAAAATATTCACCTGCATAATTCCAAAAAAACCGAGAGCTGAAATATACAGGCTAACCGCAACAAACGTTTGAATCTGATTGCCAAAAAACACGACAAGCCAAATGACGCCAATGCCATACACAAGAATTTTCAGCCATTGCAAATTGACCTTTTCCGTGTTTGAAAATACATTGCGAATCCTTTGTTGGTGGGCCCGTATTTTTAAAAGTGACAGCACCACATACGCCACACCTGAAATATACGTTGCGTAGAACCTCAACGTCATGAACCCCTCGTAGCCGACGCCATGATGCTCCATAATGTATATTTTTTCGGCAGCAGGCGACATAATAAAACCGGCCATATACACATAAGCGGCAGCAGTGGGCAAAAAGTGCACCGCGATATATTTTCGATTTCGCGCCAGATACGAATCGTCCGTCAGCTGCGAAACATAGAGAAAAAGGAAGGGCGCCTGTATCAACGTGAGCGGAATGCCCACGCCTATCAGGAAAGGGAACTGCGCTTTGTCAATTGCAAAAATTTCCAAATAGTTGAGAACCTGATGGGCGAGCACAAAACACAGCCACGTAAGCAGTATTTTATCAGCAGCAATTTTGCCTTTTTTAAAAAAGAGCAGCAGTGTCAAAAAGGCATTGACCGCGATGCCGAAACCGTAAATTATGGAAACATTGTCAACCATTGGTGAAATATAGTTGTCTTTGATTTTTAGATAATTGTGGTGTTGTAGGGAAATACTTTAAAAACCGACAGCGTGTTTTAAAACGAACTTTTTAAAAACTAATTAATAATTTCCCCTGTATTCTTCGCCAGTTTTTCGCGCCATTTCTGAATGTCCTCCGGCGTTTGCCGCACCCAGTACGTCACTTCGCCAACGATTTTTAAAGGAGACGTCGTACGATATGAGCGCGTTGGATTGCCCGGAAATTTTTTGTCTGTCACGTTCGGGTCGTTTTCAAAAGTGCCTGTCGGCTCGACGATATAAACACGCTCACGCCCATCGCCGCTTGCTAATGCCGCAGCAAGTCCCGCGCCATTCGGCAAGGCTGTGAAATAAATATGGTTCATCGTGAGGTCGGCCTGATAATTGGAATTGAAGCCCGGTTTTAGAAAATCACCAACACTCAAATCCGCTCTTGTACCGTGATAAAACGGGCCGCTGTCGGATGGCGAGTTTTTAAAAGAATTTGCCAAATCGCGATTCTTTTTTGCGCTGTCGCTGTCGCCCAAATCCTCGTAGCATTTGGCGATATTTGCATATAACGCCGGAAAAGCGCTTTTCACCGTGTCGTCATTTATTTTTAAAGCATAGCGCAATGTTGTTTCGAGCCATTGTAGTGTGTCGGCAGTATTTTCCTGATGGCGCGCAACATAATACGCAGCCAGGAATTTTTCAAAGTCATTTGTTGCTTCGTTCCACGCTTGGAGGAATATTTTGTGCGCTTCGTCAGGTTTGCCGTTGTCTTCTATGTGCATACCTTGAAGGCAGAGTTTTACGATATTGTTGGTTGGGTTGAATTCCATATTCTGAAATGATTTTGTCTTTTAAAAATTGCGCTGTCAGTGGCGTTGCTGGTAAATTTTGCATTTCATCCTGCCTGACACAAAACTCCGATTGTATTTCTCTATTCTATTTGCTTTATTTTGTAAGTAAACTTAACAACCTTTTGATGCCAAAGTGTTAATGTCTGCTCTGCTGAAAGAAGGTTGTTTTCTGTGCCTATAACTAACTGGTCTCGAAATGAACCGATGAATTGAGACCAGTAGTTACCTTGAGAATCATTTATTAAAAAATAAAATCCCGCATCCCCGAAGTTTTTGCCTGATGAATCTAACATCAGCTCACCATGTAGCCCAACAGTAGGATTCATTATGACTGTAGCATTACCTTTTGGCAGTGGAAATACAGCTTTCACGCATGTTTTGCCGGATGGTAATGTACACGTTCCATAGATACCTGAATAGATTACCTGATTATTTGATGTATTGGTTCTGAGCCAAATTGTATATTTTACCTGATGAGTCTTGGGGTCAATCAGTGAGATAATTTCGCTTCTTACTGATTCAGTATTTTTAAAATTTGTAATTGGTATGTTTAACTGGTTTATTCTATTACTGAATAATTTGTTGACTAAAACTCCAAAAACTTTAAAAAATGGATTCCATTGTACGGTCAATTTTAAATTATACTGCGACGTATTTTCGTAAAAATCTATAACCTTTTGGGATAAATTGGACAATTCACTTTCTGATAGATTGAGCAAATCTATTGAAGGAATAAGACCTTGTGGCTTCTTACTCCTGTCAATTGTCAAACCTTCTTTTTCAGCTAACTGGTTGATAAAATTACTTCCAATTCCGCCTAAATCTCCAAAAGGGCCGATTAGCCATGGGAAATCTTTTGGTGCGATTTTTTTACCCCAAAGTATTGCCCATTGTTGAGTAAACCAATCCTGAAATTTTTGCTTTGGATATGCTAATCCCATTTCAATTATTTTTTCGTGAGGAAAGGAATAAAATTTGTTCGTCCATTCCATTCACCAAATTCTGAAATTGGCTTGAATCGTAATGTCGTAAACTCAAAATGAAAATCTTTTCGTTCTCTTTCTTTCATTGCGTCTGAATGTCTTTTGGGATGCGGAATTGAACTATGTCCATGAACCATATCTGTCATTTCTTTTTGAGATTTCCAGATTGAAAAGGTCGAAACAGTACGGGGAAGCCTAATGGAGGCCAATGATAATGTTGTTCCTGGATGGTCACGAACTAATCTTTCTACAGGCCTTCCCCAATAGATGAATCTCGGAATTTCAAATAATTTCATACGGGCAATTGTTACAGCCACAACCGGAGAGTCAGGAGAATCAGTCTCGACTGTTTCTTTAGGAATTTCAAATTCAGTTAATTTCCCCCATTGCCGCATAAAGGCTAATCGTGTGTGCCATCCTTTTGCTAATATTTTACCCAATGTATTTTCTTCTAAAAAGTTGTCAATGGCAGTTTCGTTTTCCCATTGCGCAAATACGACAAGTTTCTTAACTATCATGCGTGATGGCGAAAAAACAGCAGAGCCTAATGTCATAGCGAACATACATTCTGCATGAATTAAACCGGGGACATCTTTTGGTTTGGGAGGTGCTAAGAGCGCTTTAAAAGAAGAAACATATGATGTTTTTACTAAATGGTACGTGAATACTGACATGTTCAAGTATGAATGTGGCGGTTAGTATACATTACCTAAAACTTCTGAGTTTGCGCAACTGCCTTAATGTTGTCAAAACAGTCATTTATATTCCGCAATAAATAGTTTTAAAGCACTTTTTAAAAGTTACGTAATAACCAGAGATACGTTAAAAATACAATGTAAAGAAAGAAAAGCCAAACAAAGGTTGATTTTAAAAAATCTTGTAAAAAAACTTACACCCGCAGCGAACCACGAAATCCTCTTCCCGCATAGTACGACTCCGCGCCATTGTGATACGTGAAAACACGCCCGAAACGCCAGTCGCAGAAAATCGCGCCGCCAAGTTCTCTGATTGCATCAGGCGTTTTCACCCAGCTCGATGTTTTCATGTCGAAATCGCCGAGCTGCTGTAATTCCAGATATTGGTCTTCGGTCAGCATCTCAATGCCCATTTTGGCTGCCATGCCGAGTGCGCTGTTTTTCGGCTTATGTTCTTTCCGCGATTCCAGCGCCGCGCCGTCGTAGCAAATACTCCTGCGGCCTTTTGGACTTTCTGCTGAACAATCGTAAAAAATATACTCGCCGGTTGATTTATCAAAACCGACGACATCAGGTTCGCCATCAGTACTTTCCATTTCATTGAGCGACCACAGCTTTCCGGGATTTGCTTCAAGTTTCGCTTGTACGTCAGCCCATTTAAGTCCTCTATGGCGGTTTATATTTTGTTCAAAACGGGTTTGTAATACTCTTAAAAGTGATTCACATTGTTCGGGTGATAATTCTTTTTTCATTGTGATTATTCGCTGATTAGGAAATTTTTTTTGTAAAATTTTACAAGAGATTTTAAAAATTACGAACGTTGTGCAGAAGTATCAACCATTTCTTTTAAAACATTAATGTCAACATCGGCAAGCTTATTGATATAAAGGCAGCCTGTTCCGGTTTTGTGTTTGCCAAGCTTTTCGAGCGCGGAGGCGGGCTCATGGATGCCGATGCTGATATACAGCGACAGGTTCGCTTTTCGAGGAGAAAAGCCGATACGAAACCAATCAACTTCGCGGCCTGTGGCGGGGCTTTTATAGCGTTTATTGCCAAAACCGATGATGGAGCTGCCCCACAAAACCGGCTCCTCGCCGGTTGCTTTTTTCATCATTTCCAGCAGCACAAAACTGTCGTTGCGCTTTTGCTCATCAGCAACGCTATTGATAAAATCCTCCACGCTGACAGCGGTTGGTTTTGTTTGAATTTCGGCCAGTTTTGATTTTTTTTCAGCCATTGTAGTTTTAGATTTATGAGGTGAAATAACCGGGAATTTCTTTTAAAAAACTAAACTACGTCACCGCCGCACATTTTCCAAAACACATTTTTTAAAAACAAAAAAGCCGAAGCTTTAAAAAAACTCCGGCTTAAAAAAATCAATTAATTTTGAAAGCTATTGAGCAGCCATATTCACATGAAAATTAAACATCGGCGTTTGCAACTTTCCAAAAAGGCGAACCCATAGCGGCAAAATCATTTCCGTTCCACGCGCTGTCGTAATATCGCCAAGGTCAATAATATTCCTGTCTTCCCAGCCAAAACTTTTTAAAACATCCGCTGCTGTCGCCTTTGCCTCGGCGTCATTTCCGCTAATAAAAACGCTGTGGTCGCCCGTAATAAGTTTTGGATTTATCATCACCGGATTGCTCATTGTATTGAGCGTTTTCACCACTCTTAAATCAGGATATGCGCTCTGGATTTGCTCGCCCAAACTCTCAGTATTCGATACGAAAAGTGATGGTGGAAATCCCTTGCTGAAGTCTAGTGGATTGGAAATATCAATCAGGATTTTACCTTTTAAAAGCTCAGCACCGACAGATTTCAGGCAGTCGAACGCCGCGTTGCCATTCAGAGCGAAAACGATAAGGTCACGGCCCATTTCAACTGCTTCTTTAAAAGGAAGAAGTTTTACGTCGGTGTGCTCTTTTATCCATGTGCCGATGGTGGGATTGCCCCAATTGTCGGCGCCGATTTTTGCTTCACTCGCGGCAACATCACGTGTTCCCATAAATACCGTGTGGCCTAATCCTGCAAGGCGTCCCGCAAGCGCCTGTCCAACCGAACCTGTTCCTAAAACTGCTATGTTCATTGTCGTTCCTTTTTAAAAAATTACAAACTATACTTTTTACAGTTGCAAACTTATCTACAGTTTGTTAGATTTGCAATAACTGTCAAAATAGATAGCTTAAAAAACTTTTTAAAAAGAAGAAAAAAATGATAATTGACGACACGGAATACAGATTTGAAATCGGCGGCGCACAGTTTCATTGCGCGATGGACGTGACCATGCATTTTATTGGCGGGAAGTGGAAAACCGTTGTGCTCTGGTATCTGCGCAACAACAAAAAACGCTTCAGCGAACTCAAGGCGCACATGCCGCAAATCACGGAAAAAATGCTCAGCATCCAGCTCAAGCAGCTCGAAGAAGATGGCCTCGTACGGCGCAAAGTGTACACGTCCAAGCCACCTTTAAAAGTGGAATATTCGCTCACGGATTTCGGCAAATCACTCCTTCCGCTGCTGAATGAAATCGCCAGCTGGGGCCGCAAAACGGGGGATGAAAAGGGAAAGATTGTGAAGGTGGAGTAAACTAGAATGCAAATTCAATGATTGTTTTTCAAAGGATAAACTATCTAACGAAGTAAAAATTATCCTTTTAAAATTATCTTTCAATCTCAATATCTTTCACTAAAGTTTGAAATAAGTTTAATATCTCCAATTTCCCTATTAATTCTTTTGGGGCAGTTATCTTAATATAGATTATGTCAGAGCCTCCTGCTTCGTTAGAGGCAAGCTGTAGTTTGAGCGTTTCTATTCCTTCCAGAGGATAAGAAATCCAAATGTTCTGTAAAACATCAGTGCCCTTAAGCTCAACTTTAATTGCTTCGTATTCATCCTCCCAAAAATCATAGCTAACTAACGCTGATAACAATTGTAAAATACCTTTTAATTTTCTGCTCCAAAACCAAAAGTTATAATCTATCATAGCTTCACCAACTTCTTTAAAATCACAATCTGCCCTAAATGATAATGCGTGTGCTCGATAATGCCGTGAAAATTCCTGTAATAATTTCCGTACTTTTTATCAGTAAAGTCCTCCCACAGCGTGCTCTCAGGCAACTTCTCGATGAGCGCAGTAAGTCGTTCGGCATCGGCTAAAATGCTTTTTAAAAACTCGTCCCAGTCGCTCTGAGAGCCGATAGGCGGATGGTCAAAACTGTACTTATCATTGGCAGTCAGTGGCTTGCCCTCAAGCACTGGTATCACCGCGCTCACGAAATAGCTGATGTGGAATGCCAGCGTGGCAATCGTATTAAATGGCTCAACCTTCTGCACCGCCTGTTGCCAGGTGACGTCCGCAAGCGTGTCTCTCACATTCGTCGTTGTCCAGTTTCCGCCGAAGAAAACGTCGCGGAGGTGTTTTGCGATGTGCTGTGGTGTGTTCATTTTTCGGAGTTTTTAAAGTTATTGCTGAATTATTTCGCTTTGATTTTCCACGACCTTTTTAAAAATCTCCAGCGTACCGCGCCAGTAAAATTCGAGATGTTTAAAAATGGTTTCTGTCGGAAAATTGGAAATCGTCAGTGATAATTGCGTTCCATTTTTAAAAGGAGTGAGGAGAAATTCGAGAATCGTATAACTTTCCGCGACGTCCGGAAGCCGCGATACAGAATCCAGCTGCGTGTATTGTAAAAATTTATTCGGCTCGAATTGCAAAACAACGCCTTTGTTTCTAAACTTGATGTGGTGAAATCCGGTGATAATTATCGGGCTGCCAACGCGCCAGTTCGTTTCAATTTCAACGCCCATCTGCGGCTCACCAATCCATTGTTTCACCAGTTCCGGCTGCGTAAGATTTCGCCAGACGGTTTCTGCATCTGCGTCAATGTGGATTTCCTTTTTAAAAAGATTTGTCATTTCTGTTTTTAAAATCTATTCCGAAAATGTTGTAAAATTTTTTCCATCAAAACGGCTCAACCCAAAGCCCCTGGTGCCAAACCAAATATTGCCATTTTTATCTTCTAAGATACTACGAACTGAATTATTAACGAGGCCATCCGCTGTGGTGAAGTTTTTAAAAACTTTTCCATCATAAGAGAAGACACCATTTTTATCCGTACCAAACCACATTTGTCCGTGTTTATCTTCTATTACTGATGTTATCCCATAGCTAACAAATCCTTCCTTTTCACGAAAACTTGTAAATGTTTTTCCATCATATCGGCAAGCGCCATGCCTTCTGGTGGCAAACCAAATATTCCCGGCTTTATCTTCCGAAATAGAAGGAATCATATCATCCGTAATGTAGTCTGGTGAATGAATATATTTTGTAGAAGAAAGAGAATCGGTAGTACTTCCTTCATTTTCATTCGATGAATAATAATCGGCAGATGGGAGGAAGTTCGTAAAATTTTTCCCATCGTGTCGCCATACGCCTCCACGGTTGAAGGAGCTAAACCAGATATTCCCATCTTTATCTTGTACAATGTCACTGATAACTCTTTGGCGGTTTGTAGGAATAAATGGGTGCACTAAATTATTTAGAAAATTAGCAACACTGGTTCCATCATAGCGATAAACGCCATTATTCATTGTTCCAAGCCACAGATTTCCATCTATATCTTCTAAAAGACTGGTAATTCTTAATTCGTTTAAATAATCCTCTTCAAAGTATTTTTTAAAAGACTCTCCATTATACTTACATATTCCTGCATTTGTGGCTATTAGGATATTTCCTGATTTATCTTCGATTATTGCGCTCACATTATTATCACACAAGCCATCTTTTGTGGTAAAGTTTTTAAAAGATTTTCCATCAAAGAGGTACACTCCTTCGCCCGTTGTGCTAAACCAGATATTACCATTTTTATCCTGAATCTCACATCCGACATTACCGGACACGACACCTTGTGTGCGTACCATTTTTGGTTGTCCATCAGCGCTATTTGACATGATGAAGATTAAAAATAAAAGCAGGAGAGCATAGCACTTTTTCATTTTTTAAAAGGTGTGGTTTTAAAAACTTTTTCTTAGTTTTATTCCGAAAATGTCGTAAATGTTCTACCATCAAAACGGCTTAAACCCGTGTTCCTCGTACCAACCCAAAGGTTCCCGGAATTGTCTTCGACAATAGACCAGACAGCATTATTGCCAAGGCCGTCATTTGTTGTAAAATGTGTGAAAGATTTCCCATCGTAACGGCATAAACCTCCATTTTCACCATCATTTCCGCACCAAATATTCCCGGCTTTATCTTCTATAATTGAAGTGCTGCCTTTAAAACACGAACCATCTTGCTTTGTAAAATTAACAAAGGATTGCCCGTCGTATCGGTAAACATTCACCCAATTACTGAACCAAACATTTCCCTCTTTATCTTTTAAAACAGGCCGCAGCCAACTCTTGCCATCAGGTTTATAACTGGTAATTGATTTGCCATCAAAACGAAATATACCTTCGTTCATCCGCCCGCCAAACCAAATGTTTCCGGAGTTATCTTCTACAATACGTTCTATCTTGTTAATTGGAAGTCCGCTGTTATTTATCACGCCGTCATTATGGGAAAAATGGGTAAATATTTTTCCATCATAGCGATAAATTCCATCAGCTGTTCCAAACCAAAATCTTCCTGTATTATCCTGCATAATATCCCACACTGCATTACCTTCAGACAGGTTGCCATAAGGGTCAGCAGTTATTTCATTATTCAATCGTGGGGAATCAAAGGGAAGGAAATTCTTGCTAATGCTCACAGTGATTGGAATACGGCTAAATGTTTTTCCATCATAACGACAAATTCCGTCCATCGTGCCGAACCAAATATTCCCGGTATTATCTTCATAGATACACTGGATATGATTGCTGTTCAGGCCATCTTTTACAGTAAAGTTTTTAAAAGACTTTCCATCATAGCAATACACGCCTTCACCCGTAGTGCCAAACCAAAGCCTGCCGGATTTATCCTGCAAGCCGCTATTAACATTTGCTCCCGGCCCTGTGCCTTGTGTTTTTAAAAGTTTTGGTTGGGTATCAGAAGTTGGTGTGACTTGAGCGCTGACAGAAGCAACAAGAAATAATAGAAGGAGAGAGCAATAATACTTTTTCATTTTTAAGAAAGTTTGGTTTTAAAAACTAACGCACTTACAGCCAAGAGCCATATTTTGTAACATTCGTGAATCTTTTTCCATCAAAGCGATAAAGCCCTCCTCCTGAACCAATCCAAAATCTGCCTTTCGTATCTTCTAAAATACTCTGTACGGCAAGATTTAGGAGGCCGTCTTTTTTATTGAAATTAGTAAATGTTGTTCCTTCAAACCGGTCTACACCAAACGTTGTAAACCAAAGCTGGTCTTTTCTATCTTCATAAATATTATACACTTCATTGCTGCTCAGCCCATCTTTCGTCGTAAAGTTTTTAAAAGCCTTCCCGTCGTACTTAGAAGCGCCTCCATACCGCGTGCCAAACCACATGTTCCCGGCCTTATCTTCTGAAATACATGCCACATTATTATTCACAAGGCCATCCTTTTCGGTAAAATGCGTAAATGATTTTCCATCATAACGGCAGACGCCAACGCCATCGGTACCAAACCACATATTCCCGCCTTTGTCCTCCATAATACACCAAACCAATTTCGGCGTGTACCTTGAATACGGATTTTCGACATCAGCCATAGGAATTGGAAAACTTTTAAAAGATTTTCCATCATAGCGACATACACCTTCCATAGTACCAACCCAAATATTTCCGGCTCTATCCTCACAAATGCTCCATGCAGCGTTAGAACTCAGGCCTTCTTTTACCGTAAAATTGGTAAAAGTTTTTCCATCATATTTCGAAACTCCATCCTCAGTACAAAACCATATATTTCCGGCTTTATCCTGCACTATTCCCATTACCATATTGCCGGCCAAACCATCCTTGGTCGTAAAATACTGGAGCGAATCGCCGTCATAGCGAGCTACTCCATCGCTATTCGTGCCAAACCAAAGATTCCCAGCCTTATCCTCAAATATCCGCCGGATATACTCGCTCACCTGCAATACAGAGTCATTTTTAAAACCATAGATTTCGGGAAATACGGTTGTAGAGTTTGGTGAAACTGCTTTATCTTGTCCATTGCCGGACGTGGTGAGAATAAAGAATAACAGTAAGAGAGCATACTTTCTCATTTTTCGGCGGGTTCGTTTTAAAAAATTATTTCAACCGATTTAGGTATGTGTCCGTACAGCTTAAAAAGTTGCAGACTTTCGGTAAAGTTATACAGTTTTGTTTTAAAACCCAATTATGTTTTGCTTAAAACTAAAAAGCCGAAGTTTTTAAAAACTCCGGCTTTAAAAGGCTTCTTTTAGTTTTGCCCGTTATAATTTGGGTCAAAGTCTACCATCCATTCAATCCCGTATTTGTCACGGAAACACCCGAAATATGTGCATGTCAAAGGATTTTCGCCCATATCTCCTTCAATCTCTCCTCCTTCGGATAGCCCGTTAAAAATTCTGTCGGCTTCTTCGCGGCTTTCGGCGCTTATCGCAATTTTACTCCGGTTCTCATTTTCGTTTGTTTTTCCCAAAATTTCCGGAACATCATTCGCCATCAGCTTTTGATTTTGACCGATACGCAATTCAATATGCATAATGTTATTTTGCTCGCCTTCCGAGATTGGAAATGGGGGATTGACAAGGTCTTTAAAACGAATAACCTTTGAAAAATCGCCGCCAAAAACTGATTTGTAAAAATTGAATGCTTCTTCTGCATTTCCGTTGAAGTTCACGTGAGGATTGATAAGTGCCATGATTTTTTGAGTTTAAATTGTTAGTACGTTATTTAATTTTGAGCGCAGTTGAAAGGCTCATGACCGTTGCGATAAGTTCGCCAAGAGATTTTCCAAATTGTTCATTGATGCTTTGAATCCTTCTGTAAAGCCCATTTCTACCATCTTCTCCAAACGGGCAAGCGATTCATTATAAATAGTAATATTGACTTTTGTCTTCCCGTTTTGTTCGCTAAAAGTGTAATCCCAATCAGAACCCGGCAATTCAGGGTTTTCATCTTTGTCTGCAAAAGTATTAAACATTTTGAAGTTGGTTTTTGGGGTAATGGACGTGTATGTCTGAATTGCCCAACGCTCATGTCCTTCCGGGCTTACCATCGCATAAAATCTTCGTCCGCCAACTTTAAAATCCATGAATTTTGTTTTTGAAGTCCAGGGTTTGGGCGCCACCCATTGGTCAAGGATTTCCGCTTTGGTAAATGCATCCCATATCAGCGAAAGGCCGGCATCAAATTCTCTTGTGATGAATACCGTTTTCGCTGCTTTGTCAACGGTAAAAT
>JAZKFS010000140.1:0-14839 GCA_040386315.1 Bacteroidota bacterium
TAGGAAGCGTGCGCGAGCCGCAGGTCTATGTGGTAAATAATAATAAAGCTGAACTTCGCACTATCGTCGTTGGCGCTGAAGCAGGCGGAAAGTTGCAGGTTTTGCAAGGTTTGAATGAAGGTGAGAAAATCGTTGTAAACGGGCAAAATAATTTAAAAAATAATGACGCCGTGAGTATTGTAGAGTAATAGACGATGAGCTTTTAAAACCTCAATAAAATTTCATGCTGAGCCTGTCGAAGCACGAAATTTTCCACACAGGTCTTATTAATTTGAGAATCTTTTTAAAAATCGACGCAATCTTCTGATGCACTTTCATACTTCGACAAGCTCAATATAAAGTATGAGAGATTTTTAAAAAGGTTACTTTTAAAAAACAGAATTTAAAAAGAAATTTAAAAGAAAATGACATTAACAGAACTTGCCATAAAACGCCCCTCCATTATTGTCGTGGTTTTCACGGTGCTTGGAGTATTGGGGCTTTTCGGCTACAGCCAGCTTAATTATGAGCTGCTGCCGAAATTCTCACCGCCGGTGGTAGTAATTACAACGATTTATCCCGGCGCTTCCCCGTCGGAAGTGGAAAATAACGTAACACGCCCGATCGAGGATGCTGTTTCGGGATTGGATAAAGTTTCCAGTATCAATGCAACATCGCAGGAAGGTTTTTCTCTTGTAACAATTGAATTCCAGCAAGCCGCAAAAATTGACCTTGCACTTCAGGATGCGCAGCGAAAAGTAAACCAGATGGCAGCAACCCTGCCCGACGCAGCAAAACAGCCAACTCTTCAAAAAATAGCGCTTGATGAAATCCCTGTTATCCGTATGGGCGTGACGAGTTCGATGCCCCCGCGCGAATTTTATCAGTTCTTAGATAACCAAGTGAAGCCGCGCCTTTCAAATGTAGCCGGTGTAGCACAGATAACACTGATCGGTGGAGATGAGCGCGAAATAAAAGTAAACATAGATGCTGAAAAGGCGCGTTCGTATGGGCTTTCTATCGCGCGTATTGCCGGAAGTATCAGGGCATCCAATGTTGACTTCCCAACAGGCAAGGTAAAAGGTGAAGGAACACAATTTACCGTACGTGTAGCGGGTAAATTTACTTCGATTGATGAATTACAAAATCTGGTAGTCGGGCAGTCCCGCGCAGGTGGTGATATTCTTTTAAAAGATGTCGCTGAAGTGGAAGACGGGCGCAAGGATTATACGACGATCAGCCGCATCAATGGCGTAACTTCCGTTGGCGTGCTTGTGCAAAAGCAGTCTGACGCTAATGCCGTGACGGTGAGCCAGCTTGTTCGTGCAGAGCTTTTAAAAATGCAGGAAGAATACAAATCTACAGGAATCAAGTTCGACATTGCGCAGGACGGTTCGCTCTTTACGGTGGATGCAGCTGATGCTGTAAAGCATGACCTGATGATGGCGGTTATTCTTGTAGCAGGCGTTATGTTCCTGTTCCTACATTCCATCCGGAATTCTTTCATTGTGATGGTTGCAATTCCGGCATCACTTGTTTCCACGTTTTTCATCATGTACATCATGGGCTTTACGCTCAACCTGATGACGCTGCTGGCATTATCGCTTGTTATCGGTATTCTTGTAGATGATTCGATCGTGGTGCTGGAGAATATTTATCATCACATGGAAAAAGGTGAGGAACCACGAAAGGCGGCGCTCACGGGGCGAAATGAAATTGGTTTTGCCGCACTCTCTATCACGCTTGTGGACGTTGTGGTGTTTTTGCCGATCTCCTTTGTTTCGGGGCTGATTGGTAATATTATGCGCGAGTTTGCTCTCGTGGTAGTTTTTGCAACTCTTATGAGCTTGTTCGTATCATTTACCATTACGCCGCTCCTCGCATCTCGCTTTTCAAAAGTGGAGCACATGACGAAAGATACGTTTATGGGCCGCTTCGCGCTTTGGTTTGAACGTGGTTATGAGTGGTTTAAAAGACATTATCTCAGCCTGCTTCACTGGTCACTCAATCATCGCTGGCAGGTAATGGTGATTACAGCGATTATGTTTATTAGCTCATTTGCGCTTTTCCCGCTTGGCTTCATTGGTGCGGAATTTATGACCCAGTCTGACCGCGGTGAATTTGCCGTAACGATGGAATTGCCGCCGGGCGTAACGCTTGAAAAAACTAATGAAATTACGCAACGCGCCGAGCGCATCATTACGCAAATGCCGGAAGTCCGTAAAGCATTCGTGAATGTGGGCGCATCGAGCGACGGCTTTATCGGAACGGGCGGCGCGAATAATATTTCCGAGCTGAATGTTTCGCTTGTTCCTGCACTTGAGCGTATAAAAACAACTGATGATATCGGCTATGAAATTAAGCAAAAATTACTCGCAATTCCCGGTGTAAAAGTCCGCGTCAGCCCCATCGGTATTTTCGGTGGAGCAAATCAGGCGCCGATACAGATCGTTGTAAATGGTACAAAGCAGGAAGACATTCGCAAAGGCGCAAATCATATTGCCAATCTTCTGCGCCAGACAAAAGGAACAACCGACGTTCGCCTTTCATCCGAAGAAGGTAAGCCGGAAACACGCGTGGAAATTGACCGCGAGAAGATGGCTTCGCTCGGACTGACAATCGCTGATGTAGGAACAACGCTCAGTATCGCGCTCACCGGTGACGACCAGTCGAAATATCGCGAAGGTCAGGATGAATACGACATCCGCATTGCGCTTGATGAATTCAACCGCTCAAGCCCGGAAGATTTAAAAAGTCTGACCTTTACAAATCCGATGGGACAGGCGATAGAACTGGGGCAATTTGCCAATATTTACCAGGCATCAGGCCCAACCAAGCTTCAGCGGCAAAACCGCCAGAGTTCGATCATGGTATTTTCGCAAGTGATCGGCCGTCCAAGCGGTACGATTATTGAAGAATTTAAAGCCGCTCTTGAAAAAAGCCCCCTTCCGGCAGGCACAAACCTGACGTACATGGGCGATGCGAAAAATCAGGCGGAAGGATTCGGAAGCCTTGGAATTGCGTTCATGGGCGGTATTCTCTTCGTCTATCTCATCATGGTCGCGCTTTATGACTCATATATTTATCCGCTCGTCGTCCTTTTCTCAATCCCTGTGGCGATGATCGGTGCGTTTCTCGCGCTCGCGCTTGCCATGAAGACCGTCAATATCTTTACGATTCTCGGCCTTATCATGCTGTGTGGACTGGTTGCGAAAAACGCGATCCTCCTTGTGGATCGTGCAAACGACATGAAGCTGACAGGTATGAACTCATTCGACGCGCTGATGGAAGCGGGTTCATCACGTCTGCGACCGATCCTCATGACGACGCTTGCGATGGTAATTGGTATGTTGCCGATTGCATTAGCATCCGGTGCCGGTTCTGAGTGGAAAACCGGCCTTGCGTGGGCAATTATCGGCGGTCTGACAAGCTCGATGCTTTTGACGCTTGTCTTCGTTCCGGTGATCTACATCAAAGTGGACCAGTGGAAAGACCGGATCCCGGCATTCTACCGCAGAGTTTTTAAAAAAGGTGAGAAGTCCGGTGGCGCTCGCGCGTATAATTCTCCACAACCGGCTTTAAAAAGCCAGTCGGCTCAATAAACTTTTTTAAAAGAATTTTTAAAGGAAAAAACCTCATGCGTTTTAAAAGCGCGTGAGGTTTTTTGTTTTTAAAAGAGTTTTAAAAGAAATTAATCCTGGTCTTTGAGCAACTCAAGAAATGAGGTGATCGTAACGATTTTAGTCTTGTCAAATTTCTTAATGTCAAGTAGATCCCTATCGCCGGTAAGCAGAAAATCCGCTTTACTATCCTTAGCAAGTGCAAGCAAAAAATTGTCATTGCTATCCCTGCAAACCGAGACTATACTTTTAACGGTGATAATATCTATAAATGGCTCAAAATATAAAAGCATTTTTTCCAGTGCATAAGAGCCAAAATGTTTCCTAAGCTTGGGTTTGGTAATTGTCACCGATATTTCATCCAGAAGCTCTGCGCTGAAAAAAATCCTTATTTTCCCCGAAAGTAAAAATTCATCGAGCTTGTTATAGCTATTTGAAATCAGAAAGCTGATCCACAGATTCGTATCTATGACAATCCGGTACGGTTTATTTCTTATCATAGCGCTGAGACCGCACTTTTTTCACTATTCCTGCTATATCCTCTACACTTGGCGCAGAATCCGCCTTCCGTCTCGTTTCCTTAAGATACTTTCGAACATTAGAGACAGGGTCTTCACTCACTCGTATCAGCTTCAGTTCCTGCATTCCCTTTATTAGTTGCATCGCTTTGGGATTTAAAATTTCTATTCTTATTGGTTGCATATTATTCTAAATTTTTAAAGTAAAGATTGCAATATAAAACGAAATACAATGCAATGCAGTTTTAAACAGGTTTTTAAAATATTATTTTTTAAAAGAAACGTATTTTTGAAAAAACTTTTCATTTTAAAAGTAGTCAATCCTGTGATCACACTTACATTTTTAAAAGACCTTGCTATCGCCATCAGCGGCCTGATAGCTCTTTTTACATTCTTCAACGGTTTGCTGGAATACAAGCGGCAGGGCGCGCAGAAACGTGTGGAGCATTTCGTAACATTGCGCCGCCGTTTAAAAGAAAACCCGGCTTTTAAAGAAATTACGCACATGCTTTTTACGGATGACCCGGCGCTGGCGAATTTCAATGCGCAGGATAAGCGTGATTACATCGGGCTTCTGGAGGAGGTCGCACTATTGGTAAATTCGCGGCTGATCTATCCCGAAGTCGCGCACTATATGTTTGGCCTGTATATTGTGCACGCGTATGACAGTAAATATTTCTGGAGTAATATCAGTCGTGATGACGTTTACTGGAATCTTTATCTGGATTTTGCGGAAGAAATGAAACGCAAGGAAAAACATTTCCAGTATAAACGCAAAAATCTTCATTTTTAAAAGGCTTTTAAAAACAATGGACAAAATACTATTACCGGAATCCGACGACGATCTTTTAAAAGAATGTGAAATCCAGACGTTCCGCTCCGGTGGCAAAGGCGGGCAAAATGTAAATAAGGTGGAAACTGCCGTGCGTTTGCGCCATATTCCTTCGGGAATCGTAACGAGTTCGCAGGTGCATCGCAGCCAGTTTAAAAACAAAATGGAATGTGTAAAGAAAATCCGCGCTAAAGCAGAATTGCTGAACTACGAAGAGCCTGAACGCATCCCGACAAAAGTACCGAGAAGCGCTAAACGAGAAGTTTTAAAAAATAAAGCGATCCAATCGGTGAGGAAAAAACTACGCGGAAAACCGAATATAAATTTTGAAGATTAAGTTTTTAAAATCTTTTAAAACAATCCTTTTAAAAGGAATTTTACAACGCATATTTCAGTGAAAATCCGGCACGCAGCGCATTTGCTTTCCAGTCCGTGCCGCTGATAATGTCATTGAGAGCAATTTGAACAATGATCTCAGGCGCAATGAAAATCGTTTTGTTTTTATTGAGTGGAAATTCTGATGTGGCGCCGAAAAGCAGCGCCGCCTGAAACATATTTGCACCGGGAATTTCGCCTGAACGCTCATTGCGTATGCGCTTCCCGTTTTCTTTAAAAACACCGGATTGCGGTTCGATAATAACTTCTTTCTGGCTGTAATTTTTCGTTGCGGCAAATCCCAGACGCATTCCCGCCAGAACGTGAAAGTCGCCGATGGGATTATACATTGCAATCGGCTCAAGCGCAAACGTGGAAAATTGAGCCGCGATGGAATTTTCAAAAGTGCCGCGCTGCGTGGTGTCCTGCGCGATCACATCAATTTCCTGCGTGCCTTTTAAAACCGCATTTTGAACGGAGTAATTGGCGCGAAGCCCAAATGTAAATCCTGAATAATGCCGCATTTCATACAAAATCCCTGCATTAAAACCCGTTCCTTCGCCGCTTTCAAAAAGAGGGCAGCAATTGTCCACGCCGGGCAATTCTTTAAAATCTGCCGAATGTGAATTCCAGTTAAATCCTGCCGTTGCGCCGAGCTTCGTTTTAAAAATATCGTCGGAGGGATCCTGGGCGGATAACTGCGGGGTGAGTATAATGAGGAAAAGCGCTGAGAATTTCACAGCGGTTTTAAAAAAGCGGAAATGTTTTAAAAGATGTGCTTTCAAAAGAAGTTACCGCAGTTTTTCAATTCTTTGCGTAATAGTTTGCGTCGGCGTTTTTAAAACGATGAAATACATCCCGGCGGCAATATCACGCGCGTCAAAAGTTTGTGTTACTTCTCCGGGAAGTGCATTTTCTTTTAAAAGAACAGCGATCTTCCGCCCAAGAATATCCATGATGAATATTTCCGTTTGACCGGTTTCAATAAGGAGATATCGAATTTCCGCCTCATCACCGAATATACTTGGCGTAATGGAAATTTCTGGGAGGTCCGTATCGGTAAAAAACCGTTTTGCGCTGTCTGTTTCGCAGATATTTTCGATCATGATCTCCGTCGCGAATGCTTCTGCGTCGCCGCCACAATTTTCCCACTGGAAATTTTCTATTTTTAAAAGCATCCTGTCCGTATCGCCGAGCGCAGTGGAAAATATGAGATCAGCCAGGACATCGCTCGTGTCATTGCGCTTTCCGGTGAGTGTTATGATGCGGTCGTTGCCATCAATTCGTCCCTTTGGAGTCGGGAAAACGGGGAAAAGAATTGATTTATTAAAACGAATATCGGTGGTAAATCCACGCGGCACATTTTGAAGGGAGTTCTGCGGTGGAATTACTTTTAAAGGAAGTTTTAAAAGCTGGCCTGTCCGCGTAGTAATTCCGGTTTCGGCAAATTGTATCCGTGCCGGATTGCCGCCATTACCCGCACAAATGCCTTCGCCGAAAAGCTGTAGAACAGATTGTGACATTTGGCTTTGAGCAGTTCCGTTTTTAAAAATAAAGCTGATACCGGAGCTGAAACGCCCAATAAATTGCGGTAAAAACCGGAGTTTTAAAACGTGAGATTCGTTTGGCGACAGAATAAATGCGCCACCTCCGCTGATGATGGAAAATTGCGTCGTGTCCGGCCCGGCAATTTTTGTATCACTGATGCTGATCGCTGCGGTGCTTTTATTTGAAATGGAAAACTGAATGATCGAATCTTTTGTATTGCCTACAAAAACGCGCCCGAAATCTACGAGATTGACAATCTCTATCTCCGGTTTTATACCTTCGCCACGCACAATGCGCCTGATAATTCCATCAGCGGTAAATATGCGGATCGTATCGGTAAAAATGCCCTCTGCCGGCGGCGCGAAGCGAAAATCAACGGGATAGCAGGCATTTGGCTCTAATGAGAAATTCCTGTTTCCGGTAGCGGAAAATTTATCACCTGACGTAATGCTTACAGAATCAATAGCGAGCGGTGCAGCGCTTGTATTGCAGAGGAATGATATAGCAGTTGAGTCTTTCGTGATATTGACGATAACTTTTCCCAGATCAACATCCTGACTTGCTACCTGCGGCCCGGAAATAGTGAAAAATGCATCCGATGTATCAGGAATCGGGCTTTTTTCCCAGATGATAACGCTTTTATCCGAACTTGCCGTGACAATTCTCCGTCCGTCTGCGCTAAAGCATGCGTCACGAACTATACTTGTATGTTGGGAAAGTGTTGCAACTAAAGCGCCGGAGGCAACATTAAAAACATAAGTATTATTAATGCTTCCCAGATTATCAAATGCTTCGCCGACGACTAACAACTGATTATCCCAGCTAAATCTATTTGTATAGGCAACACCCCGTGGCATTTTAAAACTCCGTACCAGGCGAAGCGAATCACCGGAAATTTCCCAAAGCACCGGATTTATATCTGGCATTTCCTGTCCATTCACCTGTTTTTTTAAAGATAAAGATGCGATAATAGCACTGCCGTCGAAATTAATGGCCGCGCCATAACTATAAATATCGGCTCTTGGGTCTTGTAGTTTTGCTTTTAAAACGGCATTATTGACCAGATTGTTATCCACTGAATAAATATCTTTTGATTCTCCGGAAGCTACAAATGATCTGCCATCACCGCTGTATCGCACGCTATGAACCGGGAGGAAAAACGTACCGGGAATAATTCTAAAAGGTGCAAACGGAATAAATATTTGCTGGAGATAAATATCCCCATTTTTTTCACCTAATATTATACTGCTATCCTGCGGATGGATATCTACCGACGTAAAGGTGGTCAATCCCTGGCTGGTGCCGGATGTACGATATAATGTGCCATCAGCCGCACTGTAAAGATTATACGCCGCCGTATCGGTAAATGTTGTTGCGATATATCGCCCGCTTCTGCTATAAGCAATTGCGCTGATGCGCTCCACCCGTGGTAATAAAAATAATTTGCTGCCATTGTCAGCATCCCACATTTCTGCCGTCCTGCTATTGAGTGTCAGCGTCAATACGCGCTTTCCATCAGGGCTGAGAATTGCCCGCTGCACTTCATCTTTTAGATTAATGACTGTGACAGGCCGCCATGTATTTGCGTCACCATTTACATGCTGTACGCGCACGAGGACGCGTGTGCTGACTGTGTCCGGAGTTTTCCAGTCATAGCGAAGCCCAGTCGCAGAGTCCTGTATGATTTTCCACGAAATCCCGCCATCAGCGGAATATTCGATCCTCACGGTATCCTGCGGTAGAACTCCCGTCCATTCGATTGTTGTAATTGCATTTGAAGGAATACGTTCGCCGCCGTTTGGACTAATAACTTTTAAAAGCTTTGACGTTGTTTTTTCGCTGAAGCCACCACGAATGTACGCTTTTACAGGAGAACAGGCATCAGTTTTAAAAGTAATTTCACTAAATGCAAGCGCTGAATCGGACGGAGAAAACCGGATGTTAATTATAGCAGAGTCGCCGCTTTTTAAAAGAAAATCCTTCGGTGAATTTAAAATGGTAAATGCCGCATTGCTGCTGAGAATATCACTGATCTGAATATCGCCATTCTCCGCCCTGATCGTAATATTCGTATCTTTTAAAAGCAACGGCTGGACTCTTCCGGCATCAACTCCTGACGGGCTTACCACCAGCCGCGCCGAACGTAGGAACGGTGCAGTGAAATTAATGGTATCTGCCTCTATAGTCGAGATCATTCCGATGCGCACGCTTTGATCTTTAAAACAATTCGCCTCCGTTTCCCACATGATATGGCACGGTTTGCCGCCGCGTGCCAAAGCGAGTATCTGCCGTGCAGCAATTTTCGCATCATTTTCCGTTTGAATATTTTCAAACCATTCGCCGCCTGTATTCCGCGCGATATTTTTTAAAACATCCGGCAGCGAAAAATTTACACCGATGATATATACCGAAACATTATTTTTCTGTGCCGCAGCGATAATTTCCTTTTCCGAACCACCACCATTTCCATTGGTAATTAATACCAAAATGCGCTTATGGACACCGCGTGCGGCAATGGAAAATCCACCTGCCGGAGCTTTTAAAAACGCTGCGTCGTAATCTCTGCTGCCGCTATTCGGTTCTAATTCATCAACTGCTTTTAAAAGCTTTCCTGTATCATTGGTAAGATCATGGTAAATATAATTCAGATTATCAAAACCCGTTACGGCTGCTTCGGAACTGTCCACAGAAATTCCCGCGATCCATTCTGCCGACGCTGACCGCGCAATATTTATCGCATTTCCCTTATTCATTCCGGCGGAAATATCAACGACAAGAACTGATGAAAGCGGACGTGGTTCGTCATCCGGCGCACAGATTACACTTTCCGCATGACGTACAGTTCCATTCTTTTCCGTGATTTGTATGTCAATAGGAGAGAGGTCTTTTAAAAGATTTCCATCAGCATCGAACGCAATAATATCTGCCTGTAAAACAGGAAATTGCCGTGCGTCAAAATTCCTCACGACAAACGCGCCCTGTGCCAGCCCGACACGCGGCAGCACGAGGATCAGCATAACCCAGAATATGGTGAGCCGAAGTTTCATGAAGGAAGTTTTAAAGCCGAATGGTGTTGCAATTGTTCAAATTCTTTTAAAAATTTTGTCGTTCAATATTATAATCAAATAACACCTGACATCACTTTCTATTTCAATTTAATGAATTATTAGAGTATTTTAATAAATATTTTTGAGATAAAACTGCACTTGGCGTGTTATTATACAAAAGAAAGGAATTTGTATAATTTTTGCGCTTCGATGTATAGATAATTTTTACAATCGCTTTTTAAAAATACATAATGTCCGGCACACTTGCCACATATTCCGATTCCGAACTTTTTGCCCTCATGCAGAGCGAAAAGCGCGCATCCGATGCCGCTTTTAAAGAACTGTATGAGCGCCACAACCAGCGCGTTTATGCGTATTGCCTGCGCGTAACGGGAAGTGCGGACGACGCGCGTGATATTTTCCAGGAATGTTTTATAAAAATTTACAATGCCGCGCTTACGGCGAATTCCAGTACAAATCCGGCGGGGCTGCTTTTAAAAATCGCACGGAATACATGTTTGAATTACAAGCGCGACCAGAAGGACAATGTCGCTTTTAAAAGCGAGCACGCAGGCGTGGACATGACGCAATCCTACGAGCAGAAGGAATTACTTGAACTCATCGGCATGGCGTTGCAACATTTGGAATTTGAATTCCGCGAGGCATTTGTGCTGCGGCTGTATCACGGAATGGACTACGACGAGATCAGCGAGATCACCGGCGAGCCGCCAAATAATGTTCGCACACGCGTCTGGCGCGCCAAGGAAAAGATCAAAATAATTCTTTCGCCGTATGTTTCTGACATCGAGCGGTTATAAGGTTTTTTAAAAGAATACTTCGACAAGCTCAGTATGAAGGTCTTTTAAAAGAAAGTTTTTAAAAAGAAAATTACAAGGCTACATATTATAGAAGAACGATCATGACACAGTACCAACAGCTAATTCACGAATACCTCGACGGCTCGATAGAGGCGTACCAGGAAAACATCCTCTTCGACGAGCTGGCACGGGACAGTTCGCTGCGGCGGGAATTCCAGGAGCAGATGGCGCTACACCGCACGGCTGCGAGCGATATGGCGGCGATCTCCACTCCGGCAGAACTGGGCAACGAGGTTTTTGCTGCGATCGGTATCAGTACGACGCCATTTGCCGATGTGCCTGCGAAAACAATTGCGTCAAATCGCACTTTTAAAACATGGACGTCCATATTTACAGGAATGTTCGCAATCGTCGTGTTGTACTTTTTAACTGCACGCACAGAGGATTCTTTTAAAGGAAATCCTGAAAATTCTTCAGCTCTTTCAGCAAAAAATGCTGTGCCGAAAACTGGGAACGAAAGTCAGATTCAGCCGGAAAATAATGCTGACAGAAATGTGAATGGAAATATTGCGGAAAATAATGTATCGCAAAGTAGCGCTACAGTTTTAAAAGAAAATTCTATTAAAAATCCGGTTTCGTTTAAAAACTCTGAAAAAACTGAAAAACAAAAGGGAGCTTTTAAAAATCAGGGAAATCAAGGTTTGGAAAATGACAATTCTGCTGAAAAGTTCACCGGAATATATTACGTAAATGCGCTTCCGTCAAATTCTTATGTTTTATCTGCATCGGCTAATCAATTTGCATCAGGCAAGACGCTTGCACAGTTCCTTAATGAGATTTTACAAACATATCCGGTAACTGTTCAGGTCAATGGAGCTACAAGTTTTAAAAGCTTCGATAATTTTACTATTGATGCTCTATATGATTATTCCGCTGTTGATAAATTTGGTGTGGAGGCCGGACGCGAAAGTTTTGAGCAGAATTTCACGCAATCTGTCAATGGCGAACTTTTAAAAACAACGAAACTAATGTCGGGCGCTACTGCCGGGATTGTCTATCGCCGCCTGCTTCCGCAGTTTTCAGCGATTGAAAATCTCGTGCCGTTTGCACAGATCTATATAGGAAGTCCTCTTACGGGCGGCGTAGCAACCGTTTTAAATAAACTGACCGCCGGTGCAATGTATAAAGCTAACGATAGAATATACATAATTCTTGGTGGAGAGTTTGCCGCAACGCCACTTTCAAAACAGTATAATTCTCGTACACAAATGACATTTGGCGCAGGAATTAACTTTTAAAAATCAATTTTAAAAACAAAAAAAAGCCGTAACGCATATTCGCATTACGGCTTTTTTAGTTTTAAAAACTCACCTGATTTCGTCCGGCAATTTCAGAGTTTCCTTCCGTACTTCAATCGCTTTTAAAATCTGTTTTTTCACAACATCACTTGCTGCGCCCCAGCGCGCGATCTCGTCGAGCGTCCGGTAGCAGCCGATGCAGACGTTTTGCGCTTCATCCATGTAGCAGATATTTATGCACGGCGATTCGACCATTTCTTTTAAAAAACTACTGAGTGATTGGTTTTAAAATTTCATCCTGCCAGCGTTTCCAGTTTTTTGCCGAAAGATGCTTTTTAAAACGCTGCTTTCCGGCGAATTGTTCGCTGAAATATTTTGCCGTTGTTACAGCCGGCCCACTCAAACGCGTATTTGGATTGAGCGCAGCATCAATCAGATTTTCAGCAAGATCATCATCTAGATAATTCAACCGTTTTAAAGCGTCCATTGCGCCTGTGCGTGTACGGAATTCGTATGAATTGCTGGTAAAATCAACGAGCTTTTTAAAAGCGGAATTGTCGCCTTGCCGCGCCGCAACTTCCAGCCATTTGATGCGAACGCGGTTATTCGCGCCAACTTCCGCCTTTGTATTATCAAGATAACGTTCGACATTCTGAGGATATTGCGTGGAAAGTTTTTCCAGCGCGGTTTCAATGATTGCATACGACGAATCTTTTAAAAGATTTTCTACGTCCGGCAGCAGCGCTTGCGGGATTTCCGCGATGTCGTTGATCACACTTTTGCGAATACCCGCATTCGCATCACGCATTGCCTTTTTTAAAACATTTCGAGCTGCATCGGTGGAATCTTTTAAAAGCTGTGAAATAATTTCCATGCGAATTCCGTAGAATTTTTCCCTATCAAAAAGCTGAATGAGCAAGTCGCGGCGTTCTTTTAAAAACGTACTATCAGCGTCGCGCAGCGCGGCAACTGCGTCGTAGCGGTCAATCATGTTCGGAGCTTTCAGCGCCTGCTCACGCAATTCTTTAAAAGGTTTTTTAAACGTGACAGTTTTTAAAATGTACGAACCCGGATCGAAAAGCACGAATGCAATTTGCTTGCCTTTCGGATTTGCAACGGAAACCGTTTGCGCCTGATTTTTAATCACTTCTCTT
Organism: Bacteroidota bacterium; assembly: GCA_040386315.1. Classification (GTDB taxonomy): domain Bacteria; phylum Bacteroidota; class Ignavibacteria; order Kapaibacteriales; family DASPKH01; genus DASPKH01. Next base: position 13,190 of record JAZKFS010000140.1, read on the forward strand.
TTAAAATCCTTCGTTCCGTCGGCATAGTGAACTTCAAAAACGACGGGCATTTCAAAAAGCGGCGTGAGTGCGTCAACTGTGTGAGTTTGCAAAACATTAATGCGCGTTTCTCGATTAGCGCCTAATGAAAAGTCGTTATAGCTCACGTCATAATTCGGCTCGCCGCCACGATACAGCCATTGGTCAAAAAACTTTTCTGCCGTGATGCCAAGCGTATCCTGAAATGACAGGTACAGGTCGTTTGTCTCAACATTTTTGTACGGAAATCTTTTTAAATAATGCGTGATCGCGCGTTTGAATTCCTCCTCGCCAAACGTGTACATCATCATGCCGAGCACTGCCGAACCTTTGCCATAAATCCGGGCGCCGCCTGCTTCTGTGTGGACTATCGGCAGAAGATTGGTTTTTGAAGCGGCAAGCGCACCGTTGTGTTCGCCACGGCGATTCCACTGGTATTCATCCTCGCCAAAATATTTTCTTGAAAAAAGCTTCGGGTAAAATGTTGCAAAGCTTTCCTGGAGCCACTGGTGCTTGATGTCGCGCGCCGTGACGTAATCGCCAAACCACTGATGTGTGAGCTCGTGGACATTCACACCGATGTAATTTCTGTCGAGAAATCCACGTTTATCCGTCAGGAAAAAATCGCCAAAAACCGTCGCTGTCGTATTTTCCATCGCGCCGAACATAAAATCCTGCACGGGAATTTGCGAATACGATTCCCATGGATAAGCAATCCCGGTCTGCTCTTCGAGAAAATCAATTGCTTCGGTGGAATACCTGTACGACGGCTCCATCTGCTCAGGAAATTCAGGATAATACCACAAATTCACCGGAACGCCGGATTTTGAAACGCGCTTGTCTATCGCATATTTGCCGATGCCGAGCATGAGGAGGTAGCCCGCGTGCGGATGCTGCATGGCGTAATACCAGGTTTTCGTACCGTTGCCGTTGTCCGTTTCTTTTAAAAGCGTTCCGTTTGACAGCACGCTGTAATCTTTTAAAAACGTGACGACGGTTTCGGTCAGCATTTTGTCGTTCGCGTCGTCGTACATCGGTATCCAGTAGCGGTTGTCGAACTGCTGTCCCTGCGTCCAGATCTGCTTGCGGCTGAGATTATTTGGATCATTCCAGCCGATAAAGTAAATTCCTTTGCGCGGTGTGGCTTCATATTCAAATGTGATGGAATCGCGTGAATTCCAAGCTAACGCCGGTTTTAAAAACACAGTAACGCCGTTGGAATCCGTTTTAAAATCAGCAGATCTGCCGTTTAAAAACGCTTTTTTAATATTGATCTTCGGCGCATCGAAAAACAGCGAATCAATTGATCTCCTCAGCGGCGAAAAAATATGCGTAACGCGCCCCAGCACGATGGATTCACGCTCTTTAAAAGAAACCTCAAGGCGCATTTTTTCAACGTCAATCATGCGTTCGCGCGGTTCGCCGTCGGGTTCGTAAAAGTGTGTTGTTGTGCGGGGATTTTGTGCTTGTAAAGGATTTGAAAAAAGTAACAGGGAGAAAGCAAAGGCTGATGTGATGATAGTTTTCATTGCAGTGGCAAAATTCTTTTACAAAGTGGTTTTTAAAAATACTTTTGCAATGTACGAATTTTGCGGCGTAAAGTGGTAAATTTGTATAATACTTTTTAAAAGT
>JAZKFS010000141.1:0-5172 GCA_040386315.1 Bacteroidota bacterium
CAGGAGTTTTAGATGAATAGAAATAAACCAAAACAAACCTTTCCATAATGCTTTTAGCATTTGGTAAATCTAAAGCGGTTTGTTTATTGTCCTGATTAAAAACTTCTATTCTTGAAAAAGGAATTTTTTCGACAACAAATTGGTATAAGCAGCACGGCTGGCTTTAAAAAGTTTTTAAAAAATAGCTTTACAAACTCGCAATCTCAATCCTAAAAATATGCAAATTCCACTGATAGGAAGAATTCTCGGCAATACAGCTGGCGCGCTTTTGGCAATCGCTGTTTTCATCGGCTCGATCATCTTTTTTGGTGTTTCCATGGCGACGCGCTCACACCCGGAAGAAGCAGGCACATTTGAGCTTCCGCTTTTAAAAGATTCCGTTCAGGTATATCGCGATGAATTCAGTATTCCGCATATTATCGCGAATTCCGAAGCAGACGCATTTTTTTCGCTTGGCTATACACATGCGCAGGACAGATTGTGGCAAATGGATATGGCCCGACGTGCCGGACGCGGGAAATTATCGGAAGTAATCGGTAGTGAAACTGTAGCGATGGATAAATTTTTCCGCGCACTTGATATTACAAAAACCGCGCACAATAATCTTTTAAAAAGCAGCAAGCAATCAAAATCAATTCTCACGGCGTACACAAATGGCGTGAATGCGTATATTCATTCGCATCAGTCAGCTCTTTCATTTGAATTCGACGCGCTCGGCTACAAACCCGCCGACTGGAAACCGGAAGATTGCCTGGTGATTGGAAGAATGATGGCATTTGAGCAAAGTTTAGGTTTTTGGAATGATCCGATCTTCGGGCGAATTGCAGAAAAAATTGGCCAGGAGCGCGCAACACAACTTGTTGCGGGGTATCCATCGTACGCGCCGACCGTGATGGAAATGTCAACCACTCCTCCTCCAAAACCAAAAGCCGATACGATTGCAAAACCGCTTGACTCTTTAAAAAAGGACTCTTTAAAAACGACGGCAGAAATTCTTCAGGATTTTCACAATGTTTTAAAAGATGTCCGCACGCATTTGGGAATTGAAGGTTCGGCGATCGGCAGTAATTCTTGGGTGATGAAAAAAACGGCTTTTAAAACGACGGGAGCTGTTCTGGCGAATGATCCGCATTTGACGCTTTCCATGCCAGCGCGCTGGTATCAGGCGCATCTCACCTGCCCGACAATGAATGTAACGGGTCTGACCGTTCCCGGAATTCCGCTTTTTATCGCAGGGCGGAATAACTCGATCGCGTGGGGAATTACGAATATGATGGCTGATGACGTAGATTTTTTTATTGAGAAATTGGATTCAGCAAAAAAGACAATGTACGTGAATGCTGATGGAAAAAATACAAAATTTACCTATCAGCGCGATACGATCTTGGTAAAAAATGGTGAAGCGGTGTATTTTGATCTGCGCCGCACAGCGCATTCAGCCGTACTTTCCGACGTTCACCTTTTGCGCCGTCCCGACATTTCTTTTAAAAGAAATGGCGATACTGCATCAAGTTATTATTTAAACAAATATCTTTTGACATTCAACTGGACCGGCAATACTTTTTCTGACGAACTTTCCGCGCTGTATAAGATCAATAAAGCAAAGTCCTGGGAGGAATTCACCGAAGGCACAAACGCGTGGGGTTCCCCTGCTTTAAACTTTACGTATGCCGATACAAAAGGTAATATTGGTGTTGCGCCCGCAGGGTTAATCCCGAAACGCAGCAATACAAATCCTAATTTTCCGAATATCGGTTGGACGCATGAAAATGACTGGCAGGGATTTATCACGGGCGCTTCATTGCCGAAAGTCTATAATCCATCGCGCCGCTATGTAGCAAGTGCGAACAACCAAATTGCCCGTTCGCTTCCGGCATTTATTACGAATCTTTGGGAGCCGCCGTCACGCGCCGAGCGCATTGAGGAAATGCTTTTACAGGCGAATGATTACACGGTTCGTGATGCACAACTGATGCAGATGGACGTAACGTCGCCGTTTGCCCGGCACATGATGGAAGTTGTAATGCCTGTGCTGCAACGAAATAAAAGTAGTTTTAAAGGCGTGCAGTATAAGTCATACGAGCTGCTTTCACAATGGCAAAATGTGATGACGGGACAGGATGTGGAACCGGCAATTTTCAATACATTCATGAGCCGCCTGCTGGAAAACACCTTTCAGGATGAGCTCGGCGAATCCATTTACCGTGAATATGTGCTGATCGCAAATATTCCAACGCGGAAGATTCTCGAACTTATGCCGGACTCAACAAATATCTGGTTCGACGATGTTCGCAGCAAGGCAACGACAGAAACGCGCAACATGATCATTTTAAAAAGCTTTTTGGAATCGGTGCAGGTTCTTTCAAAACAGTTTGATTCTGAAAAAACGTGGGAATGGAAATTCGGTGATATTCACACGCTTACTGTCCCGCATATTTTCAGCGAAAATGCCTTTTTAAAACCTGCTGTAACGGTCGGGCCATTCCCGACGAACGGCAGCAATACGACAATTAACACTGCAGAATGGAAATTATATGCGCCGTATAAACAGGTCGTAGGCGCTTCGATGAGATTTATTGCCGATATGCAGGATTCGGTTGTGTATTCTGTCTTGCCTGGTGGTGCGTCAGGACAGCCGCTGAGTGCGCATTATTCCGACCAGATGCAGCTTTGGCTCAATGGCGGTTATGTAGCAATTCGTGTTTCAAAAACTGCGCCGGAAAAATATTCTTCGCATATAGTTTTAAAACCAAAATCGTAAATCAGAATCACAGATTTACACAGATTTATGGATTTCACAGGTCGAAATTTTGTGAATTTTAAAAAGATTCTGTGAAATCTGAGTAATCGTAAAAATCTGTGATTCTGAATTTCTACTTTTCAATCTCATCTTCAATCCGAAGCCAGCCCTTTTCATCAGAATGAAGAAAATTCTCTGTTTTAAAAACCGCAAAAGCTTTTTCTTTATGATTCCACTGAAATCTCTGAACAGAAATATTCGGATGTTCAATTTTTAAAACATTAAAAGAATTCGCCTCGCCCCGCCCTCGCGTCGAAGTTGCCGTTCCCGCCTGGATCACAAGCGCAGAATACCCATCAATCTTGTATCGCTCGGCAGTGTGTCCTGTATAGCTGAGATGAAAATGTCCCGCCAGTAAAACATCCGCGCCACATTCAGCCAGCGCTTCCATCGCCATTTTTGCGCGTCCCACAAGTTCGCGTTCGTGATATGTATCGGGCAGGTCAAACGGATGATGAGTTACGATAATTTTTGTCTTTTTATTATCTAATTCACACATTCTTTCGCGAATCTTCGCTACCTGCATTTCATTGATGCGCCCGCCTTTTATCACAAACGACCGCGCCGTATTTATTCCCAGAACAGCGACTTCATCATCTTTAAAAAACGGTTCCATATCGTCCGTAATATATTCCTGATATTCGTCCAGCGGCTGGATAAACCGGTCAAAAACATTATACAGCGGCACATCATGATTTCCCGGAACAACTATTTGCGGCTGCGGCAATCGTTTTAAAAACTCCCGTGCTTCTTCAAATTCCCGCGACTTCGCACGTTGCGTCAAGTCGCCGGAAACCACAGTAACGTCCGGCTTAATTTCCGCCACAATCGCGATCAGTGGCTCGATCAGGTCATAATCTACCCGCCCAAAATGTATATCAGAAAGATGAACAATTGTCCGCATAGTTGTAAAAGCTTTTTAAGATGTGGAAGGAATAATTACCGTAAGAGCTTTCGGCAGAATTTTATAATGAAGCGGTGTTTTCATCTCATTTACTTCGCCATCAGTGGAAACTTTTAAAACGGAAAGATCAGATTCAATAAAAATTTCTCGCACAGAAAAAGCATCAAAATCCTTATCCTGGCGAACATTTCCAAAGAGAGCTTTTAAAGCCAGCCGCAACAGACCAAGCTTTCCCGTACGATGAATTACAAAGAGCGAAAGTTTCCCATCGGTCAACCCTTTTCGCCCACCCATCGTAAAACCCTCCATGATATACTGGTTATTCCCGATAAAGACGAATGGCGTTTTATGAACATCGCTTTTTTTCTCTGTTTCAATCCGCACGCGCACCATCGGATATTTTTTTAAAACACCAAAAAATGCCCATAAAAACGACGGCCACTTCCCGAATCCCTGAGACTCAACCTCTTCCCTTTCCGCTACGATATTCGGGTAAATCCCCAGACTGGAATTGTTTAAAAATACCTTTCCATTCACCTCAGCCGCATCTATTTTTACCAGATTTCCATCAATAATATTCCGGATTGCCGCATCAATTTCCAAAGGAATTCCCGTATCTTTCGCAAAATGATTCAGCGTGCCAAGCGGTAGAATTCCAAGCGTAATATCCGTTTTTAAAAGCTGCGATGCAACTGCATTTACCGTTCCGTCACCGCCTCCGGCAATAATAATATCGGGTTTTTCAGTAATTGCTTTTGTAATTTCTTCAACAATTTCTTCGCCTTTAAAAAACTGAATTTTCACATCAATTTTGTCTTTAAAACCGTTTTCCAAAACGCGTTTCAATTCGTCATTTTTGTCGTCGCTTCCTGCTTTTGCATTGATGAGAATTATCGCGCGCTTTTGCATATTTTTCAAAAAGTTTTTAAAAGAATTATCCTTTCATCCCGATAAACGCCGCCATCCGCCCCGAACGTTCGCCATCGCGCCGGTATGAATGATAATCATTTTCTCCTCCAATCGTACAACCCGCCGACATTTCAATATTTTCTTTTAAAACGCCGCAATCAGCAAGCTGCAACTGGATTTCAGCACGATTGTCAAACAGATATTCTTCATCATTAATTTTCCTCGACGTTCGCGGAAAATGCTGCGCCACATCCTTGCGAACAATATAACTTTCACCCGACGCACATGGCGAAATATACACGAGCAAGTCAGCAGGATTTGTTTTAAAAGTCGCTTTTAAAAGCTCAATTCCCTTCTGCGTAATATTCATCTGCGTCCCGCGCCAACCCGAATGCAAACCCGCCACAACGCCATTTTTCGGATCAAACATCAGCACCGCCGCGCAATCGGCAATTATCACACACAGCACCAAACCTTTAAAAGCTGTGATCATCCCGTCAGATGGCGCAGCGACTGATTCCGGCGTAATGATCCTTACAATATCGCCATGCACCTGATT
>JAZKFS010000141.1:5182-34120 GCA_040386315.1 Bacteroidota bacterium
ATTTTAAACTATCAGTGGAAATTCCAAGACTTTCGGCAAATGCTTTTCTGTGTTCAGCTAATTCCTCTTTTAAAAGAATTTTCCCCGGGCTAAGTGAAATCCCGCCTTTCTCTGGAAAAGCCCCAATATTGCGTTTCGTCACACCGCTGATAATTTCACTTTGAGGAAAAATCGCCGGTTTTTCTATTTCTATTTTGTTCATTTTTACTTTACTTTTTACTTTAATTCAATAATTTGCCGCTTGTTTTTAAAAGAACTCTTTTTTAAAACATCGGAAATAATCCTGTCAAATTCCTGCGCGTCACTTTTTAAAACCGAAATTTTTCGTTCTTTTTCAACATTCACCATTGTAAATTCACTTGCGTTTCCACGCGCTCCGATCAGCAATTCGCCCGGAAATTCTTTTAAAAAATTCTCCATTCCCAAGTCATGCTGCGAATACAAATGCGGTTTTCGGTCAGTCATCAAAACTGCTGTCCACCCATTTTTAAAAGGAACAAAAATTGCTGTATAATATTCCCGTGGAATAATTTTTACCGTTTCTTTTTGTGGAATCGCAAGTATTTTAAAAACAAAAAAACACGCCGCGCAAGTTGCAATTATGCGAACAATTGCCTGCTTATTATTTTTTGATAACAGCACATACAAAAGCCCAAGCGAAAGAATTATCGCGATCACAATACTTTTTTCACCCTGCAAAAACGCGTTCGGAATTTTTAAACCAACATCATTTATCGCGTTTGCAAAATGGATCATATCCGAGCCCGCAACAGCAAATATCTTCGCCGCAGGCAAATAAATATATGACAAGATCAGGCTCAGCGTTCCCCACATCATCGCAAAACCGATCACGGGAATCGCCAAAATATTCGTGAGCGGCGAAATGAACGTAACGGTTTTAAAATAATACGCAACAATCGGCACAACAGCTATGGACGCGGCAATTGTCAGCGAAAAAGAATTGAGAATATAACTCAAAACAACATTTTCACTTTTAAAAAACATTTTAAAGAAGTCACGCGCAGGATTATATAAAAGAGCAATTCCCAGGATCGCCCCGACCGACATTTGAAAACCGGCTGAAAGGAGAAAATGCGGTTTTAAAAGCAGGATAAAAAGCGTGCTGATGGCGGCAATATTCACGAGATTCGGCCTGCGCTGAAGCGTGATTCCCAGCATGTACAGAATTGCCATTACGCCTGAACGAATCGCCGACGCCTGTAATCCGGTGAGAATAATAAATGCGGAAAGCGCAATGACGAAAATGGAAAATTTCAGCCAGGGATTTTTTAAAAAGCCAAGAAAAAGGAAAATCCCAGCGGCAATTATCGTTACATGAAACCCGCTCACCGCCAGTAAATGCGATGTTCCGGCGAGAGAATATGATTGGCGGATTTCCGGAGTGAGGAGATTTTTATCGCCCGTGATAAGTGCATACATTATTCCAAGCGTAGATTCAGGATAGATTTTTGACAGCTTTAAGAGAATGTTTTTTGTAACATCTATGCGCCATGTTTCTAGCGTATAATTGCTTTTTAAAAATGCGACGTCCTGAGCTTTCGCGCGCGCCAGCCATTGCACATCGAGTGACGCGGCGTAATCTGTTTCAGCGAAATCAGTCGGGAGTATTTGCGGGCGCGGCGGGCGGAGCAGAATATTTGCAGAAATATCGGTTCCGGCTTTTAAAAGATTTTCACGTGGAGTTCTTTTATTAATGGAAAGTAAAATGCGTGTATTTTTAAAACGGGAAAGCGACTCAGAATCAACCGTTCCTTGCACAATTACACGTGCATATTGCTGCTCGTTTTTTAAAACCTCTGTAATCCTTCCCTGCACGACCGCTTTCATTTCAGGGATGATTTTCATTGGCGCGCGGACACTCACCTGCTGAACATTCAGCGCAAGCCAGATTCCAAAAAGCGCACAGAAAATATAATAAACAGGCGTGAAAAACTTTTTAAAAAGGCAGAAAATGGTAAGAAGAATTCCGGCAGAAGAAACGATAATCCAGCGCTCAAAAGACCAATCTACAAGCAGCGCTAAAGCATAAAATGTGATAACAAGAATAAGGGTTTTAAAAGCAGGAAATGCCGTGAGTTTCAGATTGCGTGCTATCTCCTGCGTTTCGGTCATCTGTTGGTTTTAAAATTACGAATACATTTTTTCGATCATTTCAGCGAATTTTTTCTCAACTTCCTTTCGCTTAATTTTCAGCGTCGGCGTCATTCCGCCATTTTCTACGGTAAACGCTTCGGGCAGTAAAGTAAATTTCCGAACGCGTTCATATTTTGCCAGATCACGCTGATGTGTGTCAATTTCATTTTTAAAAAGCTCCTCAATTTTTGGATTGGCTATAAGTTCTTCATTGGTTGTAAAAGAAATTCCGACCGCTTCGGCGTAACTTTTTAAAAGGTCAAAATCCGGCACAATGAGCGCCGTACAATACTCGCGCTTATCGCCGATCAGCAAACACTGGTCAACATATTTTATCTGCGCAAGGATCTGCTCGATCGGCTGCGGCGAAATATTTTTCCCACCACTGGAAATGAACAAATGTTTTTTTCGGTCGGTAATCGCAAGATTCCCTTTTTCGGTAAATTTCCCAATGTCGCCCGTGTGCAGCCAGCCGTCGGCATCAATTGCTTCATTTGTAGTTGCCGGCTCTTTCCAGTATCCTTTCATAATATTCGGGCCGCGAGCGAGGATTTCCCCGTCTTCAGCTATTATCACCTCAACGTTAAAAAGCGGCGTTCCTACCGTTCCAAATTCGATTTTGCCCAGGCGGTTTACAGCGATCACCGGCGAGGTTTCCGTTAAGCCATATCCTTCGAGGATTTCTATTCCGAGTATTTTAAAAAACTCGGCAATATCAATCGGAAGCGCCGCACCACCGGAAGCAAAAAATCGGATCTTACCGCCTGTTCGCGCGCGTATTTTTGAAAAAACCAGTTTATCGGCAAGCGCATGTTTTGTTTTTAAAATACCGGAAATTTTTCCGTTTTGCTGCGCTAAAAGATACGTTTTTCCGAGTTCTATCGCCCAGTTAAAGATTTTCTGTTTTGCCGGTTTTTCCTTTTCCATAGAAGCAATTACACGCCCTTTGATCCTTTCAAAAAGCCGCGGAACACTTGTCACAATCGTCGGCTGAACTTCGCGTAGATTTTCGGCAACAGTTTCAATTGATTCAGCAAAAGCAATCGTCGCACCTGCGGCAAATGCCGTATAATAGCCGTTTGTGCGTTCGTATGAATGGCAAAGCGGCAAATATGATAAAAGCAGATCGGTCGGCTTAATTTCTACTGCATTCATTATTCCGTTAATATTTGAAACGATATTTTGATGCGTGAGCATCACGCCTTTCGGATTTCCCGTTGTGCCGCTGGTATAAATCAGCGTGAGCAGATCGTCCGGCCGGACAGCTTCACTATTTTTTAAAAACATTTCGCGGCGCTCGGCAAGTGAATATTTCGTTGCGCCAAGCTGCGTTACATTTTTAAAAGATCGGATCATTCCCGGCTGAAATGCGGTGTCGTCGTTCATCACGATAACATGCTCCAACGCGCGAAGTTCGCTGGCGATTTTTAAAACCTTATTAAGCTGGAAGGAATTGGAAACGATAATACACGAAGCACTGCAATTATCGTAAATAAACTGAATTTGTTTTGGCGTCAGCGTCGGGAAAATCGGCACATTCACGGCTCCGATAGCAGCTGTGGCAAAGTCGGCAATGATCCATTCCAAACGATTTTCCGAAACAATTCCCACGCGGTCGCCCCGCTCCACACCAAGTTCCAAAAGCCCGGCGGCAAAGCTTTCTACCATTTCACGAAGCTCCGGGTACGTTATTCCCTCGTACTTTCCTCCTACTTTTCGCATAAATGCAAACTTTGAAGAATTATCTTCAAATTTCCGGGTAAGTTCCAGAAACATTTCAGGGATAGTCGTGGAATTCATACAAATTCAGCCGTTATTTTTAAAAGAATGATGGTTTTTTAAAAGATAGGATAAATTTGCCAATTTTAAAAGTAATTTCTTTCATCGCATTTTAAAAACACAAAAGGGAACGACATTTCATTCCCTTTAAAAAAAATCTTTTAAAAAATTTTGTGCAGCTATTTAATTCATTCTTGCCTGAAGATTTAATTTCGCGACAGAAGCAAGTGAATATTTCGGATCGGCTTTTAAAGCTTTTTGATATTCTTCGAGCGATTCCACCCATTTTCCCTGGCGCTCAAGCACCCATGCCAGATTAAAAAACGCATACTGGCGCGACTGATAGCGTGGCGCAGCAATTGCTTTGCGCAACCATTCCTCTGCGCGGTCATGTTTACCCTGGTATATCAGGTACGCTCCGATGTCATTGTACGGATTGCCGTAGCCGGGTTCGAGTTCAATAGCGCGGTTGCATTCTTCGATCGCTTTTGTATAATCGCCTTCGTGGCTGTATGCCCAGCCGAGAAATGTATGTGCTTCGGGAGTTGGATTGAGTTCGATGGAAAGTTTATAAAGCTGCACGGCTTCTTCTATTTTACCGGTTTGCTGCATGCGATATGCCTTATCAAAATATATTTTTGCCTGAGCAGCAAACGAACTGCTTTTTTCAATTTGTGCCATTTTATTCTCCGTTATAAAATTGTCAACTGTAGTTTATAACGGAGAATATTTTTAAAAAGTTCTGATAAACGGTGTATTTTTTTGGGTAAAAGGTAAAAATACGTGATTTTCGGTATGTAAAATTTCTAAGTCTTTTAAAAGCGAGAACTTAAAAATTAAAAAAAACTTTTAAAACTTTTTAAAAATTTAGTCAAAAAATGACCACGCCACACTCAACCGGAAATTCCTTTTAAACTGCGGATAATACGGCACAAAATAATAACCGCTATTAAGCAGATTCAGATAATTCAGCTTAATAAAAGCATTCCCAAGGTGCGCCGAAACAAAAACATCCAGTGCATTTGCAGCAAATTGGCTATCATCCGTTGCCGGAATATACGACCACGTTTGCGGAATAAACTGCTCACCTTTAAAACTGCTGATAAGCGTAAGATTTGCGCCGGCAATGGCCGTGCTTTTTAAAATCCTATATTCATACTGCGCGCCGATCTTTCCGTACAGCAATGGAAAACGTTCATCAGCAACAGAATTTGTCGAACTGATATTTGATTGTAGCATTCCCAGAATCGTCAGATCTTTAAAACGCGCCTGCCCTTTAAAAACTCCGCCAAAAATTCTCCGTGATTCGCCAGTATATGCTTCAGTAGAAGTAACAGCAAAAGTTGAATCATTAATAAAAGCGCGCGATAAAACAGGATTAGTAATATTTCGTACAAAACCTGTTAGAGTGATCGAAGAAAATTCACTTTTAAAATCCAGGATCGCCAAACCAAGCACGTGCTGTTCGCGCTCGAGCGCGATATTTTCCGTTGGCGCAGGAAGTCGCTCACTGCGGGAAGCATCAAGCTTTAAAGAAAGTTTTTCGTTTAAAAAGATCTGTGCACCGCCACCTAAAAAAGTCAATAATTTTTCACGCTCAAGTTGCAAGCGTGCGCCGCCATAATATGAAAGCGCATCTGAGCTTTTAAAAACCGCATGAAAAAATCCAGCTGCAAGTGGCGAATTAATTGCATCGGTATAAACATTTCCCGTAACTTTCTGCAATTCCGCTTCACCACCGGTTTTAAAAGAAAGTGAAGATAGTCTTTGTTCATACTGTCCGCGAACTCCGTAATGGTTAGAGATAAACCGCGACGTAATATCAAACGTATCGGCAGGCGTCACGATAAATTCCTCTGAACGGCCTTTATCCCACACCGCATACGAGCCATAGAGCGAACCAGAAATCGCAGCAGTAGAATCTTCTTTTAAAAGTGTTGTGAAGGAAAGTGTCGCGTCATGCCTTATCGCGCGTTCATCAAGATAATCGTAATATGGTACGGCGCGTAAATCATCGTAAATATCTGTTGAATTATCGGGGTCAATTCCACCATTCGTTCCGGTAAAATGATTGGTAAAATAATCACTGAGAGAAATACTTGTAAAATCCGACGGATTCCACCGAAGCCCGCCGCGGATCTGAAATGCATCAAGCTGTGCGTTGGAATAATGCCCGTTTGCTGATAATTTTCTGTACCCAACCGTTCCATTCCAGTCTTTTAAAAAGTTCTGGCTGAATGTTCCATCCGATGAGCTAAAATCATAGCCGCCCTGCGCGAACCAGATCCGTGTAAATGGTTTATTGGTGTTATGCCGGGTTTCCTGGAAATTTATCGTTGTTCCTGAGTTTCCTCCAAAAACAGCTGCATTTGCACCAGAGAGAATTTCAGCATTTTCAAAAGTTTCGGGTGAGAATTGCTCTATAGGAAATGCACCCAGTGAGGGGTCGTTCAGATTTCGTCCATTCAGCCGAACGCCAATATCACGCGGCGTTCCACCAAAAAACGACAAATGATTAAAACCGCCGTAGTTTCCCAAATCAAGTGGAAACGCAGGAAGTCGTTCGCTCAATATTTCGTTTGTATTGACATAGCTTTGAAAACCAATATCGCGTTTGTTTATGCTTTTAAAAGAAAAATCTTTTAAAACGGAAATGCTTCCATGTCCATATAGCGGGACGCGGATGATTGTATCGGCAGGAGTTTGTAAAGAGTCGGTTTTTAAAACGTCAGCTTTTAAAGAATCTATTTTTGTAGAATCTTTTAAAAGTGAATCCTGAAAGTTTTTAAAAGAAGTTTGACTTTCGAGGTTTTTAAAAGAGGAATTTTTAATTTTTTTAAAAGCTACTTCTTTGTTGCTTTTAAAAACTATTTTTTCAATGCTCCCATTTTTAAAACTGTTTTCTTTTAAAACCGCTGATTTAGCAATAACGGCATTAAAAGAAATCAGCACGAGGAAGAGTGCAGAAATTTTTAAAACAATAAGGGCAGGTTTTGCGCCTGCCCTTGATATTCGCTGTGAAGTTTTCATTTTTAAAATTACGAACTTCAACTGTATTTTAAAAACGGATTATTCAAATGGAAGAGTTTCCTGTTCAGTTTCGTCGGCAGTTCCATTTTCGGGAGCGTCACCTTCAGTTTGTGCAGGTAATTCCAATGTTCCGTCTAATGGCTGTCCGTCTTCTCCAAGTTCAGGTCCTGCGAGTTCTTCATCGTCTTCGCGCAATACGGTCGTGATATCTGCAATTCGGTCCTTGTCGTCAAGGCGAATCAGTCGAACACCCTGCGTGTTACGGCCAAGGGTAGGAATTTTGCTCACCATCTGGCGAATGAGAATTCCGTTGACTGTCATTACCACCAAATCTTCGCTATCGTGAACTGCCATAAGAGCTACGACATTTCCTGTTTTTTCCGTGATATTCATGGAAATTACTCCACGAGCGCCACGTTTTGTCAGGCGGAAATCTTCGTATTTCGTGCGCTTGCCTGTTCCCTTTTCGCCCATCACGATGATTTGCGTGTCAGGACGCTTGATGGCAATCATTGAAATTACATAGTCACCCGGCTCAAGCGAAATTCCTCGCACACCGGCAGTTGCACGTCCCATCGGGCGGGCATCCGTTTCGCGGAAGCGGCAGGCGATTCCACGTGGTGTTCCGAGAATAATATCATTTGTTCCGTCGGTAATTCTTGCTCCGATTAAGCGGTCATCGCCATTCAGATTGATAGCAATAATTCCATTTGTGCGAACATTTGCATAATCAGAAAGAGGCGTTTTCTTCACAGTTCCGTTTTTCGTCGCCATGAAGATATACTGATTTTCAACAAATTCCTTTACAGGAAGGAATGCCGTTACCTTTTCTTCGCTTGTTTTTTGAATTACATTTGCCAGCGAACGCCCTTTTGCATTGCGGCTTCCTTCCGGCAAATCATATACTTTCACACGGAAACAACGACCCAAATCTGTAAAGAACATAAGGTAATGGTGCGTCGCCGCGCGGAAAATATATTCCACGTAATCATCATCATGCGTTCCGGCACCGCTCGAACCACGCCCGCCTTTATTCTGACGGCGATACAAATGCACCGGAGTGCGCTTGATAAAGCCGTTGTGCGTAATCGTAATAATCACGTCTTCATTGGCAATCATATCTTCGAGCGTAAAGCTTTTCGCATCATGAACAATCGCTGTTCTACGCTCATCTGAATATTTCGCGCCAAGAGCTGCAAGCTCTTCCGAGATAATCTGCATTTGTAGCACAGTGCTGCCAAGAATTGAACGCAGGCGTTCAATCGTTGCAATAAGTTCGCGGTATTCCTTCTGAATTTTCTCACGCTCAAGTCCCGTCAAACGCTGCAAGCGCATTTCAAGGATTGCTTTTGCCTGAATTTCGCTCAGTCCAAAGCGGCTTTGAAGCGCAACAGACGCTGTATTTGCATCGGGCGATTGTTTGATTAATTTGATAATTTCATCAATATTATCAAGCGCAATAATGAAACCTTCCAAAAGATGCGCGCGTCGCTCGGCGGCATCAAGCTCGAACTTCGTCCGGCGAACAATGATTTCTACACGGTGCTCAATAAAATACACCATCATCTCGCGAAGCGTCATCACCTTCGGACGGCCTTTATAGAGCGCAAGAGAATTCACCCCAAAGGTCGTTTGAAGCTGCGTATGCTTGTAGAGATTGTTTAAAACCACCATCGGTGTCGCATCGCGTTTCAATTCCATTACAATGCGCATACCGTCGCGGTCAGACTCATCGCGAATATCAGAAATTCCTTCAATCACTTTTGCACGAACTAAATCAGCGATTTTCTCAATTAATCCGGCTTTTGAAACCTGGAATGGAAGTTCTGTTACGATAATCGCTTCACGTCCTGCTTTATTCACTTCAATCGAAGCTTTTGCGCGCACAATTACACGGCCACGTCCTGTTAAATACGCATCACGAACACCTTCGTAACCGTAAATAATACCACCAGTCGGAAAATCCGGCGCAGTAACGTGCTTCATCAACTCTTCGCTGGTAATATTCGGGTCTTTTATAAGCGCCTGAAGGCCACTTACAACTTCACGAATATTATGCGGCGGAATATTCGTCGCCATACCAACTGCAATACCATTCGCTCCATTGACAAGAAGCGTTGGCAAAACTGTTGGAAGAACGACCGGTTCCTGCAAAGAATCGTCAAAGTTTCCACGGAAATCTACCGTGTTTTTATCAATATCGCGAAGAACTTCCATCGCGATGGAATTCAAACGCGCCTCAGTGTAACGCATCGCCGCCGGTGAATCTGCATCCACCGAACCGAAATTACCTTGCCCTTCAACAAGCATGTAGCGCATAGACCAATGCTGTGCAAGGCGCACCATCGCGTCATATACAGCCGTATCGCCGTGCGGGTGATACTTACCCAGCACTTCCCCGACGATACGCGCAGATTTTTTATACGGACGATTCGGTGTCAGCCCAAGCTCGTACATTGCATACAGAATCCGCCTGTGAACGGGTTTTAAACCGTCACGGACGTCCGGCAATGCACGCGAGACAATTACTGACATGGAATAGTCAAGATATGAATCCCGCATCTCATCTTCGAGGAGCACAGGAACAATACTTTCGCTTCCTAAAGCCATATTTAAAACTCGTGAAATATAGTACAAATAAGTTGGTTCGGCAGGAGTACAAAAATACGCATTTTCCCGCATATATACACGGTTTTAAAAGGTATTTTTTATCTTTTTAAAAGAAGTTATACAGTATAAATTTCAGCAGCTTTAAAAATCACATTGCACATAAAAAAGGATGCTTTTTTAAAAGCATCCTCTTCATCTTTTTAAAAGATTTTCCTGCTTTAAAAACTATCATTTATGACGTTTTAAAAGCAGTTTTGACTTACCGGACTATCACACATTTTCCATACGCGGACTCAGTGTTTATGAGGCCTCTGAGTTGTATTTTATAGAAGTACATTCCTGCCGGAAGTTGCCTTCCAATATTATCTCTGCCGTCCCAGAAAAATGTCGTTTCGCCAAGCTCGGCGGTGAAATCCATATCGCGAACTTTCTGTCCAGAAATATTATGAATTTCCACATTTCCGGGTACGGAAAGCTCCTGTCCTTTATAGGTAAATGTAAAAGTTGTTCCATCGGAAAAAGGGTTCGGGCTGTTTTTAATTTCATCAGCTGTATAATTCATCGAAACGATCAGCTTTATCCTTTTTTCCGTACTATTTCCGGTAGCATCAGTGGCGATAATAATAAAGGAATTCTCACCATTTTCAAGATCCTGCGGAGAAAAAGTATATTCTGCAACTGTATCAATACGTGGAGTCTGCCTGTGGAATTTTGGTATAAAAAGTGCAGAATCATTAACGTGGGAATTCACCAGAATTTCTGTATTGGAAGAAGCCACAGCAAGCCGCGAATTATCCCAAATACGGATCAATACAGAGGGTTTTAATTGGATGAGATCACCACTTTCAACGGTTTTTCCATCAAAGAAAAGATCTATCACCGGTGGAAGCGAATCATCGGCGATCACAAAAGGATAATTAGAAGAATTATTAAATGTATATAATTCATTTAAAACATTTGCTGTATCTGCTGCGAAATTAAACTTGGATTGCAAAGTCAGATTATCCGTACCGATCGTATCCTGAAAGGAAACCGTTGCTCCCGGTTTTAAAACGGGAATCGTATGAGTAATATATTCCTGATGGCTTCCATTGCTTGCATCAAGTTTCATTTCTACTTTTAAAACGCGCGAGTCGCTGCGTCCGGAAATATTCTGGATTGCAAGAGTATTGACAACTGTATCACCGCGAAGTACTTCATCATTTGGATAAACGAATGTTTTAGAAGGAACAATTGCTATCTCGGCTTCCGGCTCAAATGCTATCTTAATTTGTTTTAAAAATAAGTTCTCATTTTGCACAGTTTTTGGAATAGAAACTTCTGTTTTTAAAAACGGGTAATCATGCGCTGAAAGTGAATCAAGATGGAATGTTAGGAGCGAATCGCCTTCATAAATAACCTTACTTTCGGATTTATTATTGTTCAGCGCAGTTATTTTCCACTTCCATTTTTCTACAGACAAAGGCAGTACACCGGCGATGGAAATTGAATCCCATTTTTTTGCCGGCCCGGCCATCGGCGTTGATAGCCAGCCATCCTGAGTGAAGATTGGCAGTTCAGTTGTGATATTTACGCTATCCCTTCCGCCATTCCACACCTCTATTGCTTCACCTGGCTGTAATCCCTTGCGGCCGAAAACTGCAAATGACTGATATTCCCGCACTGAATCAATCAACCTCGAGCCAATGCTATGGAAAGCCTCTTTAAAACGTTCGTGGCGCACGGAGTCTGAGAAGCTAAAGTCAGGAGGTGTTTTTGAATATCCAATTGCTCCCCGTATCCCGTCTTCGGCAATTCCTACCAGTACATAGCTGCCAACAGGAACGCTGTCATTTAAAAATGCAATGATACTATCGGCATGTTTTATACTTGTATAATCCGGGGGACCTATATAAACCATATTATAGAATCTGCTGTTAATTTCTTTTAGATCATATGGAGAATACACAACGATCTTCATACCACTAATTTCATCGGAAACATGATATGTATCCCCTACTTTGATCTCTACAAACCTCGGAATAGCGACCGAAGTAATTGAAACCGGCAGACGCATCGGCTTCAGGCTGATTCTTGCTGAATCACCTGTAATTTCCAGTCCTGACATACTATTTGAGGACAACTGGCCAGAAGTATGCTGCATCCAGTCCGCGTGCTGGTTTTTAAAAGAATTGGTAGCCGTAAATGGAATACTCAGCCAGTCACTCTCCTGCTTTGTATCCTGATTATACAGCCGCGCTTTAAAAACATATCCTTTACCCGCTGTCAGCTGGAGTTGAGGCAGCCATTCAATATAATTCTCATCTACAGATATTCCACCCGCACTGCCGCGTGTGGAGGCGCTTATTATTTCCTGTGGATCAACGGCACCGTCTTTTTCTGCCATTAGAACAAAATCATAATCAAACTTTCCGTTTGTTTTAAAAGGATTGATGATTTTAAAAACCGGGCGTTGAGAATCAACATCCCAAAATGGAAGCGGATCAAGCGCCAGCGGGGTTTTTTCGTATACATCGAAATTTACCGAAAGCACATTGTTATCTTTTCTATTTTCAGTAATTAAATTCTGCGGGTCAACGATTATTTTCACCTGGTGCAATCCTGGCATTGAACGGATAGGAATAGTAAATGCAATTGGATTGGTTTTAAAACCCACTCCCCAAACGTATCCACTCCAGATAGTATCACGTCTGCCATTATACTCACGCGTGGCAAGTATAAAAACGCTATCCCTGTAATTCGTACCATTATTGCGAATGACAAAGCTCATATGTGCGCTGTCATTGTCCACAGTATATGTTTCCACATTTTCGATCGCGTATTTTTGCACATCCTGCTGCATCATATACAGGTCCGGGATAGTATCAATCGGAAGGCGCGTAAGAGGGTCGCCAAGCAGTGAGTATTGAAGCGCACTGTTTTTCTTCTCCTGCCTGTAAATGCCCTCATCCGGCCTGATCATTTGCTTAGCGTAATCAATAATCTCACCAAGTCCGCGAAGCTTCTTTAATGTAACTCCTTCTATCATACGATACAGCAACTGGGCATCAATAGACTGATACCCAAATCCGGTCGTTCCGAAAGCAGCGATAGCGCCTTTGTTTTCAGCATACACGAATTCCTCATTCATGGCACGCCCCGGCTCAGCAAAGGCACCTGTTTGACAGGAAAATGTTGAAAGGAAGAAATAGCGTTTTCCATTGGTCAGTTTATCGCTTTCCCAACCCGGAATTTCTATGATTTCCGGTGAACCGTGACCAAGAAAAGAAGCCCACACAACACCTTCATTTATTTTTAAACGGGCTTCATTACCCAGTTTTGCTCCATCTACATTTTTTAAAACCGCTTCGGTCGTATCAGTTGCGGGTTGATAACGCGACACTAACGTCGTATCACCTGCAAATCCATAATCAGGACTGGTAAGGATTAAAGATACTTGTCCAGCAAAGGTATCATGTAGCCCACCCGCCTCATCTATATCATTGCCACCCGTAATCGCCATGAACCGTTTCATCCACGGCTGGGGAGGAAGCGTATCATATTCCATCAGTTTATTCACGATCACTCCGGCCTGCTCAGCCGTAGAAACTGCCAAACGCCCGATCTGCATTTCTGCCAGATGATCATCGCCGTCCAGCATCGTGTACCAGTAATCGCTCACAGGATGTCCATACGTCGGAACAAAATCCGTTGAAAAGGACTGGTTTAAAACTTTCCGCGCATCCCATGAAGCATCGCCAACTAATATTACATACGCCGGAGCAGGTTTCTGCCATGACTCATAGGAATGTTGTAAAAACTTTTTAATCGCGAACGGCGAGTGCCGCCCAAAATCAAACTCTTTAAAAACATCTGCTACATCTACGACCTGTACTTTCAGACCACGCGTTTTAGCGCGGTATTCCGCCAGCCGCTGCGCTTCATTTTTAAAATTACCATGGGTAATTATCAGCACATCTGCCTGGTTTGATTCTTTTAAAAGATTTGTACTTCCTACCGGTGCTACCAAAGCAGTTTCAACTGACACATTATCAGTGGCTGTTATTGAATAATTCCTGGCACCTTTTAAAATAAGCTCTCCGGTAAAAACATTACCGGATTGTTGCGCATTTACAACAGAGAACTCTTTTAAAACAGGATCGATCACATATACTTTTTCACTTTTAAAACCCGGTATTTTCACCTTCGCATCCTGGGCCGGAGCAACGCCAAACCTGGCTGTTCCGTCAAATGCGTATGGTTTCGCCAATCCTTCAGCTGTGATAAAATCAACATTTAGCCCGTTTCCCTTATTCGTATCCAGCCCTCCGGGACTTTTTAAAAGCAATGATTCTATTTTGATCAGATTATTACCCGTTAGCAACTGGCTACCCGGAATATCAGCCGATAGCACATAATCCTGCGGATTATTTAAAAATGCCGAATCAACTTTTTTTCCATTCCAGTCGAGGTAAAGGATGAGGTCAGGATTATAATCCGGGTGGTAACCCGACGCATGGATTCGCATGGAAATTTTCATCGCGTCTTCACCCGTTGGCATCAGTGGTATTGCCGTTTCGAAAGACTGCCCGTTACCATTGAGCATTTTCCAGTAAAATCCTTCACCCGTTACAGCTTCCGTCCGGTGGGTAATGCCATTAGTATCGCCCCAGCTAAATTCACCCTCTTCTTCAAAATGATATTTCACATCTACTTTTGAAATTTCAGCTTGCGGATTACCGATCTGCGGCATTGCTTTTAAAAAGCTGCCCGTCGTGCTTTCATCATACGTCAGGTAAAAAACAGCCTCTTTGGTATATGTATCAAACCACGTGGTATCGCCTGCCGCTCTTTTTCCGAGGAAAATTATTTCATCAGTTTCATCAGCGGTTTGATTATTATCATTGATAAAAGCAAATGGATATGGTTCTCCTTTAAAGATCATGTGAAAATTTGCGCTGTTCTTATTTTTAAAAGCCGGTTGCGCAGTGAGAATATCACGCATGGAAAGTTTTGCAACGCCATCACGTGTTGTTATGATTTTCACATAATTCTTTTCCGGTTCATACCACGTATTTTCCGCTTTTAAAATATGATCTGAGTTTTTAAAAGTTTTCGCAGCTTTTAAAGACTGCTGGAAAATTGACGGTAATTGCGACTGGTTAAGGATTCCTTTAAAAAACTCCGCATCCTGAAGTGAAATTACAGCCGTATTATCAAAAGCATTTTTTACGCCGAAATCCACATCAATTATCGCAGAATCCGCAATGAAAATTTCACCATTTAAAATCCTGTATGGCTGGAATTCAATATTGACAAGCTGTACCCCGCGCTTTATTCCGGGTTTTAAAACGTTGATTGTTGGCTGGAGATCTTTAAAGGAATTTTTAAAAGTGTCAGAAATGCGAGAATTATTTACTTTTTTAAAACGGAATGTCCGCAGTTCAGCTTTTATATTGCTCCCAAAAGGTACGGCAAGAGTAAATGTCATCTGCTCAAGCGCCGCAGAATCAGCCGGCATATAATCAAGATGCGCATTATTCGAGATTCTCGGGAAACGATGCTGGGATCTGCCCGAAAAAGTGATTTCCGGATTTTTAAAAACAATACCCGCACCGGAATTCCGCGTAATGATCTCGATAGGTTCTGATGAGAATGAAGGCAGGAAAGCACTAAGAAAAAGCGCACTTATAAGAGAAAAATATACTTTCATAAATTTTCGGCGCATAAAAATCGTAGTTTTTTTTAAAGAAGGATTTTTAGAAACTTAAAAAAATGCACAGCTTTCTAAAAACAAAAAAGCCGTGCGTCCAATGAAGACGCACGACTTTTAAAATACTGTAATTCAACTACTTTTAAAACTTATTTTTTTGATGAGGGACGTGCAGATGTCACACTTTCACGTAGTCCAACCACAATCTTCTGGCTGATTTCTTCAGCTATCACTTTATTGATATGATCGTTACTGGAGAAGTATTCAGTGATCGCCTGCTCCACTTTCGACCGCATTGCTTCAGCCGTACCGCCTTCCAGCGTTTCAGCCAGGCGGTGCATGTCGAATGTCTGGTCTTTCAGAGTTTCAAGCTGGCTGCGGCTGGCATCTTCCATTTTCTTGAGCATCTTGTCCATACGCTCTTCCTCTTCGGTATAGATCAGTACGAATCCAAGTAGTGCAAGGAGCGTAAACTCAAGAAGAATTGCAAAAAGAATAATGCCCGGACGTGTAGAAGGAATAAATTTCAGACCGCGTACACCAACGGCGATAATAAGAAGCGCCGCACCAAGATACGCAAGCCCGGTTACGTTATTAGAATACGTTTCTGTAAAGTGGTGTGACATATAGAGCCGCATACCTGCCAGAACTTTAAAACGATTTTTGCTGTAACCGCGGGCACGTTTAATATCATCAATTTCTTTTGAAACGAAGTCAGAGAAAAATTCTTTAATACGAAGAACTAATCCTTCATTTCGGAATGTAACAAGATCGGTCTCATCATCAAATACATCGTCAAAATGAATATCCTTGCTGCCCGCATGCTCCTGATCCGGTATCGTACGCTCCCATACACGGCTAAAATACCGTTTTGCTGTAGTACGATCCAAATTTGCAAGTTCATGGTCCGGCATAGTAAGCACATCTACTACGTCATCGCCAAATCCGGTCTGAAGGCGGATCTTTGCTTTTGTATGCTCAATTTCACGGTGAAATTTAGACGAAATATACCCGATTGACGGAGGCAGGATTATTGATATGATCGTCGCAAGCAGCAAACCAAAAACAACCGACAAAATACTGAAAGACCAGGATTCAAGGACGATCGGGTCTTCGCCCAACTTTCCTGCTGCTTTTACAAACCACTCGCCGGGCGCCTGCTTTGCGGCTTCCGCACCCTCCTTTACCTCGGCGGAATTTGGTGTAAGTTTTCCATTAACAGTAGAATAGGACTTAACCTTGCCATCCTTATCATCAAAGTCAAGGATATACTCCGTCGGACTTTTCTGAATGTCACCTTCGTGGAAAAACTGGGAAGCGACAAACCCCTGAATTAAATTTGGTACAGCCAGTTTGTGAAATGCAAATGCAAAGATCGCGATCATTGCCAGGTAGATCAGCAAATGATGGATCTTCGTGTCATACTTGTCATGTGCGGCTTTTGTGAATTGATTGTCTGGACTCATAGCGTGCTTTTCTCCATAATGAGGAAAAATTGAAAATTATTTTTAAAATAAAATAAGCCGTAAAAGATAGGTTTTGCTGCTGCTCTTCTAATTTAGAATATTTTAAAGAGAATCGCAAGTATTATCTCACTCAAACACCGTGCGCAAATTAAGGTTTCACCTGTTATTACACAAAAATTTTCTTTTTAAAACAAGAAATCAACGGCAGACAGGCAATATATGGAAATGAAGGAAAGTTTTTAAAACTTTTTTATGCAAAACAATTGCACAAATAACTTTCTTTTTAAAAGCAGTAATGTGTTAGGACAGAAGTAGTTAGGATTGGTTAGAAATTAAACTTTAATTGTGCGACGTATATGCGTTTTCATAAATTGTATAAAATTCACAACTTTCTTTAAAAAAAAATTAAATTATGATTTTAAAAGGTACTTTAATTTTCTGCGTGAGATTTATTTCGTAATTTTCCATCATTATGAAAAGCAAAGCAACAAAAGCCAATTCATCTTTAACGCATCGCGGCACGATCCGCGGCAGCGCTTTTTTGAGTTGCCTTGCCCAGCGCCGCGCACTTCTTACCTTTCTGCTGACGACCTCCATTCCTTCTTCTTTTTAAATAAAAAGCACGTATCCTTTTTCTTTAAAAAAAACCTGTCTTTTACAAGAATTCTTTTAAAAGCTTCGGCGTTTAAATTTTAAAACGCTCAAGTACAATTATATACATTCCAGAAAATCGCATAATAAACGGAGAAAATATGGATTCCTCTTCCGAAAACTTCAATAATATCATGACCGATGCAGATAACTACACGCCGCAATATCACGTCCCGGCAGAAAATGTTTTTGACGAACTGAAAAAACACATGCTCGTTGACGGTTTTGATCTCGTGCTCGACCTTGAAAAAAGCCGGGGTTCAATAATAAAAGATGCGCGAAACGGGCGTAAACTTGTTGATTTTTTTACATCGTTCGCGTCCATGCCGATCGGATTTAATCACCCGAAAATGAATGAACCCGGATTTATAGAATATCTTGGGAAACTTGGCCTCAATAAGCCGTCAAGCTCTGATGTTTACACAGAAACTCTCGCTACATTTTTAAAAACATTTTTTAAAATCGCCGTTCCGCCTGCTTTTAAATACGCTTTTTTCATTGACGGCGGTACGCTTGCTATTGAAAATGCTTTAAAAGTTGCCTTCGACTGGAAGGTTTTAAAAAACCGCCGCAAGGGCTACACGACTGATCGCGGGCAGCAAATTCTGCATTTCAAACAGGCGTTCCACGGGCGCAGTGGCTACACTATGTCGCTCACGAATACGGATCCGGTCAAGACCGCATCATTTCCGAAATTCAACTGGCCGCGCGTTCACAATCCATATATAAAATTTCCGCTGACGGAAGAAAACCTGCAGGATGTGATCCGCCAGGAACAGCAATCAATCGCGGGAATTATGGAAGCTTTTAAAAACAACCAGGATGACATTGCAGCAATAATCCTTGAGCCGATCCAGGCGGAAGGCGGCGATAATCATTTTCGTCCGGAGTTTTTAAAAGAACTTCGCCGTATCTGTGATGAGCAGGAAGCGCTTTTGATTTTTGATGAAGTGCAAACCGGCGTCGGGCTGACCGGTACAATGTGGGCATTCGAACAGCTTGGCGTAACGCCCGATATCCTGGCATTTGGCAAGAAAATGCAGACGTGCGGAATTATCGTTACGAATAGAATTGACGACGAGCCGGAAAATGTTTTCCACGTTTCGAGCCGCATCAATTCCACATGGGGCAGCAACCTTGTAGATATGGCGCGTGTAACTAAATACCTGGAGATCATTCAGGAAGAAAACCTTTTAAAAAATGCGGCGGAAATGGGTGAATATCTGATGCAAAAACTCCAGGCGCTTCAGCAGCAATTCCCACAGATCATTTCAAACGTTCGCGGGCGCGGGCTGATGTGTGCATTCGATTTTTCCAATGCTGAAACACGCGCGAATTTCCGCACGATCTGTTACGAAAAAGGACTGGTAATTCTTGCCGCCGGAAGCCGCTCCATCCGCTTCCGCACTGCGCTGAATATAACACGCGAACTGATAGACCAGGGAATGGATATTATTACCGAATCAGTCCGGGAAGCGGCAACGCATAATCCTGACACAAACGGGCTTTAAAATTTCTTTTAAAGAGATTCTTTTAAAATCCTTTCTTTATAGGGGCAGGTTTAAAACCTGCCCTCTTATTGAGCAACCAACCTGATCTTCTGACGCAGGGCGGGTTTTAAACCCGCCCTACAAGAGAGGTTTCTTTAAAAAAAACTACTCAGGAAAAACATCCGCTGAAATAATTTTTAAAACTTCTTCCAGTACTTCTTTTAAAGACTTCCCTTCCACGCGCGCGCCCGCCGCATTGAAATGTCCGCCGCCGCCAAAAGCGCCTGCCAACGTGTGCGCCGGCACGTCGCCTTTCGAGCGGAATGACAGCTTCACGAGGTTTTCTGTTTCCGTCATCAGCAGTCCAAGCTGTGCGCCATTAAAACCAAGCGTGTGATGCACCAGGCCTTCCACATCCTGCTCCGTTGTTCCCGTCTTTTTAAAAAGCTCCTGCGAGATTGTCATTACACAGAATTTTCCCCCGAAATATAATTTCAGTCCGGCGAGCGCTTCACCGAGCAGGAGCGTTTTTTCAAACGGCGCGGTATTATAGATTTCATTGGAAATTACAAACGGTTCAGCGCCGCATTCGATAAGGTTTGCAATTATCCTGTGAACTTCTGCCGTTGTGCGCGGAAATTTAAAAGAGCCGGTATCAGTCAGGATCCCCGTGTAAATAGCAGGCGCGATCTGCGTCGTAATATGTGCGGTTTCGTGGCTGTGAATGAGCTTCCAGACTAGTTCGGCGGTGGAAGATGCGTCCGTATCAATGGCGTAAATATCAGCAAATTCTTCAGGATTAAGATGATGGTCAATAATGATCTTCCGCGCAGGACTTTTTAAAACGATCTCTTCCATATTCTGAAGGCGCGATGCAGAATTTGCATCCAGCACGAATAAGAGATCGGTACTATTTAAAAAACCGTTGTGTTTTTTTTGGTTATACACTTCGATCTCGCGAGCGCCGGGCAGGAATTCAAAATTATACGGCGTCGGCGAGCAGTTTATCACTCGGGCATCTATATCGAGCTGTTTTAAAAAGTGATAAAGCCCAAGCGTCGAGCCGATCGCATCGCCATCAGGATTGACGTGTGTGGTAATTGCAGCGTTTTTTGCAGTTTTTAAAACGCTGCGTATCGCTTTTAAAGAATCTTCAAATGTAGTAGAGTGAAGCATTGAATTCCCGGAAATTGACAAGTGATTTTTATGCAAAATTACTCAATTTCCGGCAGGACATTTTAAAAGCTTTTACAATGCCCTGCTTTTAAAATGACCTGCTTTTAAAACTTATGCTCTTGTTAATGTGATCTTCGTGATTTCCGGCGGGCAGTTCACACGGAATGGAATTCCCACTGAGCCAACGCCGCGCCCGACATACATCGTAGAGTTTGGATTTCTTTTAGAATGATATGTGCCTGCAATATATTCCGAAACAATTCCTGCAAATGATAAATTGGAATCATCAAATTTCGCCAGAACGACCTGACCGCCGTGCGTGTGGCCGGCCAAAACGAGATCAATCCCCACTTTAGCATATCCTTCAAAATAATATGGCTTGTGGCAAAGAAGAATCTTCGGCGCATCAGACGGAATGCCTTTTAAAACCGACTCTATCACCTGCTCCGGCGATTTTCCGGTTTGCAGATAATCGCCAATGGTCATGCTGTCGGGGTCGTCTATGCCGAGCAGATGCAGCTTAGCACCTTTGACATCAACGGCGATATTTCCATTACGGATGAGTTTAATTCCTGACTGCTCCACTTCCTTTGCCACGACTTCGATCTGGCGTGAAAAATAATCATGATTTCCCGTTACACCAAAAACACCGTATGGTGCCGTAATCCCGGCAAATGCTTCGGCAAAAGGATAAACTTCACGTGTCTGGCTATTGACGAAATCGCCAGGCAGGAATATCAGGTCGGTTTTTAAACCCTCCAGCTTTTTGCGGAAAAATTCCATTTCATCGCGCAGCATGAACGGGCTGGAATGAATGTCGCTCATCATGCCGATGGTCAGCCCCTCGTGCTCCGGAGCCAGATTTCTGATGCGAAGAGTAGCTTCTTCGATAATCAGATCATCTGTTTCCGCAGCTTTTAAAACCGAACCAGATACAAGCGTTCCGGCAGCGGCAATTGCGGTTGTTTTTAAAAAATTCCGGCGATGCGTGCTCATTGGTTTTGGCGCAATTTTGATTTCTTTAAAAGCAGGAATAATTACGGAATTTTCCTGTAAAGTTTCTTCTTTTAAAAAAGTAGTTTTAAACGAAGTATTTACAGTATTTTTAAAAGGAATGTTTTTAAAACCTTTAAAAGTAATTTTCTTTAAAAGTGATGAGATCCCAACGGTAAAGATCCCACTGCCACCGATAAAGCAAAGCACCCAAAGTATATTCCACTCAGCCGTAGAAAATGTAACGGACACATTTTTGTATAAAAGCATCCAGTAGAAAAATGGTGCGTGAATTGCCAGAACTCCGGCAATAATCGTTGCATTTGTACTTTTTTTAAAACGGGGAAAAGCGTGGTTTGACATTTTTAAAAGACTGATCGTACCGAAAACCTGGATAGCTGCCAGAAGTATTAAGATGCTCATTTCAGCAATAAAAAATTTTGTCGTGGGAAGCATTATGTGTTTTTCCGTGTTTGATTAGCAATTAATAATTCAGCAATAGCTGATTCACCTGAATATTCGTATTTTTGAGCGAAATTTCTTTTAAAAAGCGATAGCAACAAATTTTTCTATGGAAGATACCCAACCGCAATTTAATCCGCAGATAAAACCGGAACCAAAGCCGACACGAAAATCCTATATACTTGCTTTTCTGGGATTTACGGCCGGAGTTTTGCTGCTGATTTTCCTTCTTGACTCTTTTATCATGCCTTTTATTGTGAGCGCAGGCAATATCGTTTCAGTTCCAAAAGTAACCGGGCTGCCAACCGAAGAAGCCGTTCGCGCAATGGAAGGTCGCGGCCTCTATGTCCATACGGTTCACGAGCAATTTAACGAGAAAGTGCCGCGCGGACGCGTTTTAAACCAGCTTCCCTATCCAAACGCCGAGGTCAAAAAAGGACGCCGGATATACCTGACTGTCAGTAAAGGCCGTGAGACGATCGCAATGCCAATGCTGATCGGGAAAAGCCTTCGTGATGCGCGTATCGCTCTGCTTCAAAAAGGGCTGCAGGCCGGGCTGACCACATACGAAAACAGCGAATCCCTTCCTGCAAACTCCATTATGGCACAGAGCGTTCCGCCGGGAAGTTCGGCTCCGTATGGCACGACAGTTGATCTTGTCATCAGTCGCGGCTCGGCGATGGAGGCGATAGTACCAACGCTAATTGGACTGACTTTAAAGGAAGCACAGGATTTAGTCGAGCAATCCAATATGAAGATTGGAACGATTACATACGAAAAGAACGAAACCTTTGAGTCTAATACGATCAGTAATCAATTCCCTCAGGCCGGTGAAATGGCAACGGGCCAGTTAATAATTAACATTACAATTGCAAGAGAATAAATTTTTTAAAATTTATGCGCATTTATCTTGTTCGGCATGGAATTGCCGAAGAGCCGTCATTTAACAAGAATGACTCTGCACGCGAACTTACAATGGAAGGGATCCAAAAAATGCACAGCATCGGGAAGGGGTTTGCCGGATTAAATCCTGAAATTGGCCTTATTATTTCAAGTCCGTATATCAGGGCAAAACAAACAGCCGCAATTCTTGCGGAGGAAATCTCTTTTAAAAGCAATATCGGTTTTGACAAGCGGCTGGTGCCATCGGCGGGTTTTGATGAATTTTCGGAATTACTTTCAGAAAATACTCAGCAAAGCGGCGTTATGTTCGTAGGGCACGAACCGAGTATGAGCAGTTTTGTATCGGGACTATGTGCCGATCATGCACTAAGACTGGAGTTTAAAAAAGGTGCTATCTGCTGCATTGAGATCATTCATTCATGGGCAGCCCGGGGAGAATTGCTCTGGTATGCGCCGCCACAGATATTAATTCGTTGAAAAAAAACAGTGCGAAATCTTTTAAAACTTCTGTTTTTTAAAAGGATTCGCACTGTTTTAAAAACCATATTTATACGTTCTATTTGACCAGCACCGGCATTACAATATGAAATGCTGTTCCCTCACCTACCTTACTTTCTATTTTCACTGTACCGTTATGAAGCTCTACGAAGCGCTTTACGATAGATAGACCAAGCCCGCTCCCTTTTTCTCCATGAGTTCCGTTACGCTGATGATCGCCGAATTTTTCAAAAACGGTTTTGAGCATTTCTTCTGAAATTCCCATACCGGAATCACGAACGGTGATCAGTAGATTTTTGGAATTTTTTTCCTTTCCTTTTTCTACAATGATGTCAACATTACCACCTTTCGGTGTAAATTTAATTGCATTGGAGAGCAGATTATTGATTGTTTGCTTGAGTTTTGGCTCATCAGCTTTTATTATAATCGGTTCGTCAGGATATTCTGCATTGAGAAAAACGCCTTTTTTTAAAGCCACAAGCCGAACCAGATCAGAAGCATATTTCACAGTCTCACCGAAATCAAACTCGGTCATATTCAGATTTACCTTACCCGATTCGATCTTTGCCAGATCCAGTAGATCATTGACCAATTCGAGAAGGCCGTCAACCGTGTGGGTAATTATTTTTGAAAATTCCTGAACAGTAGCAACATTGACCTGCTCATCACTTTCCATTAATATCTCTGCCAGTCCACGAATACCGCCCAGTGGAGAGCGCAGGTCATGCGAGACAATTTGCATAAGCCGGTCTTTTTCTCCATTCATCTCTGTGAGCTTTTCAATGTGTTTGTCACGTTCCTGCTCCAGCCAATTGATCTTTAAATGGACATTAGCCCGCGCCAGCACTTCAGATTCCTGGAATGGCTTTGTAATATAATCCACGCCGCCGACTTCAAATCCTTTGACTTTTGTATCAGTTTCAGTCAGAGCGCTGAGGAAGATCACCGGAATATCGGCTGTAGCAGGCGAAGCTTTTAATTGTTCGCATGTTTCAAAGCCTGTCATTCCAGGCATCATGATATCCAGAAGGATCAGGTCGGGTTTCCTCTTCTGCACCATTCTGATAGCAGTCTCACCGGAAAAAGCAGCCATGACGTTATGCCCGGCATTACGTAATATCTGCGAGATCACGGCAACATTCTGCTCAACATCATCCACAATTAAGATCAGAGCCTGGCGGATTTCCTGTTTATCCTTGGTGGGATTTTTATCTTGCTTTATATCTTCTGTCTGTGTTTTATTTGCCGCGCTCATATCTCAATTGTTCCTTTGTTTTTAAAACACAAAAAGCTTCTTTATCCGACAAAGAAGCATCTGTTATTTACCATGAAGATTAATCTCAAAACAACAACCAATCTTGTGATCCTTGAAAGAAATGAATCTTTACAAAACCCATCTGACAGCGATGCTATGAATTCTCAACAAGCTTCTTTTCTGCTTTCTGGCGATCCGAAATATCCCGGGAAGACATCACAATCCTTTGGGCATTTCCCTGCCTGTCAAATATCCAACGTCCCAGCGCTTCAAAAAGGACCCATGTTCCGTCCTTATGCTGAACACGAAAAGTAGCCTTGCGAACTTCAGAGTCTTCCCCATTCACACTTATAAAATTCTTTTCAATTATATCGCGATCATCTTCGTGGATCATTTCAAAAGCATTTTTCCCGATAAGCTCTTTTGGATTGTAGCCCAATATCTCTTTGTATGACGGGCTAAGGTATATATAGCTGCCATCGGGCTCTAATACACTTACCAGGTCAAGCATGTGCTCTGTAATAATTCTATACAGTTCCTCACTTCTACGCAGCGCTTTTTCCGCCTCTTTTTTCTCGCGCTCTGCCTGTTTTGTACGCAGCGCATTCATTATTGCCGAGGGAAGCCGTTTTAAAGTATTTTTTAAAAGATAATCATCTGCGCCTTTTTTAATACAATCTACTGCGATCTCTTCAGACTGCTCACCCGTTACAAGAATAAAAGGAATATGCAGCTTTGAAGCCTGAAATTCCACCAAAGCATCCAGCGCAGTAAATGTCATCAGGTCAAAATCCGACAAAACCACATCAGGTGCATTCTCCGTCAGCTCGTGCGTGAACGCCTCCAGCGTTGCTACGTGCGTAACAGCAAAAGCCACAGGCAAAGGCCGTAGCGCATATTTAATAAGTTCAACGTCAAAAACGTTGTCTTCGAGTAAAAGTATTTTTAACTCTTGTACATTCATAAAATCAATACTCCCGTAGAATCTTTTCTCTCAAGCAGTTTTATATCAATAGTCATCAGATGAAAAAGCACGTTTGCTGCACGAACGCGTTATTTTTACAATTTACTGCTTCTTTTAAAAAGATAACACACAAATTCCCCGCTTTGTTGCATTTGTATAATTATACTTTTTTTGCTGCACTTGCTTTGCGTTGGGTATAGTCAAAACTCTAAAAAGGTTTTAAAAGATTCCTCAAATGCGCAATTATTCAGTATTTGTGAAAAATAGTTTTAAATAATTTTTAAAAGAACTTCAATATAACAAAAAGTTTTTAAAATCCGGGCGGTGGTATAAACAGTGTAATAATTGACGGCTCAGCCGTATAATTTCTCATAATATGGGGAATATTTCCATCAAAACAAAATTCCTCACGCTCACGAATTACATATTCATCGCCTTTCAGCACCACCAGGAGGGTCCCGCGCTGCACTACACCGCGTACTTCCACCGGGATCACCGTATTTTGTTCCGTCATCTGCGAATGCGGTGGCAAATATAATTCAATAATTTCAATATCCGTTTTTTTTCGCAGCGGCCTCAAAAGCAACATACGGAATTTCCCCTCCATGCGCTTCCCGTCCAGCAAAATAGAATTGTTTTTTTTCTGAATGATCGCATTCGGCTGCAAAGGGAAATCCTCCACCGAATCCTGCGTCTGCGATAAAAACCAGCCCAGCGAATAACCGAAATATGATAAAACCCGGCGAAGGTCATCTGTTTTAATCTTCCGTTTTCCTGATTCAACCAGCGACAGGAAACTCTTTGAAAGCCCGGTTTTACCGGCAATCGCATCAAGCGTTGCATCACGAGTTGCCCGCAAACGCCGGAGATTCTCACCGAGCAGTTTTGGCTGATTAATTATATCGTGATTTGCAGCAGCCATATTTTTAAAAGCAAATTAATAAAATTATCAGCGAGATTTCACTTTAAAAATGTAATTTCGGCACAGAACTTTTTAAAACCAAAAATATTAAATACATTCATGCTCGAATCAGCAATTGATTTTATTCAGCAACTTTCCCCCATCGGGATCCTGCTTTTTGCGTGCTTTATTACCTTCACAGAAAATATTTTTCCACCTTCGCCAAGTGACCTCTTACTGGTTTTTTGCGGCACGCTCGTTGGAATGGGAACGATAGATTTTTTTCCGCTTACCCTGATGGCGACCCTTGGCAGCACGGTCGGATTTGCTGTAATGTACTGGCTCGGTTTAAAATTTGAGACAAATGCAGTTGAAAAAAAGAAACTGAAATTTATTCCCGAAGAAGCGCTTTTTAAAGTCGAGGGCTGGTTCCAAAAATACGGTTATTGGCTGATTGTTGCTAACCGTTTCATGTCCGGCACGCGCGCTGTCATTTCCTTTTTCGCAGGAATGTCCAAACTGAACTTTTTAAAAACACTGTCACTGTCTGCCGTCAGCGCACTTCTCTGGAACGGTATCCTCGTTTACCTCGGTATGAAACTCGGTGAGAACTGGCGCACGATCGGTGATTACCTCAGCACATACGGACAAATCTTCGGTGCAATTCTCGCCGTCATCGTCGTAATTTTTGCAATCCGCTGGTTTTTAAAAAAGAAAAAAGAACCGAAAAACCCTGCATAAAAAAAGCATGACAAAAATATTTCTGTCATGCTTTTTAATAATCTTTTAAAAGAGTTCTTTTTAAAAAGAAATTCTTTTAATGAACGGCTTCTTCCTGTTTCGTGTACCACGTCAGGTCAACAGAATCCTCGCCGCCATCCACGCCAAGAATTGTTCCATTCACCCACTGCATCTCGTCGCGAACCAGAAATTTTAAAACATTGGCGATATCTTCCGGCTGCGTGAGGCGGTGGTACGGATTGCGCATATACGCATTATTCATAATAAGTTCATTGCCCGGGATTTTACTCAGCGCCGGCGTATGAGTCACACCCGCGCGGATCGTATTAGCCGTAATTCCGTACGGAGCCAATTCTAATGCCAACTGGCGAATATACGCTTCCATTGCAGCTTTTGCCGCAGAAACGGCGCCATACGTTGGTAATACGCGTGTACTTCCCGCGCTCGTCATTCCAACAATTCTTCCGCCTGGAGCCATTAATTTTTCTGTTACAATACTTTGCGTCCAGTAAATAAGCGAATTGGCCATTACGTCAATCGTCATTTCGATCTGGCGCTGTGTCAGCATTCCTTCCGTCTGACTGATCATCGGCTGAAGCGAACCAAACGCCAGCGAATGCATCATCAGGCGAATTGTCGCGCCGTCATGCTGTGCAAAATGGTCTTTGATCGAGTCCACAACTTCCTTCCGCCGGTCAGCATCAGCGGCATTTACATTAAAAAAGATCGCCTGAACGCCTTTCGCCTGAAGTTCCTGCTTCAATTCATCAACGGCTTTAATTCCCGCCGCGCGGTCTAAATGCACACCGATAATATTCATTCCCTCGTCCGCCAGCGCCAGCGCCGCCGCTTTACCAAATCCGCTTGAAGCGCCGAGAATAAGAGCGTAATGTCTGTTGTGATTCATAATGTCGTAATTTCCGCAATCAATGGTTGTGCTGAATGGTGTGAAAATCTTTTTAAAAAATTCAACGAAAAATATTTTTAAAACTTTTTAAAAAGCTCTCCGCTTTTCCACAGCAGTTTATCTGCAAAGTTATGAAGTGTATGCTTAGAAAAAAAGCAATAAGTTCGTAAAATCTCCCAATTGTGAATGAAAATTCACTTTTTAAAAGAATTTTTATAAAAAAACCTTTGCGCGCCTCTGCGAAACCTTCGCGAACCTCTGCGTTAAAAATCCTTTAAAAACAGAAACTAATTTTCCACCCCAAACCGTTCCCCATTTACGATGTTCGCCCAAATCTCCGGTCAAATTCCTTCACATCAAATTCAATCACCACCGGCCTCCCATGCGGGCAAACATACGGCATCGTCGTTTTAAAAAGCTCGTCTACGAAATACTTCATTTCCTGCACAGTCAGCGCGTCACCCGCCTTAATACTCGCCTTACACGCAAATGACGCCGCCAGATTATCCCGCGCGTCCGTATGCCTGATCTTATCATATTCCTCATACTGCGCAAGCAATTCTTTTAAAGAATTCTCTTCAGTTCCCGTTTTCACATCCGACGGAACACTCAGAATTTCCACAATTTCATCATTGATTGCGTAATCATAACCCAGCAATTTCACATCATCAGAAAGTTCTTTTAAAAGAATATTTTCCGACGGCGAAAGTTCGATCTTCACCGGAAAAAGCAACTTCTGCGCATACGCAAAATTTTTATTCATCGCAGCAATCGCGCGTTCGTACAAAATCCGCTCATGCGCCACGTGCTGATCAATGATCTGCACGCCTTTATCGCTTTGAAAAAAAATATATTTATTATGTAATTGCCAATACAATTGCTGCGTTTTTCGTGAAATTTCCTCGCCGTTTTTAAAAGAATCATCACTTTGCTGCGGCTGAAAAAGCGCTTCAAACGCCGTCATTTGAGCGTCCGACATCGGTGAATTCTGCTGGCGCGGCGGCGGATAATTCCCATTTCCACCGGAGCTTTTAAAAGATTCATTTTTAAAAGAATTATCCGAATTCTGATAATTTCGCGGACTTTCAAACTTCGCCTCCGAACCAACGATCTCACCCGTCAAACGATTCACCAACATTTCTTCGTCGTTTTTAAAACCTTCATCAATCGCACCAAACCGCATTTTCTCAAACGGCAACTGCGCAACCTGCTCGCGGAAACGTACTTCCGGCACAAAATGATTGCTCTGAAGTGCCTCGCCAACCG
>JAZKFS010000142.1:0-7504 GCA_040386315.1 Bacteroidota bacterium
GCGAGCGCGAAATACGGCTATCCGATAGTCGCTGCGCTTTTTAAAAATGAAATTCAAAATGTTGAAAAGGAAATAGCTTCCGGCGTTCGAGAATTACCGCAGGAACGCGCTGATGATTTAGAAAACTTTTTTAAAAAGCTTGAGCATAATTTTCGTGCGCACGTCGTAAAAGTGGAATACCTGACGGAAACAATCCTCGAAGTAATAGTTCACGCGCCATATGCCGCAAAGCATTTTGAGCCGGGTGAATTTTACCGTTTGCAGAATTACGAAGTGGATTCGCCGGTCATCAATGGCACAAAACTCCAGATGGAAGGGCTGGCGATGACAGGCGCGTGGACTGACCCTGAGCGCGGCCTGCTCTCGATGATCGTGCTGGAAATGGGTACGTCGTCACGCCTTGTTTCCTTTTTAAAGCCCGGTCAGCGCGTGGTTGTCATGGGGCCGACGGGCGCGCCGACGCATATTCCGGTGAATGAAACGGTGTTGCTGGCTGGTGGTGGGCTTGGAAATGCGGTGCTATTTTCAATTTCAAAAGCTTTAAAGGCGAATGGAAATCGGGTGATGTACTTCGCGGGCTACAAAAATGGCGCGGATGTTTTTAAAATGGAAGATATCGAGTCAGCGACGGACAAGGTGATATGGAGTAGCGACATCGGCCCCGAGATCACGCCAAACCGCCCGCAGGACGCGCACTATCGCGGCAATATTATCCAGGCGATGCACGCATATCTCAACGGCGAGCTTGGCGAACAAACCGTTGATTTTAAAAAGGTGAACCGCATTATCGCAATTGGCTCCGACGGCATGATGCGCGCGGTGAAGGACGCCCGCCACACATCTTTAAAACCGCATCTGAACCACCACGTTGCCATCGGCTCGATCAATTCGCCGATGCAGTGCATGATGAAGGAAATCTGCGCGCAGTGTTTGCAGAAGCACGTAGATCCGGTGACGGGCGTGGAAATCCAGCCGGTTTTCTCGTGCTTCAACCAGGATCAGGAGCTCGACCGCGTTGATTTTAAAAACCTCCGCGACCGTTTGAAAATGAATTCCGTCCTTGAAAAGCTCGGTAATTCCTGGCTGACGTACCTGATCGGGTATGAAGAGAAGGTGAATGCGTAGGAGTTTTTTAAAAATTATAAAGTTTAGAATACTGTAAACGTTGGAAACCAAAAAAACTATAAAGCAACCGGAAAAGGTTGAAGTTAGCTTACCAAAAATTTTAATCGCATTCGTGATATTCATATGTATTGCTTACTTTTCTACTTGCGGAGGGCATGAGGAATTCGTAAATGCAACTACTAACTTTGATACATCGGATATTCTAGGTAAGGTAAGTTGGTTTGAGCTTGGGCGACCTTCTGTCTATTTCCAGATTAATGGAAATACAACCGATTTATACGCCTTTCTACCACAAACCAATTCGGCTAAATTTCGCAAAAATTTAGCAGTCGGAGATTCGATTGTAAAATATAAAGATTCAGAGTACATGTGTATTATTAAGCCCGATGGCAGAGTAATTTGGTGCACATTCGAGAAATAGTTTTAAAAGAAATACACACGTTTTAAAAATAGATTTTAAAAAGAAAAACATGAACAATCAAACAGAATCACAGATCATCGGCATCATGAACACCGTGAAAGACCTTGGTGCGGCAAGCGCCGTGCTGGGTTGGGATCAGGAAACGTATATGCCGGACGGGGCGGGAGAGGCGCGCGCCGAGCAGATCGCAACGCTGGACACGCTCGCGCATCAGCACCTCACAAGCGATGCCGCTAAAAAGCTCGCTGCCGACGTGCGCGGAATGAATGGCGATGCAACGCCGCTTTTAAAACTTTTTGTACGGGACCATGACCGAGCGGCAAAGTTACCGGATGAACTCGTTCGCGAAACGTCGAAGGCGCAGTCGCTGGCGCAGGAAGCGTGGAAACGCGCCAAAGCTGAAAAGAATTTTTCGGTTTTCGCGCCGCATCTGCAAAAGCTGATTGACCTGAAAATCCAGGCGGCTGAATTGTACGGTTACGAAAAAGACCGCTATGATGCGCTTCTGGACTTATTCGAGCCGGGAATGACCGTTGCGCAGCTCGACCCGGTTTTTAAAGAACTGGCGGACGGCACGCGCGACCTTTTAAAAAGAATTGAGCCGAATTTAAAAAATGCTGACAATTCAATTTTAAGCGCGGGATTTGACAAGGAAAAGCAGATGGAGTTTTCGCGCTTTATCGCGGAAAAGCTGGGGTATGATTTTAATTATGGGCGGCTTGATTTGACCGCGCATCCGTTCTGCACGACCTTTGCCATTACAGACGTTCGCATCACAACGCGCGTTTTTGAAGACGATTTGCGTTCGTGCCTTTTCGGTGTGATCCACGAAACTGGACATGCGCTGTACGAGCAGGGAATTGACAAAAAATATGCGCGCACATTTGCGGCTGACGGCACGTCAATGGGAATTCACGAATCGCAGTCGCTTTTTTGGGAAAATATGATCGCGCGCACGGAAGAATTCTGGACGTGGGCGCTGCCGCATCTGCGTGAGAGATTTCCTGAGCAACTGCGCGATATGACGCCACGCGCGTTTTTTAAAGCCATCAATACCATCCAGCCGTCGTTCATCCGCGTGGAAGCTGATGAAGTGACGTACAATATGCACATTATCCTGCGCTATCACCTTGAGCGCGACCTCATCAATGGCCGTTTAAAAGTGGAAGATGTTCCAAAAGTGTGGGCGGAAACAATGCAGGAATTTTTAGGAATTACGCCGGAAAACGACGCTGTGGGAAGTTTGCAGGATGTTCACTGGTCGTTCGGCGGATTTGGTTACTTCCCGAGCTACACGCTTGGCAAGCTCTATGCCGCGATGATCTGGAATCAGCTTGAAAAAGAAATGCCGGATGTTCGCGCGCAGATTTCGCGTGGTGAATTTTCAAATGTACGTGAGTGGCTGCGTGAGAAAATTCACCAGTACGGCCGCACGCAGGACCCGATTGAAATTATCAAGCGCGTGACAGGGCGGACGCTGACGGCAAAGGATTTCCTGGAATATGTGAATGCGAAGGCGACGAATGTGTATGAGCTTTAAAAGATTTTTAAAAAGAATTGGTTTTAAAAAGGAAAGGCGCTCTTTTAAAAAGAACGCCTTTTTTTTGTTTTACTTATTAATCGCGAATTGGATTCCACTCTTTGACGAAGCCCGGTTTTTCTGCCTTGTACCGTATCCGTATTTCTTTCGTGGAGCAAGGTGTTGTAATCACGACCGTGTCTTCCTTTGCACCAAGGGAGAGAGGATTGATCTTCACTTGTATATTATAGAATGAATTTGCCGGAATTACGAATGGCGCTGTAGTAAGTATTGAAAAATCCTTATTATTTTTTAAAGAAATACTTGTGACGGTGATCGGCTCGTTGGTGGAATTAGTAACCTTAATATTTTTCGTCACGATAGCTTTTAATTTTACCAAACCAAAATCTACCAGGCTGTCAGCAGTCACGATATTACTTCCTTTAAAAGAAACGGTAAAGCTGGTATCTTTTCCCGAGCGTGTCTGAATGATGACTGTTGCGCCAGCGTCTTGCAATGGAGTGATGGGCTGTAATGTAAAGGATAATTTTTTAGAATCGGGGCTTTGAAAATTTGTGGTTAAGGAATAATTAAAAGAGCTGTCGGATTTCAGATATATCCCGGTAATTTCGCCACAGCTTTGTAAAGTGCTGAACTCAGCCATACCCGAATAAGCGCCACAACCTTTTGATTGGGTTTTAAAAGAAATTTTATCATCACAATCCATTGAGTAATTCATATTAACCATAGAGCCATACGCGAAGCCATCTTTTGTATAATCATAATTACCGTAAGAATACACAGCGAACCTCACATTTGGACTCGAACCCTCTACGCTGTGATCTCCTGATCCAATTTGTTTTCGGGCATAACTATATGGAGTTCCTGTAATTTGAGATATTCCTTCAAATACCATACGGAGCGGCTGCAAATCAAATTTTATGGAATCAATATCAGTAGTTTTAAAAGTGATCATCACAAAATTGTCTATTTCTTCAACTGAACGGAAAGAGGCATGGCTCGACCACCTGTTTATCGGCGGAATCACCATCAGCATGCCGGCACCGCTACGGGAAGGGTTGAGTGTATTGTCTTGTCCTCCTTTTGAAGCTACTGTTACATTAGTGCTGCGCCATGCTTTGCCGTACTGACCGACGAGAACAGGGGTGCTGGATTTATAATAAGCAGCAGATTCCTGCTCTGTAATATCAAAAAACTGACCCTTATTCAGCGTAGAACTAATAGGAGAAAACCCACTCCCATCTGTTTTCATTTTAGATATGATTGTATTATCTTCTGTTGCTACGAACCGGATGAGATCGCCGCGCTGGTCAGGATCAGCTGCTGTATAAGGGCGATT
This sequence comes from Bacteroidota bacterium, assembly GCA_040386315.1. Lineage (GTDB taxonomy): Bacteria > Bacteroidota > Ignavibacteria > Kapaibacteriales > DASPKH01 > DASPKH01. Next base: position 4,426 of record JAZKFS010000142.1, read on the forward strand.
GTTATATTTAATGGGAGCTGTGATATATTCAGTGCCGAGCATTTCCAACGGCGGTACGGATTCAAAATAGAGGTTGCGCATAAAATCCGCAGAGGTTCCAAGCGAAGTACTCTTATAGCGTGGAAACGCTCCTTTAGAATGCCCTGTAAAAACGGCAATAGGCTTATCTGCTTCGATATATGTTCCGCTGAGGTCAGTTTGCTTCTGCTGGGTAAAACTTGGCTGAACTTTTGCAAATATCGTGTACACCTGGCCTTTGTTCATTGTAAAAGTCTTTGCACTTCCGGCTGCTACATCATCAGTTGCAGCTGTAGGTACGTATGTTACTCTTGTGCTGTCACGGGTTGCCACAATATTGATCTGCCCGGTTTTAAAATCATCGCCGACTTTATCTTGGTACAGATTCAGCGTGAAGTATTTTTTACTAAGCCCGGCCTCCGGGATCAGTTTTATTGTTTCACCTGTCCTTTTATAACTTATTAAAAGGGAAGCGCTAATCGGAGCATCAGCATGAATCTGGACACCATTATCCACCAAACCCGCTGAACTCCACAACGCATCGTTCAGTGGTATGATCTTAGTAATACTTGCTTCTACATTTACCTGCTGTACATATCCGATTCCCGGAGCTGAAACCGTTACTTTGGTCTTCACCGCAGAAGAAATCCGAAGCTGAACCGGAGCCATTCCTCGTGAAGTTTCCCCTTTCACTATTTGCGGTCTGGGAATAGCAAAGTAAAAATCCCGCCCTTCAGTTACTTCCAGAGTTTGAGCCCGGCTGATAGCCAAAATTGCAAAAAATAAAAACACAATATTTTTAAAAGTCATAAACCACCTTTGCTGTCAGAAATAAGCATTTTAAAAGAATATTATCACTTTAATAATCACATTACACAACGAGATTTTTTAGAAGAACACTTATATCGCCATTCTGTCACACACTGTATTGCATACATTCCTGAAATGTTTTATATTTGCACTCTCTTTTTAAAAAAAGGCCTGCCAATTTAGCTCAGTTGGTAGAGCAGCTCATTCGTAATGAGCAGGTCGCCAGTTCGAGTCTGGCAATTGGCTCTCTTGCAGGAAATTAAGCCGTATAGTATATATTCTATGCGGCTTTTTTTGTTTTAAAAAGCCAATTTTCTTTTAAAACATTACATAATCTATACCACGTTTTCATTTCGGCTGCTTTATATAGATTTCTTTCAATAGCTTCGAGTAATAATCTTTTTATCTGTACCGTAAGTTGTTGTTTTAAAAAGAATGTAGCTCGGTAATAGTTGTACCTTTACTTTTAAAAGAAAATAAAACCGAATCAACACCATCTAAAGTGAAGATTTTACCAGGCAAAAAAGTGTGGCATTACCACCACACTTTTGTGTCAGGTGTCAGGATAATTACACACTTTTTTTAAAGACTCCCATTATGACAGAACCCACAAAAATTTCCATCAAAAACATGGTCTGCGCGCGCTGCATCCGCGTCGTGGAAGAGGAGCTTTTAAAAGCAGGAATTGAGGTCCAGAATGTAAAGCTGGGCGAGGCGGACGTAGTTTTAAAAAGTGAAGGCGAGTTGGAAAAAATTAGGAAAGTTTTAAAAGAGGCAGGTTTTGATCTCGCTGATTCGCGTCGTGCGCAGATCATTGAGAAAATCAGAAATATCATCGTCACGCAAATTCATCATAACGATAATGTTGAAAAGATAAACTTCTCGGAGCTTCTATCGAATGAACTTGCACTTGATTATCACTACATTTCAACGCTTTTTTCACAGCAGGAGGGAATGACCATTGAAAAATACATCATCCTCCAGCGCATCGAACGCGTAAAGGAACTGCTGAAATATGACGAACTCTCGCTCAGCGAAATCGCTTTTAAAACCGGCTACTCCAGCGTTGCGCACCTGTCGAACCAGTTTAAAAAAGTGACGGGGCTTTCCGCGACGGAATATAAAAAACTGCGGGATGCTGACAGGCGGGCGCTGGATGAGATTTGAGAATATAAGTATTACTGGTAGAGCATCTCATTCGTAATGAGCAGGTCGCTGGTGCAAGCCTAATAATTGACACAGTAGAAATTAAGCCGCATGATAGATTTCATTCGGCTTAATTAGTTATAAACAATTGTGACTTTTTTTAAGTTATCTTAAGTTGTCATACTTTTTAAAATTAATTTTGGTTGCCGGGCGGCCATAATTCATTTGCTAATTTTAGTACCTGAAAAGTATCCAATTAGTCCAGTTATAATTGGTAGGAATTTATCTATATGTTCAATATGAACAACGCCAAGTACACCAAAGAATATAATTAAAACCAATACGATAAAATCTCTGGCAACTGAAGGGTGCTGCGGGCCAAACCATCTCTCAACCCAACTTGCTGGTGGTGCTTCAGCTTTAGGTAAATTCTTATCTTGAACAACAACTCTTGCTCTTTTGATGGGCTTATTGGTTTCCATTATTACGCTCCGCCCAAACAGTGACATCAAATGATCGAATGTCGCCTATGAGAGCTGTTTTATAAAGAACGTGCATTTTTAAAGTTCGCGGAGGATTCTCATCCGTATCAATTTCAACAATAACTGGTTTTGGCGATTGCAATCCTTTAGGATCATCCCATTTATGTAAACCAATTGTTATACCCGTAAAACTCAGCCCGCCATCATTTGGACCATTAACTATTATCTCTTGAGTGTTAGGTTCACCATAGGATCGGAATGTAAACAGAATTGTAAATCCAATATTTAAATCTGGATGATTTATACCAATCCCAACAGTTTGAGTACCTGGTGGAAACATAAGTGATTCATTTACAACCAAATCGAAATGACTATTCTCAGTTGTGGCTTCTGTAATTTTTAGCATTTTTACTCCAATTTTGAAACTATATTTTTCATTCACTTTTCCTTTTATTTAAATAGTGTGAAAATTTCCTTCTTCAGAATTATTTAAATGTAAGTTAAACATTTTCCCTTTAAAATCCTGCAAATCTTTCTCCGAATTCTGTAACATTCCCCGCGCTTGCTCTCCGTAATTTTGTAGCGTATCAATAAGTTTTAAAAGGAAAAAACGCTATGGAAAC
>JAZKFS010000142.1:7514-24428 GCA_040386315.1 Bacteroidota bacterium
AAGCAGCCCGGTTTTAAAAGATTTGAAAAAAGAAACATTTGCCGTGGAAGGCATGTCGTGCGCAGCGTGTGCGGTGTCGGTCGAGTCCATGCTCGGCGCGCAGGCAGGCGTAGCCCGCGCGGCGGTGAATTACGCTGGCAAAAGCGTGCTCGTGGAGTACGACCCTCAGCAAATCGCTTTTCCGCAGATGCAGAAGGCGATTCACGATATTGGCTACGAGATTATCGCCGACCCGGAGGCGGAGCGCGAGGAAATTGAAAAGCGTGAAGCTGCTGCATACAAGCTTTTAAAAACGAAGGCGACGGTGGCGATTGCGCTGGCGCTTCCGGTGATGATTATCGGGATGTTTTTCCATCATACGCTGCCCGGCGCGAACTGGATAATGCTCGCGCTCACGATTCCCATCATGCTGTGGAGCGGCGCGTCGTTTTTTAAAAATGCGGTCAAACAGGCGCGGCACGGTTCGTCGAATATGGATACGCTGGTGGCGCTTTCTACGGGAATTGCGTTTATTTTCAGCGCTTTTAATACGGTTTATCCGCAGTTCTTTTTAAAAAGAGGTTTGGAACCGCACGTGTATTTTGAAGCGGCTGCGGTGATTATTGCGCTGATTTTATTGGGGAAAGTTTTAGAAGAAGGCGCGAAATCACGAACGTCCGGCGCTATTAAAAAGCTGATGGGCTTGCAGCCGAAAACTGTTCGTGTTTTTAAAAACGGCGTGGAAACGGAAATCGCAATTGAGGAAGTGCAACTCGGCGATGAAATCGGGATTCGCCCCGGCGAGAAAATCCCGGTGGACGGCGCGGTTGTAAATGGCAGCTCGTATATTGACGAAAGCATGATTACAGGCGAGCCAGTCGCGGTTTTAAAAGAAAGTGGCGCGAAGGTTTTTGCCGGAACAATCAATCAAAAGGGAAGCCTACGCATCACGGCGGAAAAGGTCGGGCGCGAAACAATGCTCGGAAATATTATCCGCATGGTGCGTGAGGCGCAGGGCAGCAAGGCGCCGATTCAAAAGCTCGCTGATAAAATTTCGGCGGTGTTTGTGCCGGTGGTTTTGGTGATTGCGGTTCTGACGTTTGCCGTGTGGATGATAGCCGGAGGTGGATTTTCGCACGCGATGATGGCGATGATTACGGTGCTGATAATTGCGTGTCCGTGTGCGCTCGGGCTTGCAACGCCAACCGCGCTCATGGTTGGCATCGGGCGCGGAGCGGAACATGGAATTTTGATAAAAGATGCTGAAGCGTTGGAACGAGCTTTTAAAATCAACGCCGTGATTCTCGACAAAACCGGGACGATTACAAACGGGAAACCGGAAGTGACGGATATTGTGTGGAATGAAAAGTTTTTAAAAAATAATTCTTATGAAAAAGACTTTTTAAAAAGCGTGATTTTGTCCGCAGAATCGCCGTCAGAACATCCGCTTGCTGAAGCCGTTGTGCGATTTTTTAAAAAGGAAAATATTGCTGCACTTGAAGCGGAAAATTTTGAAAGCATTACGGGTCAGGGAATTTCTGTGACTCTTAAAAACGAGAAGTTTTTCATTGGCAATTCTGCGCTTTTAAAAAGCCAAAATATTACAATTCCCAATGAGCTTTTAAAAACTGCGCAGCAACTCTCGCAATCTGCAAAAACCGTTGTCTATGCGGCAAATACCCGTGAGGTTTTTGCGATAATTGCAATTGCTGATACCATCAAGGAAACATCTGCCGAAGCCGTGCGCGACCTTTTAAAAAGTGGCGTCGAAGTTCACATGCTGACGGGCGATAATGAGGAAACAGCGCGGGCTGTTTCGGAGCAGGTTGGCATCAAGCATTTTAAAGCGGGTGTGATGCCGCAGGACAAAGCGGATTATATAAGGGAATTGCAGAAACGCGGAAAAGTGGTTGCAATGGCAGGCGACGGCATCAATGATTCGCAGGCGCTGGCGGTGGCGGATGTGGGTATCGCTATGGCGCGCGGAACGGATATCGCGATGGACGTGGCGGCGATAACGCTGATGCAGTCGGACTTGCGCCATGTAGCGTCCGCGATACGTCTTTCAAAAGCGACGGTGCGTACGATTCGGCAGAATTTATTCTGGGCGTTTATTTATAATGTGATTGGAATTCCACTTGCGGCGGGGATTTTGTATCCAGTGAATGGATTTTTGCTGAACCCGATGATAGCGGGCGCGGCGATGGCGCTGAGTTCGGTATCGGTGGTGGCGAATAGCTTGCGGCTGAAAAGCATAAAGCTTTGAGCGGTGGGCTATAGCTTTTGAAACTGTAAGCAAACGAAAATCCCCTCCTCGGAGGGGTGCCCATCGGGCGGGGAGGGTTCGCGGTGGATGTTCGCGATTGCTGACGATTGCTATCGCCAAACCCTCCCCGGCCTACGGCCACCCCTCCGAGGAGGGGAACATAGACTTTGAAAGGAACGAATCTTTTTAAAACATTGCTCTTTAAAGACATATATTTTTTTAGTTTTAAAAAAAAGAGGTGAAATTATGAGAAATCACGACCATACGCAGCTTATCCAAACGCTACTTGCCTGCGCGCTTGAATGCGAGAATTGTGCGACGGCATGTCTCGGCGAAGACCATGTAAAAATGATGGCGCGCTGTATTGCGCTTGACCGCGATTGTGCGGATATTTGCACACTTGCTGCTCGGCTTTTACAAAGAAATTCAGAAGTGGCGCACGAATTCCTGCTCATCTGCGAAAAAATCTGCCGTATGTGCGCAGAAGAATGTGCGAAACATGAGCATGACCACTGCCAGCGCTGCGCGGAAGCTTGTAAGAAATGTGCTGAAGCGTGCCACGCGCATCATACGCCGCTGAATCAGGATTAATTTTTAAAAACTATTCTTAAAAAGAATTATGATGACATTGCCTTTGCGTCGGTTTATGCTCACGACGCATATCACTTTTTCCGTTGGTTGGCTCGGCGCGGTTGCGGTTTTCCTAGTGCTGGCGATAACGGGCCTGACTTGTCAGAATGCTGAAATTGTTCGTGCTTCGTATCTTGCGATGGAATTGAGCGGCTGGTTTATTATTGTTCCGGCGAGTATTGGTGCGCTGCTATCTGGGGTTGTGCAGTCGCTCGGTACGCAATGGGGCTTGTTTAAACATTATTGGATTGTGGTGAAACTACTTCTGACCGTTGGCGCGACGCTTCTGCTTTTTTTGCATATGCAGCCCGTTAGCTTTGTGGCTGATGTAGCGGCAAAAACAATTCTGACGGCCAGTGAACTGAGAGGACTGCGGATTCAACTGATAGGCGACGCGAGCGCTGCGCTATTTGTATTGTTGGCTGCGACGTTTATTTCAGTCTATAAGCCGTGGGGTAGAATTGAATTCAGCTTGAATCGCGAACAGCGTAATTCGGCTTTTAAAACTGATAATTCCGCAGGACGCTATATCATTATCGGGCTTATCTGCTTTATTATACTGATAGCAATAATACATCTTGCAGGTGGCGGAATGGGACATCACTGAGTTTGCTTCTTTTAAAACTTTTTGTTAATTACTTTATCACTTTTTCTCTCATTATTTCTTTTTTTTTAACTATGAAAACGATGAATTTTAAAACCACGATGAAATGTGGTATGTGCGTGGCAACTGCAACACCTTTTTTAAATAATGTTGCGGGAGCTAATAACTGGGAAGTGGACACGACGAATCCTGAAAAAATCCTGACGGTAAAAGGTGATAATATCAATGAAAAAGCTGTAACGGAAGCCGTAGAAAAAGCAGGTTTTAAAGCTGAGCCGGTGAAATAATTTCTTTTTAAAAACTATGAAATATCTTTTAAAAACGCTGAGCGCGGCGGCGATTGCCGTCGTGCTCGGAGGCTGCGAAAATACAGCGCATAACGGCCATGACTACCCGATTACTCCGGGGACAACGCCAATTGCTGCAATCACGTATGACGCGCTCTATGTGGTGAATGGTGGAGCGAAGTCAATTTCTGTTATCAATGCTGAAACGGATATTGTCACCGGGACGATCGCGCTGCAAAATGCTGAATTTCCGCATCATATTTCGCTCAGTCCTGACCGCATGAGCCTGGCTGTGGCTGTGCCGGGAGCAGATCTGAGTGATGGCCACGCGCATGGCGGCCACAGTTCATCGGGCATGTTTATGGTTTTAAACGCCGTGACCGGTGAGATGAAAAGTTTTAAAAAGCTGGATGAATCAAATCATAATGCGGTGTTTTCAAAGTTCGGTGAGGAAATCTGGACTACGCAGATGACTGCAAACGGAAGTGTGAAAATTTACAACGCGAATACATTGCAGGAAGTGAAGTCAATTCCTGTCGGTAATTCGCCTGCGGAAGTGACGTTTTCGCATGACGGGAAATACGCTTTTGCGGCTAATTCCGGCTCAGGTTCAGTGACGGTAATTGACCCGCTTTTAAAAACCGTGGTCAAAACAATTGCCGTTGGAGCGACGCCTGTGGGCGCGTGGCCCGGGGACAATAATGTAATGTACGTGGACAATGAAGGCGGCAAAAGCATTACGGCGATTGATGCCACGACGCTCCAGATTATCCGCACATATCAGCTCGGATTTACGCCGGCAATGGCAGCAAATGTCGGAAATGAGCTTTGGGTGACGGACACTCAGAACGGAAAAGTTGTGATTTTTAAAACAGATTCTGATGAGAAAATCGGCGAAATTGCAACGGCAGCGGGCGCTCACGCAATTGTTTTTAATACAGACAGGACGAAGGCGTATATTTCCAATCAGAATGCCAATTCTGTTTCCGTGATTGACGTTGTAGCGAAAACGGTTTTAAAAACTATTGCTGTTGGCTCAAAGCCGAATGGAATTGTTTTTCGTACGCATTAAAAACAGGTTGTAATCAAATCTTTTAAAAACTAAGCCCGAATATGCCAAAAGCGCAAGCTCTTTTAAAAAACCTCTTAATACTTTTTTTCTTCCTGTGTGCTACGGGTTTTGTCAGGGCGCAGGATTCGCTGAGTATTGAGCAGGCGATTGAGATTGCGTTGAAAAATAATCCTGATATTTCCGTGTATCGTCTGCAGATTGCGAGGGTGGAGGCGCAGCGGGCGGGAGCTACATTCTTTCTGTCGCTGCCGGAAGTGGATTTTGGCTATAGAAATGACGCGCTGACGAATGGCAATGGTTTTCGGATGGTTGATATTTCGGTGATGCAGGAATTCAGTATTGCCGGACAGGGTTCGCTGCGGCGGTCTATCGCTTCTGCGAATATCGAGCGGGCACGGGCCGAAGCGCTTTCTTTTGAAAGGAATCTGATAGCAGAAGTGCGTCGGACGTATGCGCGGCTGGCAGTGTTGGAGCGGCGCGTTGTTTTGATGGAGCAGCTTACGGCTTCTGCCCAGCTTTTAAAAGAATTTGCTGAGGAGAGTTTTAAAGTTGGGCGCGGTTCTGAATTTGATGCGTCTCTTGCAAGGATTGATGATGCGACTATTCGTGCGGAAGTCAGTGGTGCGGAATCGGATATTCTGGACGCAAATCTGAACCTGAATCTACTGATGGGACGGGCAGAAAACACAGAGATTCATACGGTTATTGATACAGTTATCGTTGAGGAAAAAGGTAGTAGCGATTCACTTTTTAAAAGGGGATTTGCTGCAAGGGCTGATTTCCGTGCGCTTGAGCAGGAAGTTGCAGCAGCCGAGCAGGAGCTTCAACTGGCAAATCTTGTGTGTTATCCGAATGTGAGGGCGGGGCTGACCTACGATGGTGATAATTCTATTCTGGAAGGAATAAAGGGTAGCAGGCCAATAACGCATCTTCTGGGATTTCGCGTGGCTGTCGCTGTTCCGTTATCGTTTGGAGGATTGTATAATAACGGGCAGGCGGAAATTTTACAAAGGACTGCAGAACGGGATATTGCTGTGCTGCAACTTGCGGCGTTACGCAGAAGGATTGAAGGGGAAATTACTCTTGCCAGCCGGAAATATGAAAAAGCGCGTGCGGCACTTTTGGTGTTTAATGGCGTCCTGCCGGAATTTCAGCTGAATCTTGATGTGCTGAATAAAGCATACACGTTAGGGCAAATTGATCTGAACACATTGCTGACACAAAAGGAACGGATGACGCGCTCGCAGCAATCATATCTTGATGTGCTTGAGCGGTATCTTATAGCAAGGTCAGAATATTATCAGACGCTTGGATTTTTACCGGAGTAATTAAAATTATGAACCGTGATATGATAAAACTACTATTAATACTCCTGTTTTTTCAAGCGTCTGTCCTCAGCGTGTATGCGGGCGGCGGTGATGACCATACTCACGCTGCCGAACCGATTGCTACAACTGCTCCGGCAGGAGTAGCAAATACAGATGTATTTGTTGCAAATGCTGTTAGCGAGAATTTTGAAGCGGTTTTAAAATATCAGCCCATTGAACCGGGAAAAGTTGCTGCGTTGCGTTTGTACCTGTCTGACTTCTACACGAATGAACCTTTAAAAGCCACGATAAAGGTTGATGCAAATGAAAGTGGCGTTTCTTTAAAAGCGCCGGCAACAGTTTCGCCCGGAATATATTTACTATCAGGTACTTTTGCTGAAAAAAAATCCTCTTCTCTGACGGTGGAAGTGACAGCGACGGGAAAGACGGAATATGTTTCATTTCCGGTTCAGGCCGGAAAAGAGATTCCTGCTGAAGACTCTCCGGCAGCGGTTGAAGAGGGATTTGACTGGACGGTAATATTTATGATAATCGGTGGAGTTTTACTTTTAGGATTGCTGGCGTTCTTTTTAAAACGGAAAAATCTGACGGTTATTAAATCAAAATTTACAGAAGTTGTAAAAACAACCGATAATAAAACGATTGCTATTATCACGTTTATCCTGATTGGCGCTGCAAGTATTGGCTATACTTTTAAAGCAACAGCGCATGGCGGTGAAGACCATGGCGAAAACCAAACTCCTGCGCCTCCTCCGGGCAGCGACCTCGCCATGCCAAAAGAAACACAGTTTTTGCTCGGTGTGCGCACGGTTCTGTCTGACGACGGGCTTTTAAGCCGTGGCGTGAACGTGACTGGAAAAGTAATACCCACGACGCAGGGGAAGGCGGAAGTGAGCGCGCCACTGGTAGGGATTATTGCGGCGAATTCCTCTATTCCGGCAATCGGAAGTTTTGTGCGGAAAGGACAGGTTCTCGCTGTGCTTCAGCAAACGCTTGCTGCGTCAGAAAGAATTTCAGCAACGACAGAACTTATCGGTTTAAAAAGTAATCTTATGCTGGCGCAGCGGGAATTAGAGCGATTAAAACAATTGCGACGGTTTATTTCTCAAAAGGAAATTGAAATTGCCGAGGCGGAAGTTAAAACCGCGCGCCAGGCAATTACATCATACGAACAACTTATTTCCGGTACAGGGGCATCACGTTTTGAAATCGTTGCTCCTGTTTCGGGAGTTATCACGATGGCGGACGTTACACGCGGGGAACAGGTTGAGGCAGGAAAAACGCTCTTTGAAATAACTGACCTTGGCTCTGTCTGGGTTGAAGCGCAGGTGAGCGAACTTGATATTGCGGCAATTCAGCAGACGCGGGCGGCTTCATTTACCGTTCCGGCATATCCGGGCGAGATTTTTTATGGTACGCTTTTTACTGTTGGCAATGTGCTTGATGAGCAGTCGCGCACGGTGCAGGCAATTTTTACGGTCAATAATTCAGCGCGGCTTTTAAAAATCGGCATGATTGCCAATGTTACGATTGACGTGGGCGATAAAGGTACCGCTATTCTCGTCCCAAAAGATGCTATTGTTGATATTTCAGGGAAGCCGACGGTTTTTATCCATACCGAGCCGGAAGTATTTGTTCCGCAAGCGGTTTCTGTTGGTACGACCGATGGGAAAATGGTGGAGATTACATCCGGCTTAGATGCAGGAGCGCGGGTGGTGGTTTCAGGGAATGCTCAACTGAAACGCATAATGTTGGGGATATAAGAGAAAATATATGCTCAATAAAATTATTGAATTTTCTCTTAAAAACCGCCTGTTCGTGATTGCGGCCGCAGCGCTGATTTTCGTGTATGGCGTGATAACCCTTATCGGCCTGCCTGTGGACGTACTGCCCGACCTGAACCGTCCTACCGTGACGATTTTCCTTGAAGCCGAAGGGCTTGCACCGGAAGAAGTAGAAACGCTCGTTAATTTTCCTGTTGAAACAGTTTTAAACGGTGCGCCGGGTGTAAATCGCGTCCGGTCAAATGCTGCTGTTGGTTTGGGATTGATTTTCGTTGAGTTCGACTGGAGCACGGATATTTTCCTTGACCGGCAGATTGTTGCGGAAAAGCTACAGCTTGCTGCCGAGCGCCTGCCGGAAGGTGTAACGCCGATTATGGGGCCAATATCCTCGGTGATGGGACAGATAATGCTGATTGGAATTCAGTCAGACTCTGCTTCCGTGATGGACTTGCGCACGCTTGCCGACTGGACGATACGCCCGCGCCTGCTGACTATTCCGGGTGTGGCGCAGGTGATACCGATTGGAGGCGAGGTAAAGCAATACCAGGTACTTGTTTCACCCGAAAAATTAAAAGCATTTGGAATGACGCTTGGTGAAGTGCGAAGCGCACTTGAAAAATCCAACAGCAATACTACGGGCGGGTTTATTGAAAGCCAGGGACAGGAAATTCTCATCCGCAATGTGGGGCGGACGGCAGATATTGAGGACATCCGCAATACAACAGTCGCAAGCAGAAACGGCATATCGGTCAGACTGCGCGATATTGGCGAAGTATCATTCGGAGCGCGTTTAAAAAGGGGCGACGGCGGGATGAACGGCAAGCCGGCAGTTATTATTTCCATTGAGAAGCAGCCGGGCGCGAGTACGGTGGAATTGACAGCGGAAGTTGATAAAGCATTGGCAGAAATTCAGAAAGGCCTTCCAAAAAGCATCATCATCAATAAAGAGCTTTTTAAACAATCACACTTTATTGAAGCGGCTATCGGCAATGTTGAGGAAGCGCTGCGTGATGGAACAATTCTCGTCGCAATTATTCTTTTTATCTTTCTTTTAAATTTCCGTACGACGGCTATTACACTTACGGCAATTCCCCTCTCATTTGTTATTACCGCCATTGTCTTTGATTTCTTCGGGCTTTCAGTCAATACAATGACGCTTGGCGGATTGGCTGTTGCTATTGGCGAGCTTGTGGATGATGCCATTGTGGATGTTGAAAATGTGTACCGGAGATTAATTGAAAATGGGCAAAAGCCAAACCCGGAAAATTCTTTAAAAGTTATTTATAACGCATCAAGCGAAGTCCGTAATTCCATTGTTTTTGCCACGATTATTGTCATTCTGGTTTTTATCCCGCTTTTTTCGCTTGGTGGAATTGAAGGAAGGATATTTGCCCCGCTTGGGATTGCGTATATTATTTCCATTCTGGCTTCGCTGCTGGTATCGCTGACGGTAACTCCGGCAATGTGCTCATATTTAATTACCAACCCGAAATTTCTCCAAAAGCATAAAGAAGGCGCTTTGGTGCGCTGGCTGAAACGACAGGATGAAAAGCTGCTGCATGGTACGCTGCGCCATCCGAATACCGTCATTATGATAGCGGCGACGGCAATCCTACTTTCCATAGGGAGCATCTTTTTCATGGGAAAGGAATTTCTGCCGCCGTTTAACGAAGGTTCGCTTACCATCAATCTGCTGCTCACCCCAGGAACATCACTTGAAGAATCGAATAAAATCGGAATCATCGCCGAAACTCTTTTAAAAAATGTCCCTGAAGTTACGTCCACGGGACGTCGTACCGGCCGCGCTGAATTGGACGAACACGCTGAAGGTGTGCATTCATCGGAAGTGGAAGTGAATTTACAAGAATCAGACCGTCCGAAGGAAGAAGTTTTAAAAGACATCCGCACGCAGCTCTCACAATTATCAGGCGTTGCTATTAACATCGGGCAGCCGATTTCACACCGTCTTGACCATCTGCTGTCAGGCGTTCGGGCGCAGGTAGCCGTGAAGTTATATGGTGATGACTTGTCAATATTACGTGGTAAAGCCGCTGAGATTCAGGCAGCGATGACAACCGTTCCGGGAGTTGTGGATTTGCAGATAGAAAAGCAGGTGCTTATTCCTCAAATCCGCGTGAAGCTGAAGCCCGAAGAAATCTCGCGCTACGGGTTAAATTCAGGGGAAGTTGCTGAGTATCTGGAAACTGCGCTGAATGGGAAAGTAGTAAGCGAAATTATTGATGAGCAAAAGCGATATGACTTGCTGCTGCGATTCAATGAAGAGAGCCGGAACGATATTGAATCCATCAGGCGTGCGCTCATTGACGCGCCTTCCGGCGGGCTGATTCCGCTTTCGACGGTTGCCGATGTGACGCTTGACGCGGGGCCGAATATTATTAACCGCGAAGATGTCCGCCGCAGGATTGTTATTTTTTGTAACGTTGCCGGACGCGATATGGGAACGACGGTAGAGGAAATCCAGAATTTTGTCGGGCAAAGAGTGCAGTTGCCGCAGGGCTACTTTTTAAAATATGAAGGTCAGTTTGAAAGCCAGCAGCAGGCGACGCGGCTTATTGCGATTCTTTCTATTTTTTCCCTGTTGGGAATGTTCCTTGTACTCTATTCGCATTTTAAATCAACGGCAGTTGTACTGCAAATCATGTTGAATATCCCACTTGCGCTTATCGGCAGCGTTATTGCAATTTACCTGACGGGTGGGATTTTTTCGGTTGCGTCGCTGGTTGGATTTATTACGTTGTCCGGCATTGCTTCGCGGAATGGCATTATGATGATTTCGCATTATATCCACCTTGTCAAAGAAGAAGGGGAAGTTTTTTCCGAACACATGATTATACGTGGTTCGCTTGAGCGGCTTGTGCCTGTCCTTATGACGGCGCTTACAGCAGGACTGGCGCTGATACCTCTTGCACTTTCGGCAGAAGCTCCGGGTAAGGAAATCCTTCATCCGGTGGCGGTAGTGATTCTGGGTGGACTCATCAGTTCAACGCTTCTTGATATTGTCGTAACGCCTGCTGTTTTTTATAAATTCGGAAAACCAGCGATAGATAAATATCTTCTCACGCACAATGAAAAAGGGGACTGGGCGGCTGAAGAGCCCCGAAAACTATATAACCTGAATAACTGAATTGTTTTTAAAAATCTTTTAAAAAGGAGAAATCACATGAAGACCACGAAGTACGCGGCAATTGCCGTATTATGCCTATCGCTTGGAATGTCCGCCTGCAAAAAGCAGGAAGCTGAAGTAATTGATGAAAGTAAACCACATGAGCACGCGGCCGGTACAGAACATGCAGTGGTAGATGAAAGTAAAGCACACGAACACGCGCCCGGTGAGGAACATGATATGGGCGGAATGGGCGATATGATGAAAATGCTGGAAGGCAAAACAGGCGATGAATTTGATAAGGCATTTCTGCATACTATGAAGCCGCACCATCAGTCTGCTGTTGAAATGTCGGTGCTGGCTGAAACTCAGGCAAAACATGATGAAATTAAAAAGCTTGCCAAAGAAATTATCGCTGCTCAGAATAAAGAAATTGCCACGATGAAGAAATGGGAGAACGACTGGAAATATACTGACGGACACACAGACCACAATCATGATATGCCGGTTGACCAGTCCATGACGAATATGCTCAAAGGCAAAACAGGCGATGAATTTGACAAAGCGTTTATCGCAATGATGATACCGCACCATCAGGGAGCAGTAGATATGGCAGGAAAAGCAAAAATCAGCGCAAAGCACGAGGAAATTAAAACGATGGCAAATGAAATAATCAGTTCGCAGAATAAGGAAATCAAAATGATGCGCGACTGGCAGAAGGCGTGGGGATATTAAAATTTTCGACGTGCTTTTAAAACGAAGATTTTTAAAAGTAAAACCTTGTATGTTTTTAAAAGCGTATGGGGTTTTCTTTTTAAAACATAAGATTATATAAATCTTTCAGCTAATTATATACATTTTATAGAAAGTAAAATGCTATTGTGCAACTTCTGCATGGAAGACATTTAAAAAAGTGATAAAATCTTTTTCTATTCGTTACTACATATTCTTTTAAAAGCATTACCTCCCGGTATTGAACCCAAAACTTACTTTTTAAAAATAGTTGTATGAAATCTTCGCGCCGCACCTTTTTAAAGAATACAGCCGCAGTAACAGCGCTTTTGAGCGCTGATTCCGTTTTAAAACCGCTGAATTTGTTCAGTAGGAATACGGAGACGGCCAATCCGCTGGCGATTCCTTCGCCATTTTCCGGGAATTCTTTTACAATTGAAAAGAAGATGAACGCTGTGTGGCCTGGTGCGCCGCTGACGGAAACATTCTCGCTGACGGGAAATTACCCGGGGCCGCTTTTAAAAATTAAAAAGGGCGAAATGCTTTCGATCAATGTAAAAAATACTATTGCTGACGAAGTGACGATCCACTGGCACGGAATGGAACTGCCGTCGAAGATGGATGGGCACCCGATGGATGCGATCGCGCCGGGCGGAAATTTTACGTATGAATACCCGATTGTGAACCGCGCCGGAACGTATTTTTTCCATTCGCATACACACGGGAAAACTGCTGAACAGGTTTTTAAAGGTTTGGCCGGAATGATGATCATCGAAGATGATGAGGAGCAGGCGCTTGACCTTCCGCGTGGTGAGTATGATATACCGCTGCTTTTGCAGGATCTGCGGTTTGATGCGAATAAGCAGATTGACTACAACCCGACCTCGCTTGACCGGATGGTCGGCTATATGGGCGATACGGTGATGGTAAATGGCACGCCAAATGCGTTTGCAAATGTGAAGCGCGGTTTGTATCGCCTACGCCTTATTAATGCGTCAAATTCACGCGTGTACAGGATTTCTTTTAAAGACAAACGAAAATTTCATATTATTGCTTCTGATGGCGGACTTCTTACAAAACCCGTTGAAACGGACGTTCTGATGCTGGCTACGGCAGAGCGTTATGAAATTCTTGTTGATTTTTCAGCGTACGCTGACGGAAGTTCGGTGATGCTGCGGAGCGAGGAATTTGAAGCGCCGACGCATATGGGAATGGACCCGGATTTTCCGCAGGGAATGCCGATGGATATCCTGCGATTTGATATTAATGGCGAAGGGGTTTTAAAAAGTATTCCTCAAACACTTTCGCAGATTGAAAGAATTGATCCGCAGACGGCAAAACGCGTTCGCACATTCGAGCTGGATATGGCAACATCCATGGTCCACACGATCAACGGTGTGCTGTACGATATGCACCGAATTGATGAAACTGTGCCGTTTGGCGAAACGGAGATATGGGAATTTAAAAATACGGAAGACGACATGCTGCACCCAATGCACATCCACGGTGTGCAGTTCCAGATCGTTTCACGTAATGGAAATGCGGAAATTCCGGCGCATGAGCAGGGTTGGAAAGATACGTTCCTGCTGTACCCGTCAGAAACTGTGCGCGTGATTTTAAAATTTGACAAATACGACGGCACGTATCTCATGCACTGCCACAATCTCGAGCACGAAGATGACGGCATGATGATAAATTTTACAGTTGATAAAACGGCGGGCGTAGATCATCCTCATTTTAAAGAAAATATTTCTGTTCACCCAAACCCGTGCGACCAGTACGCAATGTTGGAATTTCCTGCTGCGCACGAAGAACGCGAATTGCGCATTACGAACAGCACCGGGCAAATATTCTTTAAAAAGAATATTCCGGCAGGTAGCAAGTCTATTCAGATTCTTGTCTGGCAAATCGCTTCAGGCCCTTATTTTTGTACGATCGGGCGGGAAAGCACAAAACTTATCATTGCACGTTGATTTTTTAAAAACTTTTTAAAAGAATATGATGAAAAAATTACTCTGGCTGACGGCACCCGTAGCCTTTATCCTGACGATGACGGGAATGCGGCTCGATCCCACAAGCGCCGGAGCGCCGGTTTCCAGTACGGGAGCGCCGGGCGAGGTGAATTGCACCACTTCCGGCTGTCATGATGACGGCACTCCGAATACAGGAACAGCACAAACATTTTTAAAAATCGAAGGAAATCCGCAGGCTTATACGCCGGGGCAAAGCTACGATGTAACGGTGCAGATCGCTGATGCTGATGTTGTGCGTTTCGGCTACCAGCTTGTAGCGCTGACTGGTGATGGAAAAAATGCGGGTAATTTCACGGTTCTGGATGAAGAGCGTACACAGGTAATTCAAAACCATTTAAAACTTACCGACCGGCAATACGCGACCTACACGTATGATGGAACCGCAGCTTTAAAAACGGGTGAGAGCGAGTGGAAGATCCGCTGGACTGCACCTGAAACCAATGCCGGGGACGTTCAGTTTTACCTTGCTACCGTTTCAGCGAATGATGATAATACGGACAAAGGCGACCGCGTTTACACGATGAGTCGGGAATTTGCCGCACCGATGATCAGCAGCGTAAGTGCGCATGAAGGCTCGCTTGATTATGTTCAGGTAGTTTCTTCCGAGCATAATTTTATCGAGCTTGCAGCAAAATTTTCAAAGCCGGAAGTTTTAAAAGCAGAAATTGTGAATGTACAGGGAGAATCTGTTTCGTTAGGTGAAATTGAATTTTCAAATTCCGTAGGACGATACAGAATCGCTTCGCCGAATCTTGCCTCCGGAGCATATATTTTGCGCCTGCACAATTCATCGCGTTCGTTGACACAAAAACTCCTTATTCACTAATTTTCAGCCAAAAAACTTATGCGCAAATTAATACTTCTTATTGCAACGGCACTTTCGGTTTTTGGCTATGTAGTAGTGGCAGACCAGCCCGATAAAACCATGAAGGCATCCGGCGCGCATCCCGGCAGTACAGCTGCACCGGGTGAGCAGACCTGTGCTCAGTCAGGTTGCCACGTCAATGCAACGATCTCTCCCGGTGACGGCGTGAATACTTTTCAACTTGGGAATAATGCTACAGGCTATACTCCCGGCGAAACTTATCCTGTGAAAATAACTGCACAACGTGCCGGAACAAGCCGGTTTGGTTTTGAGGTGGTAGCGCTGGATAGAAACAACAAAAATGTCGGAACATGGAAAATGACTGATAGTAAACGAACACAAATTATTAACGACAATGTGAATGGCTTCCAGCGCCTGTACGTAACGCATAAGCTTGCCAGTACTCCGGCTGTAAGCCCCGGTGTGGGCGAATGGGCGTTTGAATGGACAGCTCCGACAAACTATAAGGATTCAGTAAAATTCTATTATGTGACGAATGCCACGAATAATGATAATACAAACCAGGGTGACGCGCTGTATTTATCATCAGTAGCATTTGCTGCAAATGCGCCAAATTCAGTAAGTGAAAATGCAGAAAATAAGGCAATAAAGGTTTTCCCAAATCCGGCAGCAGAATATATTCAACTGAGCGGAGTTGAAAAGGAAAGTACTCTTGAGATATTTTCTAACAAAGGCACAAAACTAATTTCAGGGAAGGCAGATAACGAACGGATCTCTTTAAAAGGATTTCCGGCCGGCAGTTACATCATTCAGATCACAGATATTTCCGGTAAAAAAGAAACTCTACGGTTTGTAAAAAACTAACGATTCCCTTATACTTTTAAAAGGAAAAAACCTCAAATGTTTTTAAAACGTTTGAGGTTTTTATCTTTTAAAACAGTTTTAAAAAAAAATGACTACGCCCGCCTGATCTTCTCCACCAAACCTTCGGGCCATTTCGGGCAATTATCACGCTGGCTTTGATCATAAATGCGAACAATATTGCTTTCGCGTTCGCCCGACGGCTCATCCTGCTGCGACATCCGCGTTTCTGCAAAGTGAATATTGTGTGGATATGGGTTTACGAGTGCGTGCAGATATCCCGCCGGAATTCTGATCTTTTCGCCCGGAGCGATTTTTAAAACATTCAGATTTTGCAATTCCTCTGCTAATTCCTCTTTTGAAATCCCGACAACGCTTTTATTGCCCAGCACCACTTTTATTTCCGTGAGCGCGGTCCATTCTTCGTTATGGCCGGGCTGCTCCGGCGTACCGTGATATTGCAGGCTGAGGAATTGCCCCGGCTTTATAAAGAATATTTTCTTGTCGTAATTTTTGCCTGCGTCGTAAATATAATAGCCGCCCCATGGACGATTTTCATCATGCTCGATGATGGTAAGATTATTCTTTAAAACATAATCATTGATAAACTGATTTGCGAACTGCGCCATTTTTTCCTTTTTAAAAATATTATTTCTTCTGAACTTTATAACCAAGATCTTCTAATTTTTTCACAACTTTATCGCGATGATCGCCCTGAATTTCAATCGTATTATCGAGCAATTGCCCGCCTGCGCCGCACAGCTTTTTCAGGTTTTTTAAAAGCTCTTCCAGCTCCTGCGGGTTCGACTGGAAGCCGCTGACGATCGTTACGGTTTTCCCGGCGCGTTTTTTATTGTCGAGCTTTACGATGAGTGTCACAGCTTTTCCTGTGTAGCCGGTTTTTAAAGCAACGCGAGTGTTATCCTGCGCAGCTTTGTAGTCGTCCGGCAGCAGGTTCGCCAGGTCGGAAAGGGAAGAAAGCTTGCTCATCTTTTAAAAAATTACTCTGAAATTAATAATGATGTAAAATTACAAAACTTTTTAAAAACAGGAATGTGTTATGTTTTTAAAAGCTTTGAATTTACTGCAATTCTGATGTTTTAAAAACGTTTATTCATCACTGTAATTTCTAAAATTCTTTTAAAAACTGATGAAAAATATTTTGTTCTTTGGTGATAGTCTGACGGCAGGATATGGGGTGCAAGGTAAGGATTCGTTCCCATTTTTGATCTTTGAAAAAATAAAGGCGCTGGGCTGGGCTTTTAAAACGAGTAATGCGGGGATCAGCGGCAATACAACGACAGACGGTGTGAACAGAATTGATCGGGTTTTAAAAGGGCAGGAGAATGTTAATGTTTTTGTCCTGGAGCTTGGCGCAAATGATGGGC
>JAZKFS010000142.1:24438-39439 GCA_040386315.1 Bacteroidota bacterium
AAATGAATTTACAGGAAATTATCAACCGCGTGAAAAAGGCTTTTCCAGATGCGAAAATTCTGCTGTGCGCAATGCACGTTCCGCCGTTTTACGGGCCGGTCCACGCAGATAGATTTAACGCGCTGTATGGCGAGCTGATCCGTGAAAATCCGGGAAAATCCGGGAAAATCCGGGAACTGTCCTTATCCCGTTCTTTTTAAACAATGTGGTCGGTGTGACAGGAATGACCTTGCCCGACGGGCTGCATCCGTCAGCTGCAGGCTATAAGATTGTTGCTGAAAATGTTTGGAAAGTTTTAAAGCCCGTTTTAGAGAAGCTTTAAAATCTTTTTAAAACTATTCCATACGCTCGATAGCGAGGAGTGTTACGTCGTCATCGTATTCGTCAGAGCCATTCCAGCGGCGGAGAAATTCCTCGCCCATCCGAACAGATTCTTTTAAAGGAAATTTGCGATATTTTCCAATAAGCTGTGCCAGGCGTTCCTGCCCAAAAAGCTCGTTTTTGTCGTTTGCACATTCGCTGATACCGTCTGAATAAACTACGAGCCGGTCACCTTTTTTTAAAACAATTTCGCAATCATCATACTGCATATCCGGTAGCATTCCCACAGGAAATCCACCTGTACCGATCGCCTCTACCTCACCGCCATGGTGGACATGGAGTGGGGGCGGATGTCCTGCCTGCGATAAAATTATCTTTCCTGTAAGCGTATCAATTACACCATAAATTATGGTAAAATACTGCATTGCATCATGTTCAGTCTGGAAACGCTCGTTAAGCTCACAGAGTACTTCCGATGGCTTCCTGATCTGAAAGTCCGGCGTATGCGGAATGCTTTGATGCATAGGGTCGCCTTCGCGCATATTTGGCGTAAGGATCTTACTGAGCGTAACTGATAGCATTGCCGACGGAATCCCGTGCCCGGCTACATCCAGCAGATAAAAGCAGATATGAGTGTCGTCGAGTTTAAAGAAATTTAAAATATCGCCTGCAACATATTTGGAAGGAAGAAAAAGCCATTCAAAACAATACCCGGAGAGTGTGGAATCCGAGCTTGGTAAAAGGCTTCTTTGCATTTTACTGGCCGCTTCCAGATCTTTGCTGATTACCGAATAGGCTTCTGTAAGTTGAGCATTCTGCCGGGCAAGTTCCTGTTCCAGCGCTAAGATCCGCTCGCCGGCGCGCAGGCGTGCACGAAGCTCCTGCTCATTAAATGGCTTAACAACATAATCGTCAGCCCCGGATTCCATGCCCTGTACAAGATGTTCGATACTGCTTTGGCTGGTAAGCAGGATCGTGTAGATATAATATGGAAAATTATATTCACGGATTTTTTGCACAAGTTCAGCACCCGTCATCAATGGCATCATCCAGTCGGTAATGACCAGATTAATATTTTCTCTCTGTAGGATTTCCCAAGCTTCTTTGCCATTGGCCGCCTGCAATATTTCGTATTTCCATTTTTTTAAATGGCGAGAAAGGATGATCCGGTTTGTATCTTCGTCATCAACAATGAGAATGCGCATATTCTTTTAAAAGGATAGTTTTTGCCGTTTTAAAGTAATTTCTATACAGTTTTAAAATCTTTAATAAAGTTTTTTAACAAGTACTAAAATACGGATATTTTTAAAGGCTTGTACTTTTAAAACGTCCAGCTTGAGCTGACAGAAATTGAACCATCAAGAAATCCCCCCGGTTTTTGCTCGGTATTTCTCCAGAAAAACCGATTACCTGCGTAATTATTATATTGGACGGTGACTGTACCGCGATGCCAGTCGAAATAGCCAAAACCATAGGTAAAATCTGGATCCCATGGCTGCTGTTGCGAAGGGTCAGGATAATAAAAAAGAGTAAAATTCCAGTACCACCATTCGTACACTGTATATTTTGTACTAAGACTTACAGACTGTTTCCACTTATTTGTACTTTTGCCTTTTATATCGGTATAACGTGGCGTTACATTATAATTAATGCTGTGGCCAATAGTTGCTGTAGTGTCAAACAAAAATATATTCGCCAGTGCTTGCGGCTCCGGAAATTTCCAGCCAAGCGATATATTGCCCTGATTGAAATGTGTCCACTGCTCTCCTTCATCAGGGAAAATTCTGTTGCCCCCATAATTTCCATATACCAGGCTGAATGTGTACGGATGCCAGTCATCATAGCCAAAACGGTAGGAGAACTCAGGATTCCATGGAGCTTTATATTTATTGTCCAGATATTTATAAGCGGTAATATTCCAAAACCAAAACGTAACCGGAACATATGTCAGTGAGCCAAAGATGGCGTAGTTATTACTTACCTGTCCCTGAGTCTGGTATCCAAACTCATTCGTTGGCGGCGTTCTTTGTAAAGGAATGGTAATCCCGCTTCCAACTGTAAAACCCTCCTGAAGTTCTTTTCTTTTCAATTCTTCGTAGGAAAAGCTGAAAGAACCCATCATGCCTTCTTTTATCTCATCCCACGTTGTTTTCCTTGGCTGCTCAGCAGAATTTTCGTCCTGTTCAGGATATGTAAGCAGGGGAGAGTACGCTTTTAAAGGCGTTCCTTCTGTTAAAAACTCCCCATTAGGTTGAGCTATGACTGGCATACTATATATAAACAACAGGAAATTCAATAGACGGAAATACTGCATTTTCACCATACATCGTACGTAAGACGGTTTCATTACATTGAAAAAAACTGCACAATTTTACGGTAAAACGCTTTTAAAAACAAAAAGGTTACAAAGTTTGATAACTCTGTAACCTTAGTAGTAAGTTTTTAAAAATGTATTAGCGTGCTGTGTATTCAAATCCTTTAACGATAACTTCTGCTTCCTGTCCATTGCTTGGTGCATCACCGAAACCATCGTTATTTGCATCGTGCAACCAAAGATTTAAATGTACGTGAGTCTGAGTGCCCGGCTTTGGAATGACAACCGCATCAGATGTACGTCCGCCTTCGATTTTATTGCGTGCAGGCATTGTATTGGCAAATCCCCAGGTGCTTGCAAGAGAAGTAGTTCCGTGTCCGTAATAGCTTCTGAAATCAACTCCTGCCGGTGTCCAAGTAAAGCCATGAGTAGAGTTATTGTCAGTAAGAAGAAACGATGCAGGTTTTGTATCACGCTCATCATTTGTGCCCCAGTTCGTCGGCTGCACAGCGTATTGAAGAGATTTCGCACCGGCATAGCCCCACTTTGCAAATTCAATATCTATTTCTGAGTTTCCATCTGTCTGGAATGAATTGTTATTCCATGTGAACATACCAAGAACGATATTTTTATCTAACTGATCGGCTTTGCTTGCAAGAAGGAATTTATAATCGCCATAACCAAATGTTTCGTCAGAGATGATTTCTGCACTCCACCATTTTCCATCACGATGTGTTACTTTCAGGTGAAGATTACCGGCATTATCTACCCAAACATTCGAGCGCTTATTTGAGAAAACATTTAAGCCCGGGCCGGTAAATTGAGCGCTATTGCGAACAGTCCATTTACGGCCTGACCACATAATGCTTTCCTGCTCTTCAGTAAGCTGAGTAGAATTTCCTGTGCTCACCTGTTCAGTGGTATCTAATTGGGTGTTGCTATTATCCATAGGTATTTCTTTTACCACAGTTCCGGGAGTAAGTACTTCAGAGGCATCCTGGCATGATGTAAGTACCGTCGCAGAAGCCATTGCTATAAAGGCGTACTTTACAGCAGATTTTTTCATTGAAGCAACTAAATTCATCATGGTAGAACCTCTTATTATATAGGTAGAAAATTTCAGTTTTAAAGAAGGTCAAATACAGTGCCAAACTTTTTTTAGTTCTTACTTTATCAATATTCTTTCTTTCTGATTTCGCTATTTAGACTCAAACCTTTGGTGAAAGGTTTAAAGAAATTACGTAGTTTTACGGAGGTAAATATACGGAGGTAAATTTAAAAAAACAAGCATTTTTATTCTTTAAATGCTTGTTTTTTAAAGGTTTAGCGAAATTTTTAGTGAGCGGTATCCTTTAACAGGTGAAAGGTAGTTTATTTACAGGAATTTTCTTTTTGCTGAAGGCATTTGCTGCGATTTTTAAATTCGTTCTGTAATTGCAGGTCATAGAAGGTTTCATTCGTATTAGAAAGAGTATAGATCATACCATTCTTTTTAAAAAGTAATGATTCTAAAACCGTTGAATTGGTGGAGCAGGTAAGGGCGGTTTCAGCTTTCCCTGATGCCTCGCTTCTGCCTTCGTACCACCCGCGTTTAGCGTCAAACAAAGTGTTAATAAGAGCAATCAATTTGTCTGTGTACGGTGTGCGCCATAACACCCACATGCCAAAAGCAGCTTTTGTAGAAACAAGGGCTGATTGGGGAAGATATTTATTGCTCCCGGAAATGGTGCTCCACGGATATCCATTGGCAAATATCGCGTCAAAAACAAAATATGGTTCGCCGGTTATATTGTGGCTTGATCTGGCAGTCAGGATCCTTTCATCCTCATAGCGCTTTTCCTGCACTTTGTAAATTGCATTAGCCATCATAGGAAGGCGGCTATCCGCTACAATATAATCGGAGCGCTGGCAATATCCGGCAGATTGCCACTGGAATTCTATACCATCCAAAATATATGGTAATGCGACTACGGCATTGACAGAATTGGTCAGGCGCTCATCTCTTCCGTCAAAATATACATCCACTCCATTAATACGAATCACGTCATATGGTTCAGGTGAGGTTGCAGCTTTTGTACTGAATCCCCAAGCCTGAAATCCGCGGGCAGCATACTCTTTAAAACCAAGTTTTGCATCCTGAACCAATATTGTTCCTTTTTCACTTTTATATCCGCTGTAGAGATTCCCGCTTGTATCTATAATGTCACAGTAATTCCACCGAAGCACTGCTTTGTCTATATATTCCCCATATTCAGGATAATGTTCGCGTACGATTTTTAAAGCAATGAGCAATCGCCCTATATCCTGTGCCGACCAACCCTCCAGGTTTGATTTACCCGTTCCTGTATTATACTGTGTAGCGGGTAGTTTATTCTCATACAATGGCATATAATTTAAAAAACTAAAAACCTGCGTTAATCTTGTGTCAAAAGTTTTCCGGTTAATTATCTCAAATTCATACGCTGATACAAGCGCCATCAGGTAATCGCCAATACCCCACATTGTAGTGGACTGAAAGCCCTCACTTGTATTGACAAGGCCGGTCGAGCCATTATAATTATTTTCAAAATACTTCCACGCAGTTTTTGCCCATTCCGTCTCTTCCGGAGTTACCTTACCGCTTCGTGTGGTTTTAAAAAGGCCGGTAAGACCATCCCAGCCACTCTCAATACCGCGGATAACGACGCCGCAGCCGGAGATGAAAAGGAGGGAAGATATAATTGTTGTAATCAGTACTATCTTTTTCATATATATTTAGCGCTTGTCCCGAAGAAGTCTTTCTCTTATACAATCTTTAGTTTTTAAAACCTGTAGATTTTTGTCCCAAAGTGTTTCCTTGTTGGAAAAACGTAGTAGCTTGCCTTGGGCTTTATACAGCAGGCATGTTAAAATTATACCATTATTATTTGCTGTGAATGCCTTAATATATGAGCTGTCCTTTTCATAAATTCCCTCATAAAAACCCTTATTCGGGTCGTATGATTGCGCAGCTACATTATACAGTATGTTTGAGTATTGAGTATCCCACAGCGACCAGATCCCAAAAGCTGCTTTTAAAGCTACTGCAGCAAACTGGGGGACAAATTTGCCTTCATCTGTAATCGTATTCCATGGATACCCATCGGTATATACTGCATCATACACAAAATACGGAGGCTGGTCAAGCTGATGTTCTGAGCGTGCTGTAAGTATATTAGTTGCTTTGTACCGCGCTTCCTGCACCTGATAAATACGCTGGGCAAATTCAGCAACTTCCGGGTCAGAATAACTCATATCAGTTGATGCAGAATCCAGCCCTGTATCCCAGTTTAATTCAATTCCATCTAATACATAACTTTCAGATACTACATAGTTATGCGCGCCAAATACTCGTGGATCGCGTGAGTCGTATGGAATTTCAATACCATACATGGTACGTGTGGTGTATGGCTGTGCCATAGAAGCACGCTCGGTATTAAATCCCCAAAGCTGAAATCCCTTTGCCCCATATTCTTCATAGCCAAGCCGCCCCTCCTGAAGATACACGGTGCTCCCATCTTTTAAAACTGCTGCTCCCTGTATTTGTCCATCTTTATCGAGTCCTTTGCAAAAATCCCAGCGCATAATGAACTTATCAATAAGGTCGCCATATTCAGGATAGCGCTCTTTTATAATTCTCGCCCAGATCAAAAAGCGCCCAAGATCCAAAGCAGAAAAACCGATTTCACCGGGTTCGCCGCTATAACCTACTTCCTGCATACTTACCGTATGATACACCTTGTTGGGCATTTCGTCTTTAAAAAGAGGGAGAGTTTGCATTGATTGCCAGAAAGCCAGCATACGCTTATCAAATTCTACCTTGTTAATAATGCCTAATTCATAGGCAGATACCAGTCCACCAAGAGATGATGCTGCGTCCCACATGGTAGTATTAGGAAAATTATCAACATTATTGACCAGTCCGGTCGTAGGCTGATAATTATTTTCAAAATACTTCCAGGCAATGCGCGCTACCTGCATTTCCTTTTCCGTGAGCTTTCCGTTTTGTCCCGGATGCGGGCTTTTTAAACTTATAATATTCTGTATGCGCAGTTTTGCCGTGTCTATCGGCTGGGCGGCCTGCACCGTTTTTTTGCTGGTAGATACAATAGTAGAGTCGCCCGGGATCGGTTTTAAAACAGTAGTATCGCGGCTATCCGATATTTTTTCCGGTACAACAGACTCACTGGAATCTTTTAAAACCTTTTTACCTTTTTTAGCGATCTTTATCGAGTCCTGGCGTGATTTCTTCTGATTTTTTTCGAATACTTTTAAAGCTTTCTCAGTTGAATCCCGTTTTTTTCGTTCACTTTGTATTGAATCCCGTACACTATTTTTGTATTCTTTTTCCAGTGATCGCAACGCTTTACTTATGGAATCACGCATTGCTTTATTCATTTTCTCAGCAGATTGTGCCGAATTCTTACCAGGCTTAGCCGTGTTTTGTTTAATTTTTAAAGAATCTTTTGTAGATCTTTTTTCTTTTGCAGAAACTTCAATCGAGTTCTTGTTATTCTTTTCCTCATTTTTTTCAGTATCTTTTAAAGACTTCTTATCTTTTTTTGTTACAGCGGCTGAGTTTTTTATTGCCTTTTCCTGAGCTTTTTCTAAGTCTTTTAAAGCCCGCTTAGTTGAATCCTGCGTTTTACGTGCGGCTTGTATTGAATCACGAACTGATTGTTTATATTCTTTTTCTAATGCTCTCAGAGCCTTGCTAATTGAGTCACGTTTTTTCCTGCTGGCTTTCTCGGCAGCCTGTGCAGAATCTTTTGCGGCTTTTGCAGCATCACGGATAGCTTTTAAAGAATCTTTTTTTGACAGAGTTTGCTGAAATAATATATTACTTTTAAAAACTCCTGCTTTAAAAGTTTCTTTGTGCACAGTCTCCGGTTCTTTTAAAAAAACAGAGGACAAAGCTATAGCCAGAATTACAGCCAATGTAGCTTTATATGGGAATCTTGGTTTCACGTGTTAATTTTTAAGATTATTTGCCTGGCCGAATTTTTTATATGCAAGTGCTTCAAGGATCACTGCATTTGTATTGCAACTGATAGCCTTATTCGTCTGATTATTATTTTCATATACACCACCATACCAACCGCGTGCCGGATCTTTTAAAGATTGGATCTTGCTGATGAGCTTCTTTGTATAGTCTGTATTATACAGTGCATGCCATCCGAAAGCAGCTTTTGTGCTAAGTGATCGTAATTCAGGAAAATCCTTGCCTGAAGGACTCATGCAACGCCATGCCTGTCCACCTGAAAAAACTGTATTATACACAAAATATGGCTCACGATCTACGTGGTCTTCTGTAGCGGCCGTAAGTATCCCTGTCTTTTTAAAACGCTCTTCCTGCGCGCGGTAGATGCGCCATGCAAGTTCGCGGGAAGTAATGTCGCCACCATATTCAAGTCCGTCTAAAATATACGGCTCACTCAATACATAATTCTGTGCGTGCCATTCTTCAGGAGTGCGGTTATCAAATCCTATTTCAATGTCATTGACATTCATGGTTGCGAAGTGCCTGTCATAGCGAATTGCATTTGATACATCGAGTCCAAGAGTATTAAAGGGTTTAGCCGCATATTGTTCATACCCAAGCCGTCCTTCCTGCCAGATAGTTTTTTTTCCAGTAGTGTCAACTCCCGATCCGTAAAGAATTCCATTGTTCACAACTGATTGGAAATTCCAGCGAGACAGTAAACCCCGTACCTGAGCAGCATGTGAAGGATAATTCCAAACGATGATATTCATTGGTACAAGAAATCGTCCCAGGTCTAACGCCGACCAACCGATTCCTTTTTCTGATGGTTGATTTCGATAATCAGTCATTCGGCCGGTAGCAGTATTATATGCTTTATTAGGAACTGAATTATCAAAAAGAGGTACTTTCTGAAGTGTTGCAAGAGCTTTATCTAATCTTTGGTCAAACTCCGCCTTAGGTATGATTTCCAGCCGGTACGCCGATATGAGGGCCATGAAATATGAACCCATATCCCACATAGTAGTGGAAGCATAATTATCCACTGAATTTACAAGCCCTGTCTCTGCATTAGTATTATTTTCAAAATATTTCCATGCTGTCTGAGCCCATTGTTTTTCCTCAGCTGAGAGTGCTGCACGTGCGGGAGCAGGGATATTCTCTGATTTTGCCAGCAGGAAGTCCTTTTGTTCGCGGGGTGTATGTACTTCGCTACTTTGGATCGGGGCCTGAATTGGTTCTGCTTTTACAGTAGTCTGTTCGTCAGATTTCCATGCTTCCAATTTAATAATAATTGTAAAGGCAGTGATAAGTCCGAGAATAAAAATAATATGGCTGCGCGCTCTTAGCAATCCTTCTTTAAAAGAAAGAGGTTCAGGTTCAGTTGGACGCCAGTTTTGAATATTGTTATTTGTAGTATTTTCCGCCATAATGAACGTACAGTAATGAGAATTACAAAAGTAATAAGTATAAATATTGTTTTAAAACTTGTGAAGTGTTTTTGGTTTTAAAGAAACTTTCCCATTGGAAATATCATGCTCTACTAAAACCTGGAAACCTTTTCCTTTTAAAGGTAGCTCAACATACTGTAATAGTTCGCGCAAATGCTCCGGCTGAGATAATATCTTGTAACAGCCAAGCGTGCCAAACCCATGAATTCCTATACACCCGATCAGATGCTTGGTTTCCCGCACCGGATTACGCATTACTGTTAGTATTCCCATGTCCTTTACCAGCCTGCTACGCCCAAAACTATCTTCCTGGTACGTTGCATAGATTTTTTTTCTTGTATTCTTATCAATAATATGCAAATCCTGGTAATCAGGCATGATGTAGTCAACAATATATCGAATGTCTTTAAAATGGTCGTAATAATTGCGAACCAAAACATTTGCTGCGCCACTGCCGCTCAGGAGTACGTTCGAATCCGTAAGCGCAAATTCTGATTGTGGCTCATCACTGCTATGAAGCTCAACAGGATTCCGGTCGTGCCATATTTCGCTAAAGGATTTTAAAAACATATTCATGCCTTCAAGTTCCTTGTATTCCGGCCAGTGGTAGCGCGGCTTTTGCCTGCGAACGGGTGTCGAGCGTATGATAGAAATGTTCTGCGTGCCGATCAGCGGGTACCAGAAATTATGAAAGGAATCATCATTTAAGCTCAGCGCCAGATAGAGCATATCTTCGGCACCTTCCTGCAAAAGCAGCTCAAATCCCTCTGCGTGTTTTAAACCAAGCGGGCCGCCATAGCCATGCGTGAGATAGTCCATTTCTTTGTGCATGATGCGGGGGCCCTGTGATTCATATACTTCACAGGCAAGATGCTTTTTGTCATTGTATTGCGTTGTATCTACAAATATTTTCGGCTTGAAATCAGAATGGATAAGCGAATTTACAACCGCATACGTGAGGATTGGCTTTTTTCTGAAAACTGAACGTGTAATATCATGTGCTGCACGGTGATCATTATGACTATCAGCGTGCGTATGAGTAAACACAAGCTCAGGGTAGCAGCCCTTTTCTTCAAGTGTAGTGCGTAGGGCAGTTACAGTTTCGCGGCTGCACTGGAGATTTCCGTCAGGGAAATTCATGAAAAATAATCTTTCTGAGGGAATTCCCAGGATCGTAGCAGCTTCTACCTGTTCCTGCTGACGTCGGGCTGCAAGCTCCGGATCAGCTTCGGCTGTCAGGATACAACCCCACAGCGTCCAGCCGCTTTCGATCATGCTTACAATTGTACCGCCTGCACCGATCTCCAAATCGTCTGCATGGCATCCAATGAAAAGTGCAGTGAAAAGCGCGCCTTCTACTTTTTCAATCTCTTCGGAAAGTGTATTTGTGCTTACCAATTTTTTGCCTTGCAATTAATATAACAGTTGTACTTACTTTTAAAGAGTTTAAAAGGCTTTAAAAAGTTTTTAAAATAACCATGAAATCTTTTAAAAGGTTCTTGTAGAATTTCGGCTTTTAAAAAACCTATCGTGGTATCCATTTAAAAAGAACTTGTTTTTTGACCATATACCAAACAAGAATTAAAACTCCTGTGTGAATCAATGTATTTAACCAAATATTTCCTGAATGCATTGTTAGCTGGTTATTACCCATTTTAATCAGGTGAGTATTGGACAGAATAAGAATTAAAAAAACATGAACAACAAATACATACAGCGTTGCCTGTCCCAATGGAATAAAGAATTTACCCAGAGTTGATACGACTATTTTCCAGTAGCGAGTAAGCGCCCAATATGCAACCGAAAGCACTGCAACAAGGTTAATAATTCTGGCCACATCAAGACGGTCTTTTACAAAATATGTGAAATACCAGTGATCAAACTTTTGAGAGGAGATGAAGTGTAATTTTGACCATTCCGGTAAGTTAGGATTTGATGTGTTTTGCGCAATAAACAAGAAAGCAAAGAAAGTCAAAAAGAGAATCCCAAAAATAATTTTTCCTAATGGAACAGACATAAATTTGGCAATATTTTCCCGGTGAAATCCAACAGCCATTCCCATAAAGAAGAGTACCTGCCATGCCAAAAGCGGAAAGCCATATTCAAACTGAGCTCCGGTTGGCGTGCTCGGATATGCCTGATTAGCAAAATAGGCAAGCAATGATAGTCCAAGGACTATGCCTGTTTTCTTATTCTGCATTGCCCAGAGTGCAAGGGGCGCTACCAGAAGGAGAATTGTATAGAGCCCAAGAATTTGTGTATAAGGTGGACTTGATTTTAAAAGAAGCAGGTGTCCTACTATTGCAACAGGTTTCATCTCTGCCGCAGTAGGAAATAAGCTTGAAATTTCACCTGTATATTCATTGATATATGTCGTCAGGAGACGTGAGTCAATAGTAGAAATCAGAGATATAAGAAAAACACTGAAAATAATGAACAGATTCACGCGGTATAGCTGGGCGGCACGATCCAATAATTTAAAAGCTGCCGCCTTTAATCCTTCCTTTTCAATTTTCCGCTTATAGACCATACCGACAACGATTCCAGAAAGCGCCACAAAAATTTCTGCACCGGTTACAAATCCAATACGCTCCCAAATAATAAGGTTATACCATGAATAGAATTCAAAGTGAACTAATAAAAGGACGGTCATAGCAACCCCACGAAGGAA
Source organism: Bacteroidota bacterium (assembly GCA_040386315.1). Lineage (GTDB taxonomy): Bacteria > Bacteroidota > Ignavibacteria > Kapaibacteriales > DASPKH01 > DASPKH01. The sequence goes on from JAZKFS010000142.1 coordinate 36,195, forward strand.
GTCAATCCTCAGGTCGCGGTCGCCCATTTCACCTACATATTGTGTAGAAGCCATTGAAGGGAATTTCCTGTTTATTGAGTTTTTAAAACCATCCCATTGGAGGCGCAATCTGTTTCCTTTAGTCTGGACTTCCATTGTCAGTGCTCTCTCGCTTTAGTCTCTAAACATTTATAGTACTTAGAAACACTATCATTCTGAAAAACAGTTCTTTTGTATAATTTCTTTTAAAAATATATTTTTAAAAGGTGCTAAACCTCGTCATCTTTAGGATCCCAGTTCGAGGCGCGAACCATACCACTGAGAGCCGCTACATTATTCAAACCCCAGAATACGTTCGTAAGTAGCCCGGCAAGATTGTCCGACTGGCCACTAAGTATCTTATAAGTACCGTAGAGTAATCCCAAAATAGTCAGCACTATTATGGCAAACTGGGGCGTGACCAAATGAAAGAAGTTTCCTTCAGCACGGTCTTTTCGTGTCGTAGGAAATTTGATCTCTTCTCCAATAAGAACTTTCCAGAGAGCCCGCATATTGATAGGGAAGAATGCAAGATACGTCGCTGTTCCTGTCCAGCCGGGAACACCCCATGTGCCTATCGTCATTGCTATTTCATTAGCCAGCAGGAATGCAAGTACGTGTTTGTAAAAGTCAAAGGAGAATGCATTGACAGGAGCTATACCGGTAAAAAGGTAAATGATCGGCGCAAATAAAAAAACAAGATTCCATAAACCTGAAAAATATGACCAGAAAGTTGCACCATACATAAGTTTTTGTGGCAGCCGCAGTCCTTTTTTAAAAACAGGGTTGTCAGTAAGTGCTATGTCAAGGGAACCGCCTGCATATTTAAAACGCTGAACTGTCCATGTTTCCAGATCCTGCGGTGAAAGCATTTTGCTTTCAGGAAAAGGATGAAACACAGATTTCCAGTTACGCTCACGATCGGAATGCAGAACAATAGATGTATAAATGTCCTCGGAAACGTGAAATTTATATGGAGTTAATTCCGTCTCAAGTAAAAGCTCACGTTTCATCGCATCAGACAAAGTGTCTTTTAATTCTACGTCAAGTATATCATCGGTAGCTGCATGTACCTGCTCATCTACTGACCGCGCAAAAGATTTCATAGCTGCCTCCATTACCGCCTCACGACGGTGAATCGAGCTTGCTCCACAGCAAAACGCCGCATTAGCCCAGTTTCGCCTGCGCTGTATTATGTCATAAAACATTTGCGGATCACTGGCAAAACGGTCAAGGCCAACCCATACTTCGCCTATGACCTTTTCAATAGCTGCACCAATGTAATATCCCGGATACCAGAGATATTGTTTCATTACATACTTTAACCGCTTTCCTTGCGGTACGTCATAAAACCATTGTGGCGCTTGTATCCACGCTACATCCGGATCACGGAAATATCCGAGTGTGCGCTCCATAAGTGTTGGGAAAGGGCGTGTATCAGCATCACAGATGATAATAAAATCACCTGATGTCTGCTCCATTGCGTTTCTAAGATTTCCTGCCTTATAGCCAATGTTATTCGTTCTACTGTGATATCCTACACCTTCCTCCTCAGTAACCTTCCTCATTTCAGGACGGCGCCCGTCATCCAATACAGCGATTCTAAACTCTATATCATCATAAGGATAGCGGATTTTTTTTGCATCCTGAATACTAAGCCGTACCAGCTCTGTATCTTCATTATATGTTGCAATAAACAGGTCAACTGATATTGGGCGCTGCGGAATATCCTTATCACGGATGCATTCGTTAATATAATGCGGAGGCGGCTTTTGTTCTGTGTCTTTGACTTTCCAGATATTGATCACAAAAAAAATAGTGCCGATGAAAGAGCATGTTTCAGCTATTACTAGCGGTATGGCAAACCACGCTGCATCCCAGTTGATAGACGCAGTCCAGCGCCAGTGTAAATACCAAGCACCCATTACTACTGCAATCACAGCAAAAAACTGCCAGATCAGTTCCCTGGTAACTGAATAGGGAACAGGACTGTATGGTTTACGATCTTCAAACTTTTTAAAATAAAAATCCATAAATATATATAGTAAACATAAGAAAGGTTTTAAAACATCCGGTGTACAATTAATAATTTTTAAAAACACATTGCTTTTAAAAATAATTTCCGTAAAGTTTTAAAACCAGGTTCCTACGGCTTCGGAGAAAGAAATTTCGTCATCGTAAAAATATTTTTGCTTCCATCTGCTTCATAATGTATCTCATCCATGATCTCATGAATGAGAAAAAGCCCCATGCGGCCTTCAGGTAAATTATCCAGATCTTGCGGATCATAGTCAAGCGTATGAGGCAGATCAGTTGGTTTCCTCGTACCGGCATCACAGATCGTGAATATAATACGGTCATCAAAAAAACGCACCTCAACTTCCACTTCCTTGTCCGAAGCATTATTATATGCGTGCTTGATCACATTATTGCACGCCTCTACCACGCATAGCTCCATTTGAAAAGCCTGCTCCTCGCTCATAGAAATAAGCGAGCACATTTTATTGATAGATGCGCCCAGCAGAGGTACATTGTCCAGTGTGCTGAGAATAGTCAGCTTTATATTGCCGGAAGGGCTCACAGCGGAATTCCTCTTTTTAAAGAATTAACGGGAAAGCGCCTGTAGCGCTTCTTCCTGGGTGGGAAACATTTTAAAAACCTTGTCCATCCGTGTAAGCGAAAACATCTGCAGCACAGAAGTGCCAACTCCCGCGATCACAATATCACCTTTACGGCCAAGCACTTTTAAACTCGAAACAATAGCGCCAAGCCCACTCGAATCCACAAAGTCCACTCCTGACAGATCAAGCACAATAAGTGTGCTGCCCGTATTGATAAACTCCACCATTGCTTCTTTAAAACTTACCGCGACCTTTGCATCAAGCCGCTTTTCCGCCGGTTTTACTACCAATACATCCTGAACTTTTTTAGTTTCAATGTTCATTTTCTCAAACTCCTTTTAAAAATTATGATCTGCAATTCATACGAATAATTAAAAACCTCATAAAGTTCCGTTAGCGTCTTTAATATGAGATGAAAAATACTAAAAATATTCGCTATCACACAATTATTTACAATAAAACAAAAAGTAAAAAAAAAGCTGCTTACAGAAATTATCCTGTAAGCAGCGTTAAATTATTCGTTGATAAACCCTTAGGAGAGTTTTTAAAAGTTTTTAAAAGAAAACCTTTTTAAAACTAATTCGCGGCCTGAAAAATAACTTCCAG
>JAZKFS010000143.1:0-10115 GCA_040386315.1 Bacteroidota bacterium
TAGTTTGTAAAAAAAATCCGATAGTAATTTTCTTGTAATATTTTCGAACAGTTTCAAAAGCTTTTAAAAAATATAAGATAATTGACAAAACTCATCATCACAACCGGCGATGTAAATGGTATCGGCATCGAGGTTTTTGTAAAAGCGCTTTTAAAAAGTGAAATTCAGCAGCTTTTAAAAAGCCACGAATTGACGTTTTGCGGAAATTCCGAAACTTTTAAAGAATATGTTGTAAAAGCAAAACTTCCGGTTGATTTTAAAGATGATAGTTTTTCTGTTGGTGGGATTTTTTTAAAAGTTTTAGAATGCGAGAATTACGCGCCGGTGGAATTTGGCCGTGAAACAAAACGGCCAGCACAACTTGCTGCTGAAGCGCTTGATAAAGCTGCTCAGGCGACAGTTTTAAAAGAATTCGATGCAATACTCACGTTGCCTGTTTCAAAGCACGCATTGCAAAATGTTGGGTGGAATTTCCCCGGGCAGACGGAAATGCTGGCTCATGCGGCGGGCGCGGACAATCCAATGATGATATTGTGTTCCGGCAGGCTTCGCGTGGCGCTGGCGACGATCCATATTCCTTTAAAAGATGTTGCAGCGGTGATTTTTAAAGAGAGAATTAAAGAAAAAATTACAACGCTTTTTACAACACTATGGGAAGATTTCGCAACGCCGAACCCGAAAATTGCCGTGCTTGGATTGAATCCTCACGCAGGTGAGGCTGGCGCAATTGGTTCGGAAGAAATTGAGGTTTTAAAACCAGCGATTGAAGAATGTTTTAAAAGCGGGATTGACGTGGACGGGCCGCATCCGGCGGATGGTTTTTTCGCACATGGCGCTTTTAAAAACTACGACGGGATCCTGGCGATGTATCACGATCAGGGATTGATCCCGCTGAAACTCATTGCCAATGGCGCAGGTGTGAATGTTACGGCGAATCTGCCCATTGTACGCACGTCACCGGATCACGGAACGGCGTATGCGATTGCAGGAAAAAATATGGCGGACGAGGCGAGCACGGCGGAAGCAATTCAACTGGCTCTGGAAATTGTGGAATCGCGGCGGAATTTTTTAAAACGTTAATTGTAAGACGTTGATCTTTTTTAAAAGAAAATGACATTTGAACTTCGCTCGGTAACTGTGCAATTTGAGGCAATCCCTGCGCTGGATGATATTAGCTGTACAATTTCAGATAAAAGATCCATCCTGCTCACGGGCCCGACCGGCGCGGGAAAAACGACGTTTTTAAAACTGCTTTTTGCGGACATGTATCCCGATAAAGGCGATGTGCTTTTAAACGGGAAGAGCACGCGGAAGATGCATGCGCCGGAACTGAGGAAATATCTGCGCCAGATGGGAATTGTATTTCAGGATACGAAACTCATCAGCCAGTACACGGTTTTTGAAAATGTTTTATACCCGCTTTTCGTCAATGGGTTTTCAAAAAGCGAAGCAAATAAAGCGGGTTTAGAAATACTTGCGGAGATCGGTATCAGTCATTTACGTGATAAATTTCCCAAGAATCTTTCCGGCGGCGAGAAGCATTTTGTGGCATTGGCGCGGGCGCTGATCTTAAAACCGGAAGTAATTATTGCCGACGAGCCGACAGGAAATCTGGACAGCGTGGCAACAGCACAGACAGCGCAAATCCTTTTAAAAGCAGCAGAAAACGGTGCGCTGGTGATACTTTCCACGCACAGTTCCGAGCTTATAGATTATTTTCCCGGTGCGCGGAGAATTGAACTTTTAGAAGGAAAAATCGTATCGGACACCAATTCAACTACAACTGAAAATCACTTATCATCAGAAGAGACACAGTCGTGAAAAGAGAACCTTTAAAAATCGCAATCCTGGGCTACGGCGCGATGGGCCGGGAAATTGAACGCCTGGCAGAAACAAAAAAAATCGAAGTAACCGAAATTTTTGATATTGACAAGCCGATCTACAGGCACGAGCGGCATGATTTTGATGTGGCGATTGACTTTTCAAGCCCGTCAGCTGTTTTAAAAAACGTGGAAACTCTTGGCCATCTCAAAAAAAATCTTGTGATCGGCACGACCGGCTGGAAAGATCATCAGGGAGAAGTTGAGGCATTAGTAAACCAATCCGGGATTGGCGTGGTCTATGGATCAAATTTCTCGATCGGGATGCAGATGTTTTACAAGATCGTCGAGCGCGCATCGCAGTTCGCCAATAGCGTGCATGACTATGACGTGGCGATCCACGAACTGCATCATCACCGGAAAGCCGACAGCCCAAGCGGAACAGCGCTGAGTATTGCTGATATTGTTTTAAAAGAATTTTTCAGGAAAAACGACATTCTACAGGAAACGTCGCACGGCGTGATTTCTCCGCACTCGCTTCACGTCAGCTCAATTCGCCTCGGCGAAGCGACGGGAACGCATACGGTGTATATTGATTCATTGGCAGATACAATTGAACTAACGCATCGTTCTAAAAACCGCAGTGGGTTTGCGCTTGGAGCTTTAGCAGCAGCGCAATGGGTTCACGGAAAACAAGGATTTTATAATTTTCAGGATGTTTTTGAAGAAGTTTTAAAAGCGGAGTAATATACAATTGACAAAGAAATTTTTTATAATACCGATCGCACTTTTTGCGATAACGACTGCTTTTAAAAGCGGTGAGCCGGAATTAGCAGTACAATCATCTGTACAAACAAGTGACACGCTCAATGCAGCGGAAATCCAGCTTGTGCCATCGGTGATGGATATTGCTGAAACGTCGGAAAAATTTCTTATCAGGGAGATCAAAGTTTTAAATAAAGGTGGTTCGCCTCTCGTGATAAAAAGTGTAACTCCTTCCTGCTGGTGCGCTTCGGTGGTAGTAATGACGCCAACGGTAAATCCTATGACAACCGGCAAGATCAGACTTTCAATGAATACAGCGGGAATGAGCGATACGCTGAACCGGTTGGAATTTATCGTAGAAAGCAATGCAAAAAATTCGCCAACTGCGTATTCGGTTTTTGTGCGGCTTCCAAAGTCAGTTTTAAAAACCTCTTCCGTAGAATAGTTTTTAAAAAGAAATATTTTAAAAGAAAAAGTCTTCCTGTTTTTAAAACGGGAAGACTTTTTTGTTTTTAAAGAAAATCCCTCTGCCTGCGGCATCTCCCTTACTAAGGGAGACTTTGAGATTAGTAATTACCGCGCTTTTAAAAGCTTCATCTGGATAAGTGAGAAGCTGAGAATTATAAAGAATACAACATACGCCAGCGCTGAAGCATAACCCATCATATCTGCCTTTTCAAATGCATTGACAAATACCTGATAAACAAGTGTTTTAGTAGAATTCAGCGGCCCGCCTTTTGTCATTACGTAGATTTCCACAAATATCTGGAAAGATTTAATGGAATTAATAACGACAACGAAAAGCATCGTGGGGCGGATAAGCGGGAGAGTGATCATTTTAAACTGCTGCCATGCGGAAGCTCCGGCAAGGCGTGCTGCTTCGTAGAGATCAGCCGGAATTGTCTGTAATCCCGCCAGGAAAAGTACCATGTAATATCCCGTCGCAATCCAAATATCCATCGCCATGATCGATCCAAGCGCTGTGCTTGGCGTCAGCAGGAATCCACGCTGTGACCCTTCCAGTCCCATCATGTGAAAAAGCGCATTGACATATCCGTCTTTTGAATAGAGATTGGTAAATATCAGCGCGATCACCACAAGGGACGTCACCGACGGTATAAAATATGCGGCACGGAAAAAACCAACGCCACGAACGAGTTTACTATTGAGCATTACCGCCAGCGCCAGCGCGAGCGTCGTCGTTACCGGAACGGTGCCAATCGTAAATATCGCCGTATTAGTGAGGGCTTTCCAGAAAAAATAATCTTTAAAAATCTTTGCATAATTCGCTAAACCAATGAAATCGGCAGTATTGGTCAGGGTAGAATACTTTGTAAAACTCATATAGAGCGCATACAAAAGCGGGTACAGCCAGAAGACCGCAAACGTGAGCAGCCACGGCGAGAGAAGCGTTAGTGTTCGGGATATCTCACGAAAACCGCGAATATTTGGGGCAAGTGACTGGGCCATAGATGTTTTGTTTTTAAAAGTAATTCTTTTAAAACTGGTAACACATAAATCTAAAGAAAAATTAATAAATAATCTGTTTTTTTTGCTTATAGGTAAAAAAAATAAAGCAGCCCACTATATGGTGAGCTGCTTTAAAAGAGATTATTTTACTTGGTTTTAAAAACCCAAATTAAACAAATAACTTAGTCCTAAGGAAAGTGTTACAGGAGTTGGATTAAGTTCTTCTTTTGGTTTTTTATTATTATTAGGATCTAAAGAAGTTCCTTCATAAGCACCAACATAATTTTTGTGGTCAGTGTAAAGCCCGGAGAATACATATCCGGCCTGTAGATTGATATTGAGTCTTCCCATATCATTTGAAAATACAGGAATCATTCCGCCAACGCGAACTTCCATCAGAGTTTTGAGATATTGCGTTGCATCAATTTCTTTAGGAAATATTGTATTTGTATCGCGAACCATTGATACCGTAGAATCATTATCGTCGGTAAATGTTGCGGAGCTTGGGAAACCGAAGTTGAGGCCTAAAGTAAATCCACCAAGGTTAAGGTATGGAGCAAAAGTAATATAATTATATTTTTCTTTAATAGTATTTATTGCATCAGTCGTATCATTGCTTATTAATGGTTTGGTTGTATAGGTATATCCTGTATATCCCAGATCTACACCCACCCCCATGCTACTTCCCTTTCCAAATGGAAAAAGCGCTGTAACACCAAAATCCGGATTAAATCCGGGCGCCATTAAACGACTTTCAGCCACAGCAATCGGAATACTTCCTTTACCTGCAATATACGGCCCGATAAAAATAGAATATTTATCTGAGGCAGTAGTAGCACTGGTGGTACTGCCCTGCTCTGTTGTTGTAGTCGCATCAGCATCTTTCTGGCGAGTTGATTTGGAACCACCAAAAGCATAATCTACGCCCACAGAAGCCAGAAAAGGATACCCGATTGCAGCACGCAAATCTATATTCGGTGTTATTGAGTAACGTGCACCAATTTGCCCTGTAATTCCAATACCGGATGCATAGGCGGGCTGAAAAAAGGCATTGAGTGCGGAGTCCTGAAATTTTTGGTCTACATTGATATATCCAATACCGGCTTTAACAAACGGATCAAATTGCTCACCTGGTGAAAAGTGGTATGATGCTGCTGCGAGTGCGGTAATAATCGTATAATCTATTTTAATTCCGATCTGATCCTGAGTAAAACTGCTATAAGCACCTTCTAGCCCAAAGCCAATATTTGGTGTAATACCATATTCAACGCCTGCTCCAAAACCAATACCTCCAAATCCATATCCAATTGTAGGCCCGATCCACGTCCTGCCTTTTTGAAATCCGGTTTGTCCGTAAGAATTTACACTAAGAACTACACAAAGGCAAAATAATGCTGTAACACGTTTCATTCAACGCTCCCTTAATAAAAATGGAAAAACAAAAAATATATGGGTGAATATGGCCTTTTACTTTTAAAATAGTGGTGGAAGTGCTTGCTATTATTAGGGCAAAGATAATATTTATATTTTTATATGCAAAGAAAAGATAAAAAAAGTTGAAAACTGCTTTAAAGAATGTTTTTGATTTCTTTTAAAATTTCCTTTTAAAAATACTTTAAAATTGTTGCTATATAATTATAGAAAATTAGCACTAAGCACCAATATTTTTTACCATATAGAAATTATTTCATATATTTAGCCCCGATGGAGAAATATTCACCTTTTACACACTATATCACACAGGTTCCATGACTACAGATTTTAAAAGACTGACCCAGATCATTGCCATAGCAGTAAGCTTTGCCGCTTTACAATCGTGCGCAGCATTAGCCGAAAGAACGATCACAATGAAACCCGGCACTAAAAATGTGCGTACCGTACAACTGCCGGTCGAAGACCCGTTTGATCCTTACAAATCGGTTGTAAAAATGAACGATGCCAGAATCGTACGCGTAGCGAAAGATGAAGATAAGGAAAACCTCAAAATCCGTATGTTTAGCTCCAAGCTTGACACACTGTGGAGTAAATACTATAAATGCGATGAAGATGAAAGTATGCCAACTGTATGGTGCAGCGGTAATGATATTAATATTTTGACTACCCTTGTTCTGGATGATTCGCTTAAAGTTATTGCACGGAAAATTGACAGCAAAGATGGAAAGCTGATTCAAAAAATAAATCTTTTTAAAGATGACCTGGACCGCCTTAATGGTATTGAGTACGCCCAGTTCACCATCTCATCGGACTCTTCTAAAGTGCTTGTAACTGTAGCGCCTGAAGTAAAGGAAAAAGATGATAAAAGCTATTCAACAGCAAGGATAGTACTTTTTGGGAATGATTTTTCGCAGATATACACAAAGCAATTCTCAATGGAGATACCGGAAAATAATGGCAATGAAGTAGGCTTGAGCTTTGGCTGGGGCGGCTTGGGTTTGAAATCAACAACTCATACCGTATCTTCCCCTTTATTGGTTAACGGTCGCGGTGACATTTATTATTCCTCGTATGATTTAGAAAAAGATGCTGTGTGGGAAACTATGTATCGCCTGGCAGCAGGAGAAAATGTAGCAAAAAAGATCAAAGCAACCTCTGCGTCGGTAAAAAATGCTGAGGAAAATGGCTGGCCTGTACAACCGCAAGTAGTGATTACTTCTGATGATAACATTTCAACAGCTTGGCTGTATGCAAACGGCGAACTAACTCAGGGATTTTCTACCGCTAAATATGATTTTACGCAAAATGTCCCGCTGTTTAATACTCTGAATAAATTTACTACAGGTGATGCTAAAAAGCTGATAGACGAGGATGAATTTGAAAATTACCGCTTAGTGCGAACATTTAACCTTCCAAATGGGGAAACATTCAACCTGCTTGAATCATATAGAGTTTCTACAAGCTATAGCTCCGGTATGCCTATAGCCGGGATGGGTGGGATGCGCTCAGCCCCCTCCACCACCTATACATATATCACAGGGCCATATGTCGCTATAAAAACAGGCGCGCGCGGTGAAAAAATATGGATCAATTCCTTTATAAAAGATGAATCCTCACTGGATAATTACGCAGGTGAAAGCAGCAGCAGCATACAGCTGACAGATAGCAGCGTGATCTGCGCATACCGCTCACGGGCAAAAGAAGGGGTTTCTATATGTGAATTTATGCTTGCTGATGGCGCGGTAAGAACAGCTACACTCCCATTTGAATACACGCACCACGCGATATTTTACCCAGAAATGACGGTGTGGAATAACGATAAAACAGCTACATTTTTTGGGCAGGAAGGAAGTGACGGTATCAAGGTAGTGAACCTATCATTGCCGGAAATGAAGCCGTATGTAAAACCTCTCAATGAAGATTAATTCTTTTTAAAAATTAAAAACCCTTCTTTTTAAAAAGAGGGGTTTTTAATTTCTTTTAAAAACTCTTTTAATTTCCTGTACAGCAATTCCAGCGGAAGCCCGACGATATTGTAATAATCCCCTGCTATTTCCCGCACAAATACTGCTCCGAAATCATCCTGAATTCCATACGCGCCCGCTTTATCTAATGGCGAACCAGTTGTGATATACGCTACAATTTCTTCTTCATCAAGTTCGCGGAAAGTTACAGCTGTTTCCTGGCACGCGGTTTTAAAAACTCCGGTTTTGGAATCTACTAGTGCAATTCCAGTGAAAACAGTGTGAACATTATCCGAAAGCATTCGCAGCATTCGCGCGGCATCTACTGCATCAACCGGCTTTTCTAATTTCTCACCTTTTAAAACTACAATTGTGTCAGCACCAATAATAATTGAGCGTTCCTGCGTTTTTTCGGCAACGTCCTGCGCTTTTAAAAGGGCGAGCCGTGTGACGAATTCGCTGAAATCGTTTTTAAAAGGAACAGCGGTTTCGTCGAGGCCGGACGGCTGGACGGAGAATTCGAGGCCGAGCTGTTGTAAAAGCTGCTTACGGCGTGGTGACTGTGATGCAAGAATTACCGGATACTGAATTTGTAAAAGTTTTGAAAGCGAGATCATGAGTTTTTAAAAGTGGGTGTTTTAAAAGTATCGTTTTTTAAAAGTGTTGTTTTTAAAAGCAGGAGAAATTGCTTTTAAAATGTGTATGAAATAATTGATTCCTAAAAGATTCTTCCCTACCGGGATACAACCTCACGTGGAAAGTTTTGTAATTTAGCGCATTGTAACTGAACACCAAAATATCACATAAAACCTTTAGAACAATAATTACAAAAAGACCATACGGATAATTTTTTTATGCAGAGTGTGAAAGTAAGTGAAGTTATTATAATATTTTTTGCGGCGCTGGCAGTGTACGGCTTTACCCTGTCGCGCAGTATCGGCACAACGCATGACAGCATCGAATATATCAACAGTATTGATGCGATCACGGCGCGGATGCTACATCAGGAAAATCAGCATGTAAACAGCCACGCGATCAAAGACTGGGAAATGGAGGTATTTCACCCGCATCACCTGCTGTATAATCCGGCAGCGGCGGGCTGGGTCGTTCTGCTGCGATTGTCGGGGATTACGCTTGACAGCGTTATTCTTGTAGCTTTTTTAAATGCGATCTTTGGGGCAGCGGGAGTTTCCGTGTTTTATCTTTTATTGCGCAATAGAATGCAGGGATCAGTATTTGAGTCAGCAGCCGGCAGTTTATTGGTTTTGGCTTGTTTCGGATATTGGTTTCACTCAGTAGTCATCGAAGTATATATTATTCCTGTTTTTTTTCTCCTGCTCGCGCTTTATTTTTTAACCCATCCAAAACCAAATGTAAAGACATTCCTTGCTGTGGGATTTTTCCACGGCGCGGCGATCCTGTTTCACCAGATCCATGTTCTTTTTTTTCTGCCGGTGCTGGGCATCGTGCTGTTGCAACATCGCTCACGCAACATCACCTTTTTAAAAAGTATTGCGGGGTATTCTGCCGCCATTATCCCGGTGGTGGGAATTCCCTATTTATATGTTGTTTTTGGATTCCTCAATTTTTCTTCAATACAGGACATTCAATACTGGACGACGCGATACGCATCCGAAGGTAGCGCGTGGAGTCCATTCGCGCTCACTACTTTTGCTAAAGCTGCCTTTGGATTCTGTCGTTCTATTGTTGGTGGAAATTTCGCCTTCGCAATCCCTGAAGTTCAGTCGTTGATGAAAAGGCTCTTCGCTGACAATAATATGGAAGATGAGATATATCTTGTCCGGCATATCAACATTGGATTTGCCTACTTTCTTGGGTTCATCACTATCACGGTTTTTGCATGGCTCTTCTACCTGGTTTTTAAAAACAGGAAAACTATCGGTACCTTCCGTTTAAAATTCACGCCTGTAGCGCTTGCAGCTTTCCTTTGGTTTTTGCCGTATGCCGCATTTTTCTGCTTTTGGGTACCGCAAAGCCCGGAGTTCTGGTTTCCGCAACTGCTGTGCGTGTGGATTGGGCTTTTTGGCATATCGGTAGCGGCAGCAGACACAGAGCGGCGGCGAAATACATTGCAGATTCTTTCTATCGGGCTGCTGCTGCTTTTTATCAATTACTTTGGCAGCATGAGATTTATCAGCTCACAGGAAAATGATTACTATTACTCAAAAACGTATCCTGTTGCAAAGACACTACCGTCAAATTCCCTCTTTATTACAGGAAGAAGTTGGATCGTGGAAGCGTATTACGAACGCTTTTCATCAGATGTACAAATAATTGGTTTGCAGAAAATATATATCGAAGAGAAGCGCGATGCGGGCAAACTTCTTTTAAAAACTCGTAATACAATAGCAGAAGCAACAGCTCAGGGCTGCGCGATCTATATCAATTACGACGCGATCAATCCCGGAAAAGACGTGATGGATGATCCCGCACATCAGCAGCTTTTAAAAGATTTCTGGCGCTCCTATACATTTGAATGTAACGATATTGGAGATACGAAGATTTGCCGGATAGTTAAGTAAGCGTTTTAAAAGAATGCTTTATATAAACAACAAGGCCAACTGGTTTTAAAACATAGAAGCTTTTAAAAAATAGCCGTCATTGCGAGGAGCGGCTTTTGCGCGACGCGGCAATCGCGAAT
>JAZKFS010000144.1:0-10159 GCA_040386315.1 Bacteroidota bacterium
TCTTTTTTTAAATCTTGGTAAAAATACGTTTTTTGTGCGAAATTTTCACACTTTTGTTTTTAAAAACTCTTTTTAAAAACCTGAAAAATAACCCAAAGTATTATACAATTGACTTTTCCAGCCGCTCCAAAAGCGCCGCCATCCGGTCAATTACCATATCTTTTGCCGGATTTGCCACCACTTTTTCTTTTAAAGCTCTCTTTGGTTTAATTTCCGTCGGTTTCGTTTCCGGTTGTCTTTTAAAAGGTTTTTCCGGTTCGGTTTCTGTGATTTCCGGCGCGTCTATTTCCACTTCCTCAATTTCCGGCTCCATATCGGGACGCTGAATCTCCGGCTTTTTAAAAGGAATATCTTCCGGAATATTTTCTTCTTCTTTTAAAAACTTTTCTTTTAAAACTTCCGGCTGCGCGATTTCAGTTTCATCATTTTTAAAACGTCCCTGCAGTTCATCTACTTTCGCTTGTAAGGTCGAAATTGCTTCTGAGACGTCACCGTTTTTTTTTTGCGAGTTCTGCAACTCGTCCACGCGTCGGCGCAATTCGCTATGCTCGGACTGCATACGCGCATATTCATCTTCAATTTTCTGTAGATCCTGAATTTGCTCCTGCGCCAGGCCGAACATCTGCCGCGTTTTTAAAAGCTCCTCGGCAATTTCATTCCGCTCAAATTCCGCGCGCTGCTTCTGCTCGCTGATCTCCTGAAGCATAATTTGTAGCGCCTGCGTGTCGTCTTTTTCTTCCGAAATTTCCGCGCTTTCCTGTTCTTTTAAAAGATCAACTTCCATTTGCAGCCCGGCAATAACATCTTTCTGCGCCACATACGCTTCTTCATAATCACTCACGCGCATCTGCAGGTCTTTTAAAAACTCGTCCTTTTCAGCATTTTCACGTTCAGCTTTCTGTAAATTTTCTGCATATTGATCCAACACTTCCTGCTGGCGAACCATGATAATTTCATACTCATCGCGCAGCTTTTCCTCTTCCTGGCGAACCGCGTCAATTGCAGCAGCGACATTGGTATCATAATCTACGACAAAACCTTCCTGCCGGATATTTTGCGCCGCTTCTTCAAAGTTTTTAAAAGGATTATCAAAATTTCCCGCTTGTCCTTTTTTCAATTCAAATATCTGCCGCGAATACGAATCAATTGTTTCCTGCTGCGCGGCAATAATTTCCTCAAGTTCGCTGTCTGTCTGTGCGCTTTTAAAACTTCCGTTCTGCTCAAAATTCGCAATAATATTCCGCGCTTCGTCCAGCTGCGCTCGCAGTTTATTCATTTCAAAAATCTGCCCTTCCAATTCCGCGATCTGCGCTTTTTGTTTAAAACTTTCATTAATGCGCGTATTCATCTCAGAATTGCGCCGCACGATCTCCTTTTGCAAAATTGAAAGCGACTTTTCCAGTTCTGTAAAATTTTCCACCTGGCTTCGCAGATCGGCATTTTCGCGTTCCAGATGCTGTATTTTTAAAAACGCGTCACTTATATTTTCCTGCGACATCTGGTAATTATTCTGCAGATTTTCATACGCCGCCAGGTCGCCTTCCAGCGTTCCGAGCCGCACCTGCAGCTCTGCCAGCGACGACGAGCGCTCACGAAAACTCTGGTCCATTTCGCCAATTTTCGCTGTCAAATGCTCATTATCACGGTTCAGCGACTGGATCAGCTGCCCGCTGCGGCGCACCGATTCCCACAGCTTCATTATCGCCGCCTGGAATTCCGCTTTTGGCTTTATATCATTCTCACTATTCAAATGCCAGTGATTTTCCATTTTTCTTTTTAAAATCTATTTTTATAATTCTTTTAAAACTTTAGTTTCTTAATTTCGCGCCGAATTTCGCTTCGACTTCCGTAATAATTTTTGCAACGGCATTTTCCACATCAGCATCAATCAGCGTTCGTTCTGGTGAGGCGAACATCAGCGCAAACGCCAGGCTTTTCTTGCCTTCGCCAAGTGCAGCGCCTTTAAAAACATCAAAAACATCAACACTTTTTAAAAGCTCTGAGCCATTTTTAGCGATCAGTCTTTTCAATTCATCAGCACCGGTCGCTTCATCCAACACGAACGCCACATCCCGACGAACCGCCGGATACGGAGAAACAAGCGAATATTTTTGTTTTAAAACCGGCACATTTTTCAATTCCGCCAGATTCAGCGTTGCAACAAAAACGGGCTGCTCCACTTTGAATTCTTTTAAAAACTTTCCTGCAATTTCACCACAAAACCCAACCACGCGCTTTCCGAACAAGATCTGAACCGCATTTTGCGAAAACGCCGGATTTTGATCTTTTTCAATTCTTTTAAACGTCAGGTTTTTAAAACGCATCACGGAGATCAGGTTTTCCAGAATTCCTTTTATATCATAAAAATCCATGCGGGCAGATTTCGCGCCCCACTGCATCGGATGCGCGTCGCCGGAAATTGCAAAAATAAACTTTTCGCGCTCGCCGTAACCCGAAACACGTTGTGATTCCGGCTTTAAAGTTTTATAGAAAATTGTTCCTGTTTCAAAAAGCTGCAAATCCTTCGCGCCAAGCCGGACATTCCGTTCAATTGTTTTTAAAAGCGATGGCACGAGAGACGGACGCATCGCGGATAATTCCTCGCCAAGCGGATTCGCGATTTTCACATAATCTTCGGTGAATAATTGCGCCGCGCGCGGTTCGATCATATTTTGCGTTACAATTTCACGAAAACCCTGCTGCACAAAATATTCGCGCATTTTGTTTTTAAAAGTCACGGGCGCAAGTTCTGCCGGGATGTTTTCAGAACCGAAAGAAATTGCCAGCGCGCCATCCACGGGAATATAATCGTAATTATACATCCGCGCGATTTCCTCGATCAGGTCAATTTCGCCAAAAATATCCACACGGTGCGTCGGCACTTCTACTTCGAGCGAATTTCCATCTGAGTTTTTAAAAGTAAAACCAAGATTGCGCAAAATATCCTGCATTTGCGACGCCTGGATCTCAACACCGATAATATCTGCCGCGCGCTGATAGCGAAGCGTGATCACAGTTTTTAAAAGTGGCTGCGGGTAAACATCAATAATTCCACGCTGAATTTCCCCGCCCGTAAGCGTCGCGATCATTTGCGCCGCGCGGTCAAGCGCATAGATCACCGCGCCCATATCAACACCGCGCTCAAATCTATATGCCGCGTCGCTCTGGATTGCCAGCTTTTTAGAAGTTCTACGAACGCTCGATGGCGCGAAGTATGCAGATTCGATTAAAATATTCGTTGTTGTATCGCTGATCTCAGAATTTTCGCCGCCCATCACTCCAGCAATTGCAACAGGTTTTTCCGCATCGCAGATCATCAGCATTTCACTATCAAGCGTACGCTCTTTTGAGTCAAGTGTTGTAAATTTTTCACCATCTCGCGCAGTTTTTACAATGATCGTATTTCCGGCAACGGTGTCCAGATCAAACGCGTGAAGCGGCTGACCGCATTCGTACATCACAAAATTCGTGACATCCACCACGACATTTCGCGGACGAAGTCCAACGGCTTCCAACCGGTTTTTCAACCATTCCGGTGAATCGGTGATCTTTACATTTTTTACTACGCGCGCAGCATATCGCGGACATTTTTCAGCGTCTTCAATAATTACTTTTAAAACATCTGAAACAGGATTTCCACTTTCTATTAGATCTGCAGTTGGCAATTGAAGTGGTGTTCCACCATACGCCGCAAGTTCGCGGGCAAGCCCAAAATGGCTTAAACAATCCGCGCGGTTTGGCGTAATGCTCGTATCATAGATAACGTCGGTGAGTTTTAAAAACTTCGCGAGCGGCTGTCCGATCTCCGTTTCCTCCGGCAGAACCATAATTCCGCTGCCATCCTCGCCAAGCCCCAGCTCGGTTTCGCTGCAGATCATTCCCTGCGACTCCACGCCGCGAACGGAACGCCGCTCGATCTTCATTCCGTTTGACGGTACGATCGCGCCTTCGGTAGCGAGAATAATTGTTTGCCCTGCGGCAACATTCGATGCGCCACAGATCACAGTGCGCTCCTCGCTTCCCGTAAAAACTTTACACACGGAGAGCTTATCTGCATTTGGATGTTTTTCGCGTTCGAGAACTTTTGCTGTGATAAATCCGTCAAATTTTCCGCCCTGATCATGGATCGCCTCAACCTCGATGCCGAGCATGGTGAGAATATCCGAGATCTCCTGCGGAGTCCACGTAAAATTATAAAATTCTTTGAGCCAGTTTTGGGAAGTTAACATTTTTAAAGAGAGCTTGCTATTTTGCTTTTAAAAGATTTAATCCGTTTAAAAAGCGGTTTTTCACGCTTATTTTATCAAAAATACAGATTTTTCGCGTGAGCATAAAACGTTGGATGTTTTTAAAAGCTTTTAAAAGATATTTCTTTTAAAAAGTAATAATTATTTGGTTTTTAAAAGAATGGTCTGTATATTTGCAGTCTAATATCGCGGGATGGAGCAATTGGTAGCTCGTCGGGCTCATAACCCGAAGGTTGTCGGTTCAAGTCCGGCTCCCGCTACTCGAAAAAAAAAGAAAAAACAGAAAAACCTTGTATAGAAATGTACAAGGTTTTTTTGTTTTTAAAAATGACGGGTGCTTATTGTTTTAAAAATATCTGCGTTTTGCACAAAAAATATCTTTTAAAAACTTCTTTAAAACTCTTTTAAAAATAGTACGTTTGGTATGAAATTAGTTTTAAAAAACAAATCTACTTCATGCGTATTTTCCTTTCTATTTTTTTTAGTTTTTTTATAATTCCATTTGCAGCATCGGCTCAACAGGCGGTTGTTTCGGGGATTATTTCCGATTCGGCGAGCGGCGATCCATTACGTTTTGTAACGGTTCGCGCTGAAGGTACAAAAAACGGGAATATTTCAACGACAGGCGGAAAATTTCTTTTAAAACTCAAGCCCGGTGAATACACGCTCAGCTTTTCCATGATCGGCTATGAAACTATTCAGCAGAAAATCTTTTTAAAAGATTCTTTAAAGCTCCATATTCGTATGCGTGAGGCGGCTTTCACAACGGCTGACGTCGTCGTAACAGCAGAAGATCCGGCTGTTGCGATCATGCGAAAGGTTTTAAAAAGGAAAGAAGCGCAGCGCGATTCCATTCTGAATTATTCCTACACGCTTTATACTAAATTCGTTGTAAGCGCAGACTCTACCACAGCCGGGCGTTCCAGCCGGGCGGGTGACACAGCGATAATGTCCATTCTCGAATCATTTTCAAAGGGATATTTTAAAAAGCCCGACCAGTATTTTAATGAGATTCTCCAGCGCAGGCAAAGCGCGAATATTCCGGCAGGAGCGAATTTCGTTTCGTTCGGTACAAATATCAATGCGTACGATGATTATGTCCAGCTTCTCAATCAGGAAATCGCAACACCGTTTCACCCCGATGCGATTGATTATTACGACTTCGTTTTAGAACGCGAAACCTATGATGGCGAGCGAACGGTCACGCGGATAAAAGTAACCCCTGCTTCCAGCCAGCGAAAGCTTTTTGAAGGATACATTAATGTGGACGCTGACCGCGCAATTCCCATTGAGGCCGAATTGACGCCAAACCGCGCTGTACAACTGCCGTTTGACGCGAAGCTTACGTATCAACAGCGATTTGATGAATTTGATAAATTTATCATGCCCGCCGGGCTGCGCATTTCCACGTCTGCCGAAGCCGGAATTCTCTGGGTATTTGCGCCGCGCCTGGATATTGATATTGAAAATGTCGCGTATGATTATGAATTCAATAAAGTTTTAGACGATGAGCTTTTTCAAAGACGGCGCGTGGAAAGTGTGAAATCTGCTGAGGTTTTTGATTCCACATTCTGGCGTGAAAATAATGTGCTGCCGCTGCGTGCAGAAGAAATTGAAGCATACGACGTGATCCAGCAGGAGCGTGACAATCCCGACTCGGTTTTAAACGCAACGATCATTGACAGGTTTTTTGGCGATGTGACGCGTGTGATAGCGCGGCTGAATCGCACGCCATTTACGGGCTTTGAAGATATTATCCGGTACAATCGCGTTCATGGCGCGTACCTTGGCTTGGGTTTGACGGATTCGCTCACAGATTTTACCGTTGCGTCTTTAAAAGGCGGCTATGGTTTTGCAGATAAGCGCGTGTACGGCGAGGCGCTTTTAAAACAGTATCTTGATGAAAACGGGAAATATTCCTTTGACGCAGGATATTACCGGCGGCTGGCGCGGCGGGATAATCCATATACAGTTCAGGCGGGTGGTATTACGCAGCTTGCATTTCTTTTTAAAAATGATTACGGCGATTATTATTACGCAGATGGCGCCGAGATCGGCTTTGAAGCGGGTTTCGGTCAATTACGTTTTATCCGGCGCGAAATGTTCGCGCGTCCGACAGGATTCCGGTTGTTTTTTAAAAATGAGTTTCACGAACCGGCGGGCGTGAATGAGAATTTTTCTATTTTTAACCGAAGCCGCTCTTTCCGTGATAATCCTGCGGCGATAGCGGGAACGCTGCGTTCATTTGGCGGTGAATTTAATTATCGTTTTAATTCCTGGCGTCGGGTTTCCGATTTTGGTTTTCAATTGAAAACAGAATTTGCCAATACATCGCTTTTAAAAAGCTCGTTTGATTTCCAGCAATATCAATTTGCAATGATCCTGCGTACGCCGACATTTCTTTTGTGGAAATTAAGCACGCGAGTACTGGCAGGTTTTACAAAAGGCAAAACTCCGCCACAGCGATTTTTCTCGTTGGAGTCGTCAGCTTCTGCAACTGCAGGCGAAGGCGTTCTGCGCGGCATGAGCGTGAAGGAATTTTACGGCGACAGGTATTTTCACATTTCGGCGGAACATAACTGGGGCGAGATCATTCCGGGACTTTTGCGTATTCCCAATATTGCGTCGTTTGGCGTAGAATTCATCACTTTCGGCAATTTCGCGTGGACGGAGTTTTCAAAGGAAACATTGAATTATACACAAACCCACCTTCCTACAACTTCTGCGACTCCTGATAAATTTTACTACGAAGCCGGGCTTGGATTTAATCGCTTATTGCTGTTTTTCCGGTTTGACGTTACAGCGCGACTTTCGCAGGTAGAAAAACCACGT
Organism: Bacteroidota bacterium; assembly: GCA_040386315.1. Taxonomy (GTDB): domain Bacteria; phylum Bacteroidota; class Ignavibacteria; order Kapaibacteriales; family DASPKH01; genus DASPKH01. The sequence goes on from JAZKFS010000144.1 coordinate 7,080, forward strand.
TTTATGTTCACCGTTTCCGGCGCGACGCCTTAGTTTTAAAAAGCTTTTAAAACTTCTAAGAAAATAAACTTTGAATATTACATAATTTCCTTTTAAATTGACTTGCCTCAACATTTCACCACTTTATTGACAAATAGATTTTTTCAATAAACGGGGCTGCCGAAAACCGCAAAGAGTAGGCGCTAATCTTTTAAAAAGGGAATATCACTATGGCGGAAGAAAAAGAGCTTCAATCCAAGACCACGATGGCGCTCATCAGCTTTTTCCTGGGAGCTTTCGGAATTCACCGGCTGATGATGGGCTATTCGAACTGGTGGCTGATGCTTGTTACCTGCGGTGGCTGCGGTATCTGGTCGCTTATTGATTTTATCAAAATCCTCACCGGCAGCTTGAACATGGCTGACGGAAGGCCATTAGACACAAAGTAACAATTTTTTATAAAGGGAAGGAGCTATCTCTTTCCCTTTTTTAAAAGTATGATACACAAAGCACGTTTTAAAGATTTCCCGGCATTTTTGCGGATATTTCGCAGCTATCTTATTGCCAATCCGATTGGCAGCATGGCCGCTTTGTATGCAGTGGTGGGCTTGTTTTTAAAACTTCATTTTCAGGTAAATATTCTGCCACGATGCCCCTGGAAAACGCTTTTTGATATCCGCTGTCCGGGCTGCGGTATGACGAGGGCGTTTATCCACATTCTCCACCTTGATTTTGCCGGTGCATTTCATGACAATCCTCTGTCATTTATCGTATTTCCGGCAATTACATATTACGTCGCGAAAGACTTTTTAAAACATGTAAAGCGCACTGCCCTGCTTTCTCCTGCGCAACATCCTCATTGACCTCTCCCCGGCTACGGCAACTCTACATTTCTTTAAAGAATGTTTCGTCACTTTTTACTGAATATTCTTTTAAAAAGGAATTTCGCAGAACAAATTTTTATGTTCGTGTGTATAACTATAATTGAAAGTTTCTAACAGAAACTTTTTAAAAGTTAAAATTTTACTTGCAATATCGGATTTATTGCAGTAGCTTGATTTTTTAAAAAGAAAATACTACAGGCGTTTTTAAAAAGTGTTGTAAAAAAAAGTTTTAAAAGCGCACCGGATTTTTATGAAAAGCAAAGTAATTAAAGAAGACAATTACGTGATCGGGCAGGATATTGAGCGCGATCTGGACCTGCTCATCGCTGAGTGCAAGGCGAATCTGCCGCGCGTGGACGAGAATCTAATCCGCAAGGCGTTTCACTTTTGTGTGGAAGCGCATAAAAAGGACGTTCGTGCCTCGGGCGAGCCATATTATACGCATCCGCTGGAAGTAGCCCGTATTGTCATTGATGAGATCCCGCTGGACGGTGCGTCGGTGATCGCTGCGCTGCTGCATGATGTGGTGGAAGATACAGAATATTCACTGAAGGATATTCGTGCGGAATTTGGCGCGACGGTCGCTGATATTGTAGACGGCGCTACAAAGATAAATGACATTTTTAAAAGCCACGAAATAAAACAGGCAGAAAATTACCGGAAGCTCCTGCTTTCCATGGTAAATGATGTTCGCGTGATCCTGGTGAAATTCGCTGACCGCCTGCACAATATGCGGACGCTCGACTTTGTAAAACCGGAAAAACAGCAGCGGATAGCACGGGAAACTCTCGATATTTATGCGCCGTTTGCACATCGGTTTGGCTTGGGAAAGATCAAATGGGAACTGGAAGACCTTTCTTTTAAATATCTGAACCGGGAGGCGTATGATGATATTAAAAAGGAGCTTCGCGGCACACGTCAGGAACGGCAGGAATACATCAGGAATTTTGCGGCGCCGATCGAGGAACGCTTAAAAGAACACAATATAAAGTTTGAGATCAGCGGCCGGCCAAAACATATTTATTCCATCTATAATAAAATGGTCGCCCGCGGTAAAGGTTTTGATGAATTATATGACCTATTCGCCGTTCGTGTGATCCTTGACACGAAGGATAATAACGATTGCTTCCTGGCATACGGGATTATTTCAGAAATTTTCACTCCAGTACCGGAGCGTTTTAAAAACTACATTTCTGTTCCGAAAAAGAACGGCTACCAGTCGCTGCATACAACAGTGATCGGCAATGACGGCAAGCGCGTTGAAGTGCAGATCCGTACACGTGAAATGCACGAAGTCGCCGAACAGGGCGTGGCGGCACACTTTAAATATAAATCCGAAACCGTAAAGAATGTTTCTTGGGTAGAAGATAAAGACCTGGAGGAATGGGCAAACTGGGTGCGCGATGTTTTTGAAAACGCCGGCGATGAAGCGCACGAAGAGGTGCTTGAGAGCTTTAAACTGAATCTCTACCAGGATGAAATTTACATTTTCACCCCAAAAGGTGAGCTTCGGATTATTCCCAAGGGTTCGACTCCGGTGGATTTTGCTTTTGAAATTCACACACAGGTCGGCAATCGCTGCATTGGCGCAAAGGTGAACGGTAAGATCGTACCGCTTGATTACAAACTTCACACGGGCGACCAGGTAGAGATTCTTACATCAAAAAATCAAACGCCAAATCGCGACTGGGAGCGCTTTGTCATTACACACAAGGCAAAATCCCAGATCAGGAAGTTTTTAAACGAAGAAAAGCGTTTAAAACAGGTGGAAGGCAAGGAAATGTGGATGCGGAAAGCAAAAAAGCTCAATCTCCATATTAATGAAGATGAGCTGGAAAAAATCCTGACGTCTTTAAAATTTGACAATCCTACTGAATTTTATTTTGCTCTTGGCTCCGGTTCGCTGAATGTGGATATCGCAGCGGATATGATCCGCGAGAAACTACTGCCCGGTGCGCCCTTAGTACCGAATTTCGAGCAGGCGCCGGTAGATAAAAGTTTTGACAGCTATGCTAAAACCGCACGTGACTCAAGTAATGGCATTTATATTACCGCAGATGGTAAGGCCTCGTCCGGTGTTTTATATTCCTATGCTAAATGCTGCAATCCCGTTCCCGGCGATGATATTGTCGGTGTGGTGACCATTGGTACAGGAATAAAAGTTCACAGGCGCATTTGTAAGAACGCGCTGGAAATGATGGAAAAGATCCGCGCACG
>JAZKFS010000145.1:0-13286 GCA_040386315.1 Bacteroidota bacterium
TGATCGCCACCTGCGGCTGATTGATGATCGGTGAACCGAATAAGCTGCCGAATGAACCAACATTCGTGATCGTAAACGTTCCGCCCTGGATATCGTCCGGCGAAAGTTTCTTCGTGCGTGCGCGTGTGGAAAGGTCAGCCACAGCCCGTCCAAGCCCGGTTACGTTCAGGTCTGCCGCGTTTTTAATAACGGGAACAATTAAGTTTCCATCATCAAGCGCCGTTGCAAAGCTGAGGTTGATCTTTTTGTGGCGGATAATATTTGTGCCGTCCACGCTCACATTCACCATCGGATACGCTTTTAAACCGTCCACGGCAGCTTTTGCAAAGAACGGCGTGTACGTGAGTTTAAAGCCCTCGCGTTTTTCAAATTCTGCTTTTTTCTTATCGCGTAATTTCACAATTGCCGTTACATCAGCTTCGGCAACGCTTGTTACGTGCGGCGAGGTTTGTAATTTCGATTGGACCATGTGAGCCGCAATGAGCTGGCGAACCCGGTCCATCGGGATCACTTCTACATCATTTCCCCAGTTGCGTGACGGCGTAGCGGAAGGTGCAGCAGCCGGACGCGGAGCTGATTGCTGTTGAGCAGGCTGAGCTGCCGGAGCTTGTGTTGGCTGTTGAGCAGGCGCTGCCGCCGGACGCGGAGCCGAACCGCGATTTTGCAGGAAGTTTTTAAAATCATCCTTCGTCACACGGCCTTCGATTCCCGAACCCTGTACAGTGTCAAGCTCTTCAAGCATCACACCTTCCGATTCTGCCATTGTGCGGACGAGCGGCGAATAAAAACGCTTTCCGCTTGAACGTGGAATTTCTTTTGTTCCGCCTTGTACAGGAGCAGATTGCGGTGCCGGAGCAGCATTACCATTGGTATAGCCATTTGCCTGCGGAGCAGATTGCTGGGAAGCAGGTGCGGCTTGTACAGGTTGAGGCGCAGGAGCTTGCTGTTGTGCGGGTTGAGGTACAGGAGCAGCAGGTTGTGGCGCAGAAGCCGGAGCGCCTGCTCCTGTTGAAATTTTCGCAATTACCTTACCAACTTCGATCACATCATTTTCAGCGCCAAGTAATTCGGCGATCGTTCCTGCTACCGGCGAAGGAACTTCCGTATCGACTTTGTCGGTCGAGATTTCAAGCAATGTTTCATCACGCTCAATTTTATCACCAACTTTTTTCAGCCAGCGGAGAATTTTTCCTTCCTGGATAGATTCACCCATTTTCGGCATGACAACTTCTGTCAAAGCGCCGCCTGATGTGGGAGCTGGAACAGATGCTTGTTGTGCTGCGGGCTGCGGAGCTTCTTGTTGAGCGACAGGTTGCGGAGCAGGTACGGCTTCTTGCTGTTGTTGTACAGGAGCTGGAGCTTCCTGTTGAGCAACTGGCTGCGGAGCAGGTGCGGCAGCAGCTTGAGGCGCCGGAGCTGATCCTGCACTTCCTGCGTCAGCTTCATCACCGATCTGTGCGATCACGTTGCCGACTTCTATCGTGTCATTTTCCGCTGCCATCAGTTTTAAAACAATTCCCGCTACAGGCGAAGGCACTTCCGTATCTACTTTATCGGTTGAAATTTCAAGTAATGTTTCATCACGCTCTATCCTGTCACCTTCTTTTTTCAGCCAGCGCAGGATTTTCCCTTCCTGGATAGATTCGCCCATTTTGGGCATCACTACATCGGTTTTCATACGTTATCTCCGGTCTTTTAAAAGCACTTCCCGTTTGTGAGAAATCTTGTGAATAATATTTTTTTCTGTATTTCTGATTTTAAAACTGCGCTCTTTTAAAAGAACATTTCAAAGTAGAACGCAGTATGAAAGCGCAAAATTAGCGATTTTTTAAAAACTGACAATATTTACTATGACGTTATGGTTTTAAAAGTAAAAAAGCTTTTAAAAAGTGCAAAAAAAAACCTTACAGAAAAAAATTTCTGCAAGGTTTTTAAAAAGATCTCTGCGTGAATTTTTATTCAGCGCTGATAACCCATACTTTTAAAGGTGCGATTACATCAGGATGAAGCTTTACCTGAACATCAAATACACCTAATGTTTTGATCGGCTCGTCAATAGTAATAGCGCGGCGGTCAATTCCAAAACCACGCATTTCTAGTTCCTGACCGATCATTTGCGGAGTTACCGTTCCAAATAAACGTCCTTCCTCACCTACTTTCATAGCAACGCTGATCTGGAGTTCAGCAAGTTTAGCAGCAATTTCTTCTGCGCCTGCTTTCAACTTGTCCATTTTAGCTTTATACTGCTTTTTTTCGCCTTCCAACACTTTCATCGCGCCGGACGTAGCATAATATGCCATACCGCGCGGGATCAGATAGTTGCGGCCGTATCCGTCTTTCACTGTGAGCGAATCGCCCATTGAGCCAAGATTTTCGACATCCTGCCTGAGAATAACTTTCATTGTAATAACCTTCTATTGTAAGATCGTATAAAATTCTTTTTTAAAAGCAATCAGCAAAGGGAATTATGCGTTCTCTTCGACAGATTCCGTTTCAGCCGGTTTTTCTGTTTTAGCTTCGTCTTCGGCAGGTGCATTTTCCTGTTCTTCCAGCTTCGCATAGTGAAGCTCACGCTGGGCGCGGTGTTCACGCATTTCCTGCGGCAGAAGTAATGTCAGGTGGCGGATGGTATTTTCTTCAAGGACTAAGAAGCGCTCAAGCAATGGGATTGTCGAAGGTGGCGCTTCAAAAATACAGTGAAGATAGAATCCGTTAAATTTCTTGTTGATCGGATATGCCAGGCGGCGACGTCCCCAACGGTTCATTTCGACAATTTTCCCGCCATTATTTTCTACATATTCCTGAATACGAGTGATGACCGTTTCCACGTCATTGTCTTCAAGTGCTGCATTTATTATAATGGTCGTTTCATACAAACGGCGCATATCCATGCTAATTCCTCTGGATGTTTTTTAAAAACAGCCCGGCTCTTTTTCAGGCAGGGCAGGTATAATATTTTTATTATAGCCCGCAAAAATACGCTTTTTTTTTGAATCTGCAAACCATAAAAGGAAATATTTTTTTAAAAGTAGTGAATTATTCTGTAAAAAAGCTTTTAAAACAAAAGATTTTTCGTATGTTTGTATGCTATATCATTTACGACGTCAGTACGCTCGTAAATATACTACTTTTAAACTACTATCGTCAGTGCTTTCCCCGCAGAATTATTCTTCCGTAGAAGTTAATTACAGGACTAAACAAAAACAACACTGACTTTTAAAAACGTACATTATTACTGTTTCTCATTATTATCGCGCGTGTGTCCCCCATGACTGAGCAAGAACTCAACCAAAACCCCGACGAGCAGAACGAATCCCCTGAAACAAATAGCGAAAATACAGCTTCCCAACAAGGATCTGCTGCTGAACCGCATCAGGAAGAATCACAACCTGCCGTAAATCAACAACAGCAAGAATCGCCAGAACCGGCTCCATCACCGGCTGAACCCGTTGCCGAAGAGCAGGCATCCGGCAATTCAGACGGGGCTTTGCAGGAAGATACTTCTTCAGCAAGTGGAGATGCTCAACCAGCCGCAACGGAATCTGCTAATACAGATGCTCCGGCGAGCGAGCAAAATGCTCAACCGGCAGCAGAAACCGCTGATACAAATGCTCCGGCTACCGAGCAGGATGCTGCAACAGGCGAAGAAAAATCAAAACGCAAAGCTTCCCAGGAAGCGCGTTCCAATGCTTTTACAGAAGTTTTTGCAGAACTCCAGGAAGCTAAGAATAACAACACTCCTGTAGAAGTGGAAATCCGCGCACGTATTAAAGGCGGGCTTCGTGCTTTCTATAAAGGAATGCCATTATTCCTTCCGGCATCACACTTTTCTTTAAAACGCGCACCGCGTGAAGAGGAACTGACAGAAGCCGTTGGTACGAGAGCAATGGTACACGTTCACGAAGTTCAGCAGGATGAGCAGGGACGCAAGACAGCAATTGTCACGCGCCGCTCGCTTTCCAACAATGACTTCTGGGGTACGATCAATGTAGGTGATATTATCGAAGGACGTGTTTCTTCGGTTGCCCCGTTTGGTGTATTTGTAGATCTTGGCGGTATCGAAGGGCTAATTCACGTTTCACGCTTGTCTCACCGCCGAATTGAAAATCCGGCTGATGAAGTGAAAAAAGGCGATGTGATCCGTGCAGTTGTTGTAGAAGTTAATAAAGAAAAGCGCCGCATCGGCCTCAGCCGCAAAGAGCTTGAAGAGTCTCCGTGGATCAATACAGCAAATGATTATCCTGCCGGCAGTACTGTAAAAGGAATCGTAAAACGCCTTACAAATTTTGGCGCATATGTCGAAGTTCGTCCCGGTGTAGAAGGCTTACTTCGTACATCTGAGCTTTCATGGGCGCAGCGTATGTCTCATCCGGGCGATCTTCTTACTGAAGGCCAGGAAATCGAAGCGCATGTGCTTTCGGTATCTGAAGAGCAGCGTACTCTCGCTCTCAGCTTGAAGAAACTTCAGGAAAACCCTTGGACAGGAATTGCTGAGCGATTCCCGCAGGGAACTGAAGTAACAGGAACGGTAAAACATGTAGCTCCACAAGGCGCGATCATCAGTATCGGCGAAGATGTAGATGGCTTCCTGCCACGTAGCAAAATGTTCTCTGAAGGCAATAAAGCTCCTTTTAAAAAGGGCGACCAGCTTCAGGTAATTATCGCTGATGTTGTTCCTCAGGAAGAGTCACTTATTCTTTCGGTAATAGCTCCGGAAGGCGCACAGCAGCAACAATACACACCACAAAGCGGCAATGAGCAGCGTGGCGGCGGACAGTACGGCGGCGAGCAGCGCGGTGGCGGACAATATGGTGGTGGCGGTGGGCAGTTTGGCGGCGGTGGAGATCGTCGTCAGCAAGGTGGCGGGCAGTTTGGCGGTAGTGGCGGCGGAGATCGTCGCTCTTCCCAAGGCGGACGTCCAGGTGGTGGTAGCGGTGAACGCCGTGACCGTAAGCCGAAAGACGGCCCTCGTGAGCAGCGTGACCCGGTCCGTATCATACTCCCGGCACAGAAAAGCGAAAGCACTTCATTCTCATTCCTTGACCTTCTGAGCGAAGACGAGCGTAATGCACTGATGAACAATTCTGAAAATCAATAGATAGTGGAATGTTTTAAAAGAGCTTTTTAACCTTTTAAAACACCGCTCAATGTAACTTTTAAAGCCGGTATGTGTTATAATAAACACATACCGGCTTTTCTTTTTTATAAAAAACCTTGTATTTTGGCAGATGTATTCTGTTACTCCACGATCCGGACCTTTTAAAAAGTCTATGAGAATTATATTTTGCATTCTTGCCTTAGCTGTGAATTGCTTTCCGGTGTGCGCAAAGCTTTTAAAAGATTCTACCGAAACAAAAACAATTATAGCCGCGCCTAAATTTTATCCTCCTGAAAAAGTAATCACCGGCGATACGCTCGTTACACCGCGCTTTTTAAAAGACAGCGTACTCCTGCCGGGAGCAGGCAGTAATAGGTTTACGCCGTATCAGGACAGCTTGTACGTACGCGCGCTGCGCCTGAAAATCCCACCGGTTCCGCGTTTTCAAAGGGATGCCTGGAGATTTTCCGGTACATGGCAGTCGGAGCAGGACGCGTATGATAATTCGCCGTATAGAATTGCAGAAAGGAATCTCGACCTACCCGACGAGGTGTACCAGCCGAGTGCACAGGAGCGGACTGCGTACGAATATGGAATTGCCCAAAGCATGTATGTGCCATACGTGACCACACTTCCCCGCGGTGGTTTAAAAATCCCGATGTCCACTATCGGACGATTACTTGGCGTTACCGAAGATGTGTCGCCGACGATGCGATATGCGGTAGAATATGCAATGCCTGTTGAGATTGTTGTGTATTCTACACAGGCAGTTATCGTGGCAACTGTTTTTAAAGGTGTGCAGGCGCCAAATCGATATGAAATCACGTGGGACGGAAAAGATAACCAGGGCAGGCGAATGCCGACGGGCGATTATATTGGCGAAGTCCGGCTTGGCACGGAACGTACTATCCGCAAGCGGATTGAAATTCCGTAACCGTTTTAAAACTTTTCCTTTTAAAAATTAATTTTAAAAGAAGAATACAGATCAACTCTTCATTCTTTTAAACTTACCTCTTTTAATATTCAACAAATTTTAACAGGAAATATTCTTCAGTTGAATCGTTGTGTAAAATGAGACTTTTAAAACGTAGTTTTTAAAAAGTTGGTTAATTAAGAAAAAAATTCGTAATTCGCAGGAAGATACTTACTCTCCTTTTTAAAAAGGTTATTCTTATGAAATCAGTCCGGTTCATTGTAGCTTGCCTAATATCTTCCCTGCTGCTTTCCCACAGCGCGTATAGTGGCGAGGCAAGACCTATAGCGGGTAAACTTGTAATTAAGTTCAGCGAAAATTCTCTGGCAGGAATGCAATGGGCCGGGGCGGGCAGGACAGGTTCGATTCCCCTTTTAAAGAAAATAGCGGGCGAACATTTTTCGCGTGCGTATATCGGCGATAATGTTTTAAAAGCTATTGCCAAGCGGCTCGATGCAAGCAATCCAAGGAGAACAAGCGCGTATTCTGTTACGCAGAGTTTATCGCGGATCTGTATCGTGGAATTTACCTCTCCGGTGGAAGTTTCGGCGATAATTAGTAAACTACAATCGGATAACCAGATAGAATATGCCGAGCCGATGTACGAGCGCAGTATCTCTGAGATACCAAATGACCCGCTGTATGGAACGCAGTATTTTCTTCCGCAGATACAAATATTCGATGCGTGGGACGAGCTCCCGGTTGATTTTAAAAAGCCGCTTATAGCTATTGTCGATACCGGGGTGGATTATTTGCATGAAGACCTTGCGGCAAATATTTTTATAAATCCGGGTGAAGATGGCAATGACGCCCAGGGCAAGAGCAAACGTACAAATGGTATTGATGATGACGGAAATGGTTTTACTGATGACTGGCATGGGTGGGATTTTACGGCTGTCGGGAGCAGCAGCACCCAGGATAATGACCCGCTACCGGGACATAAACATGGCACGCACGTAGCAGGGCTGGCAGGAGCTGTAACAAATAATAAAACAGGCATAGCAAGCGCAGGCAGATTTATTGATATTCTTCCGGTAAAAATTGGCCCGAGCGATCCGAATGTAGAAGCTGTATATAATTCATACGAAGGAATAGCATACGCAGCGGCAATGGGCGCAAAGATTATCAATTGCAGCTGGGGTGGCGGCGGAGCTTCCGAAGCAGAGCAGGAAGTGACAACAGCAGCAATGAGCCTGGGTTCACTTATTATAGCGGCTGCCGGGAACAGCGGTATAGAAGGAGGTTTTTATCCTGCTGCATATCCGGGTGTTCTTTCGGTGGCATCGGTAAATTGGGATGATGTAAAATCTTCCTTCTCAAATTACCACAGGACAGTAGATATTTCCACACCCGGAGACGATATTTTCTCGACTGTACCGGGCAATAAATATGAAAATTTGAGCGGTACATCTATGTCATCCCCTATTACCGCCGGTGTAGCCGGGCTGGTGGCGATAAAATTCCCTAACTACTCGGCGCTCCAGATCGGCGAGCAGCTGAAAGCAACTGCCGACAATATAGATAGCAAGCAGATCAGCCAGTATCGCGGCCTGTTAGGAACGGGGCGGCTCAATGCTTTCCGTGCTGTAACGGAAACGAATGCACGATCTGCTATAGTCACACGAGTGAGAATTGCAGATGAAAATAAAGACAGTATTTTTGAAGCCGGCGAAGAGCTGAAGCTTTTCATTACCGTTCATAATGTTTTGGCTCCGGTCACGAATGCACAAATAGAAGTTACACCTGTTTCAGAAATATCGCCCCAATTTATTCAGCAAACTGCTTCCGTAGGCAACCTCTCTACGAATGAAATTCGTGACGCGGCAACTCCGATTATTTTTAAAATCCCGTCAGATATTCCTTATAATTATATTTTCGAGCTTTCCGTTCTGATCAGGGATGACAATGGTACGATCAGCCGTCAGACAATTGCCGTTACTGTACACCCTACCTACCGTACATTTGCAGCGAATAATATTACCGCTACTTTCAATAGCGAAGGAAATATTGGCTTTAATGATTTTCCTGAAAACAGCCAGGGGGAAGGATTTCTCTATAAAGGCAGCGACAACCTTCTCTATGAAGGAGCATTTATGGCGGGAATTTCCCCTGAACGGCTTTCAAATTCTGCACGCAATAATGATCAGACTGAACGTGATTTCTCTTTTCACCCGGTCGAAGTAATAAAGGTTTTAAAACCCGGAACTCTCGCCGTTGAAGAAGGAACTATAACTTTCACTGATGACAATAATCCGCTGGAAGATGTGGGTATCCGCGTTCATCAGAATGTTTATCAGTTCAACGAACCGGGACGCGAGGATTTTATTATCACGTCTTATGACATTATCAATACTTCCGGTGCAGACTTTCAGGACTTTTATGCGGGTATATTCTTTGACTGGGATATAGGCCCCGCCGGACAGTACAACCAGGCGCGGATCAGCGCTGACGAAGGTTTTGGATATGTACTCAATACGCAGGATGCTTCGCTGCCATGGGTAGGCGTACAGGTACTCTCACACCAGCCGAATTTTACTGCGATCGATAATGATGGCGGAAATGGGACCAGCATTAATATTTACGATGGATTTGACCGAAGCGAAAAATGGGCATCGTTGCAGGGAGGACGCCGCCAGTCCGGTGTCAGCGATGTGTCCTTTGTCATCAGTGCAGGGCCTTTAAAGATCAGGCGCGGAGATACCACTCGTGTTGCCTTTAGTTTGCTGGCAGCTCACAGCTTTACAGGGCTTCGGGCCGCAGCTCAGAATGCTTTAAAAACTTCATCTGAATTAGGTATTGATACCGTAGCATTTTTACCAACACCGGATGCCACAAGAATAACAGGCCTCTATCCTAATCCTGCCAATAACAGGGATTTAATTACCATCGTGTACTCGCTCTCCGAAGAGAGTCCCGTACATCTGCGGGTGATAGATATCCTTGGCAAGGAGATCCTGAATTTTGATGCCGAATCCCAGGTTGCCGCGGATGGCCTGACAGTTTCTTTTAAAAGCAGCGAACTGCCTCAGGGACAGTATTTTGTGCAGCTCGTCACCAGTTCCGGCGCGCACGTCGTTCCGTTCGTAGTTTTTGAGTAATTATACAAATTTCTTTTTAAAAGGCATGCAATGAATCGCTACGAAGAGCTTTTAAAAATGATCCAGAGCTTTGAAAAAGATTTTAAAAAGTTTTATACAAACGGGAATAAGACCGCCGGAGTGCGCGTGCGCAAAGACATGCAGCAGCTCCGGCGCCTCGCTAAATCCATCCGCGACGAGATACAGCTTTTAAAAGATGATACGGTTGGCGCAGGCGTTGGTGATACTGAATAGTAATCGTGAGATTTCCTGGAAATTCTCATCACTCTTTTAAAACCTGCGCTTTTTTAAAAGTACCTTCCCCCTTCACTTCCCCAAAGTTTTTAAAAGTAGAAGTGGTTATTTGTCATAAATAATCACTAATTTTAACCAACCTTTTTAAAAAACTTTTAAAAACCACCAGTTTAAAAATACATCACACCGGGGAAGCCATGAAAAATCTTTTAAAAGTGTGCGTTACAGCACTAATGCTGGTCCTCTGTAGCAATACAGGCGCATCAGCACAAAGTGGTATGGGCAATAGCAATCGTGGGACGGACTTTTGGTTTTCGTTTCCTGTTGCTTACACTTCCCAACAAGGTGGAAATGGCGGTATAAAAATCTACGTTTCCTGCGATACATCTGTTCAATGTAGATTGGAAATTCCGGCATCTGGTAAGATCATTACAAAAAATACGGTTGCCAATGGCGTAATTCGCTTTGACCTGACACCTGCTGAAGCTCAGGTTTATGAAAAAAGCGATAGACCCGGCACGGCAAAAACTGAGGAAGAAACCTGGCAGGAAGGAAAAGGCCGCGGGATTCACATCTCAGCTCCGGTTCCAATCACAGTGTACGGGCTTTCATATTTTGTCGGTACGATGGATAGTTTCCTGGCGCTACCTACTGCAGCGCTTGGTAAAGAGTACATTGTTGCTTCGTATGCGGACCTTACATCTTCATTTGCTCAACTATATCTTCCCAGTCAAACGGTCATTGTAGCTGCTTATGATAATACCAGCGTGAATTTTACACTCGGAGGAAGTAGTGGAACACAGACTGTTGGTAGTATGAATCGAGGTGAAACCAAAACATTTATGATGAATAAAGGTGATGTGATTGCCTTTGCTAATAAAAAAGCAAAAAGCGGCTACGCGGATATTTCCGGAAGCAAGATCATTGCTTCGCGGCCTGTAGCAGTAATAAGTGGAAATCAGAGTGCTTATGTAGATGTAACTACAGGCGCATCTGATTACCTCGCTGAGATGGAGTTGCCGACTAATACATGGGGAACAGAATATAATGTAACACCGATGTACGGACGAAAAAACTATTCTTTTATCAAAATTTTTGCGAAAAACCCCAATACAAGGTTGTATCGAGACGGTAGTTCGACTCCATTTGCCATTCTAACTACGTCGGGAGGAAATAATGGCACCGGATATTACGAAGGTCGTTTAATAACGGATGGATCTTCTCCTCGTCCTGTTACCATTACGGCTGATGGCCCTATCAGCATTACACAGTTCAATCCCGGCGCTCTTGATGATAATTATTATTCAGATCCCTTTCAAATGCTATTGACACCTGTCGAGCAATATCAGCATGAAATAACCTTTCATAGTTTGGAAATCATTGGCGAGCCCAAGTCAGACTATCTTAACCTTGTTTTTGAAGCAAATTCTGATGGCACAATGCCTGGTGATCTTGAATTTGGAACACCAAACAATAGTGATTATACATGGCAGTCCATAAGAAATATGTTTGGTGGTTCAGGACAACAGATCAGTGGTTCAAAGTACTTTTTAAAAACCATTCCTTTGACTGGCACCAACCTTTTTAAAATCCGGTCTTCAAAGTCAATTGCAGGATATGTCTATGGGTACTGTGCATATGGCGGTATGGGCAATCCTGCCAGCGTTGGGCTGCGTGACCTGACAAAAAACCTGGATGTGAATAAACCATTTTTCACCTATACACAGCAGTGCGACGGCAGCATTAAAAACGGGAAGATAATTGATTGGCCGAATGATCCTGACCTACGCTCCAATCTCGCCACCATCAATCTTTTAAAAGGCAGCACGAATTATATTTTAGAAAAGGAAGATTTCATTCCCGGCAGCGCCAACGCCGCATGGTGGAAACTCACGGTTGAAAATCCCGCTATGGAGGCAACTGCCAATATCTACGCCTCTGACCGCGCCGGAAATGACACAACGATCACCGTTTCCTACTATCCGCCGTCTTTAAAAACCTCGGTAAGCCTCTTGGAGTTTGGCCTTGTAAAAACGAAGGACAGCAAAACACTTTCTTTCATTATTGAAAACACATCAGCGACAGCCACGCAGTCAATAACGAAAATTGCATTGCCCACTACAGAAAAGCGATTTGCATTTATTTCACTGCCACAGCTTCCTTTTACTCTCGCTCCCCAGGAGAAAAAAACTATCCAGGTCAGTTTTACAGCAGACTCGGACGGAGTTTTTAAAAGCGCAATAGAAGTAGAAGGAAATAATGTTTGCACCAAATTTTCAATGGGATTGCAGGCGCACGCCGGAACCCCTGTCATTACCGCGAGTGACCTCGATTTTGGCACCACACGGCCGGGCGTCATGGTGGAAAAAACTATCTCAATATATAATTACGGAACGGCAGAGCTATCAGTCACGGGCGTGACAGGCCCAAGCGTACCGGAATTTTCCGTACAATATATGGCTCCCCTCTCCGCTGTAAACCCGCTTGTTATCCCATTTGAGCCGGGCAAGAATGAGGCAAATATCACTATTCGCTTTCTTCCGTTGCAAGAAGGGAATTTCCTCGGCGAGCTGCATTTTCAAAGTGACAGCCGTCTGACAAATATTGATAAAACCTCAATTCTCAGTGGACGCGCTATAGAGCCGACTTCAGTAGATAATACAGTTGAGGCCGGCTTCACCATTTCCCCAAATCCCGCAACAGGATTTGCAACGATCACACTCCCCGCTTTTAAAAGCCAAAATGTGTTTTTAAAAGTATTCGACGCAGCAGGAAATAAAGTTGCAGATTTCTCCAATGATCTTTTAAAAACAGAGCTTCGCTTTGACACGAAAACTCTGCCAAATGGAACCTATTTCCTTCGCTTCACCGATGGGGAAAGGGTGCTCAGCAGAAGTTTTATTGTTAAGAATTAATACTTTTAAAAACTCGTTTTTAAAAACGAAAAAGGCGCTTTTAAAAAGCGCCTTTTTTATTTGTATGCTGTCATTTTTAAAAAATGTAAACCGTTGCAACTTATGATTTCCTTTGAATAAAAGTAATATTATTGGTATTTTAGGCAAAATCACCATACTCACTATTTTTAAAAAAACCTCTATGAAAAAGTACTTTACAATCGCGGCGCTGATGTTGGCCCTTGGGTGCACTATGCAGGAAAGTGTGTAAATAGGAAAAAGGTTAAGTAAATCAGAGCCTTACCCTATGCCCAAAGTTAGCTAAGAACGGATTAAGTATCAAACCCCAGTTATGGATTGGCATAGTCCATTTTTTGGTAGTTTCCATGAGTGCCAGGTAGACAGACTTTTTAACGGCATCATCGGTCGGGAATGACAGCCTGTTTTTGGTGTACTTTCGGATCTTGCCGTTGAGGTTTTCGATTAAGTTCGTTGTATAAATAATCCTTCTGATTTCCAGTGGAAAATCAAAAAAGGATGAGAGTTCATCCCAGTTGTCCTTCCAGGATTTAACAGCATAGGAATATTTGCCTGACCACTTTTCTTCAAAAGCCCTGAGTTCGGCCTCTGCCATTTCCCGTGTGGGAGCCGTGTATATTAGCTTCATATCCTGAGAGAACTCCTTTTTGTCTTTCCATACTACATAGCGGCAGCTTTGGCGTATCTGGTGAACGACACATATGTGGGTGGTGGACTGTGGAAATACCGAACGGATTGCCTGAGTGAATCCATTGAGATTGTCGGTTGAGGTAATGAGAATATCCTGTATGCCACGAGCCTGAAGGTCAGTCAGCACGCTTAACCAGAAGGCGCTCGTTTCGTTTTTACCAAGCCACAGACCAAGGACTTCTTTTTTACCTTCCAGAGTAAGCCCTACGGCCAGGTATACGGTCTTGTTGATGACCTTGTTGTTTTCTCTGACCTTAAAA
>JAZKFS010000146.1:0-26966 GCA_040386315.1 Bacteroidota bacterium
TACTTTTTAAAACGTACCCAAAAATTATCCTTTTTATCATAAAACACGGTAATTCCCTGAAAAAAAAGCCGGGATATTTTAAAAACATTCCGGTTTTCTCTATGTACACTGAGCTTTTTTTAAAAACGAATATCCGTTTCGGGCAATGCTTTTGTAATTCTTGCCTTTTCTTCAGCCGAAAAATTATTCCCAGCTACAAGTAATGTTTTCAGTTTTTTCAGTTTTAAAAGGTTTTTTGGCATTCTTTCAAGATTGTTATTTCCCAGTGAAAGTAGTTCTAATTTTGGAAGATTGACAATACTCTCAGGCAATTCAGAAATTTCATTATTCGACAGCGTGAGCGAACGCAATTCCTTTAAAACACCAATATTACCAGGAAGATTTTTCAGTTTGTTATTATCAAGATTCAACGAGCGGAGATTTTTTAAAAGTACGAGTGATGGCGGAAGTGATCCGATCTGGTTATTGCCGAGCAGCAGCACCTGAAGATTTTTTAAAGACCCGATACCGGCCGGCAATTCTTTTAAAAGATTTTTGTCCAGTTCCAGTGTTTGAAGCGATAACAGACCGCCGATCTGTTCCGGCAATACGCCAATTCTGTTGGATGAAAGGTCAAGGAATTTCAGATTTCTCAAAAACCCGATCTCATGTGAAACGTGCGCGATCTGATTTCCATCCAGATCGAGTTCAGTCAGAAAAGGAAGATGGCCTAAATCCTCTGAAAATTCTGTCAGCTTATTTTGCCGCAGAAAAAGCGATTGCAAATTTTTCGCTTCCACAATTTGCGGCGGCAGATGTGCGAGAGAATTTTTCATGAGATTGGCGTACTGAAGATTTTTTAAAAGGCCGAAATCTGCCGTAAGGTCGGTGATATTTTGCTGCCGGAGATTGATATGATAGACTGCCGACGGAGTTTTAAAAGCTTCGCTAAGTGAGTAATACACTTTCTTTTGAGCAAGCGCTTTTTTTGATATTGGCTTGGCTTGAACGGCATTTTCACCGAGTAAAACTGCAAGGAAAATCAGGATAATTTTATTCATATTGGAGAGTGGTTTTTAAAAGTTTTTAAAAGTTTTAAAAGGATTTTTTTTGTAAAAAGAAAAACCGCAAACCGCGCGTTAGTAATAAAACTTTACGCGGCTTGCAGTTTTTTAAAAGGACGCTGATCTTTTAAAAAAGAATTATTCTTTTATCAGCTTTTCGTAGAATTCTCTTCCGCCAACGTTAACTTTTATCATGTAAACGCCGCTTGTCAGATTCATTCCAACTGTTGAAAATACCTGTGGTTGCGTACCGGCGCTGACAAGTTTATTCATTAGGACACCTACTTTTTTACCGCTTGCTTCAAATAGCTCAACAGTCACGTTCTCTTCTTTTAAAAGTGTAAGATTAAGCGTGATCTGCGATGTGAACGGATTTGGAAATACACTGATCGTTGAGTTTTCGTCAAGTTCGCTGATTCCTGTTGGTTGTAAAACAGCGACTGCGATCTCATCTGATGTCGTACATCCGCCGTCATTTGCAGCAATTACCGAATATTTCCCGGCAGTTGTAACAGTGATCGTACGGGTTGTTGCACCGGTATTCCACTTGTATGAGCTAAATCCTGCGCCTGCATCAAGCGTAATACTGCAATCTGCACAGATCGTTGTATCACTTCCAAGATTGAGCTCTGACAATTGCGTAAGTGAAACAGTAACTGAATCGTAGCTTACACAGCCCTCGCGTGTTGTCATCTTCACGAAGTACATTCCGGGTTGTGCCGCTTCGATGGAAACTGCTTTTGAACCTGTGTTCCATTCGTACTGTGCAAAATCAACGAAGTTTGGTTTTAAAACCGTTTTTCCACCTTCGCAGATTGATTTATCAGCGCCGAGAGTTACCTCAGGAGACATGGTAACAGTAACTGCCTCATTATATTCACATCCTTCAGCATTCATAAGTTTTACTGAATAAACGCCGGCTTGTGAAACGGTAAGCGTGGGCGTTGTTGCACCTGTATTCCACTGATATGAAACAAATCCTGCACCTGCATTTAAAACAGTTGGTCCGCCTTTGCAGATCGCTGCTGTATTTTCGAGAGCGGGTTGTGGTGACGGCGTTACAATTACAGAAACCGTATCAGTCATTGTGCATCCGCTTTCGTTATATACGATCACAGAATATTTTCCTGCGGTTTTCACTTCGCGTACCGGCCCGCTGGCTCCATCGCTCCAGATGTATGTTTTAAAACCTTCCGGAGCTTTTAAAACTGCAGTTTTCCCTTCACATATTGTTTGGGTCGGGCCAAGCTCGACTACAGGACGCGGCAATAATGTAACGCGGATGGAATCTC
The DNA here is from genome assembly GCA_040386315.1 of Bacteroidota bacterium. Lineage (GTDB taxonomy): Bacteria > Bacteroidota > Ignavibacteria > Kapaibacteriales > DASPKH01 > DASPKH01. Next base: position 2,336 of record JAZKFS010000146.1, read on the forward strand.
TTGAAATTTTACCGTTATTCCCAACTACAGTTAGTGTGTAAAGGCCGCTTTTAGTGACATTCAGCATATTCCCGGTAGAATTATCGCTCCAGATATTCTGCGCGTCTTTATTTTCATATTTCAATTGAAGAAATGTTCCTTCGCAGGCAGTAATATCAGCGCCTAATTCTACTTTTGGAGCAATTGCGCCAGCGCCAAGATGCTCTTTACGCGCTACAACGATAGTCGCAGAAGCATTATGAACGATTGGATTATTTGCGGCATCAATCTGTGAAGCAGTATTTGTGCTGCTTGAATTCTGGAAAGACAAAAACATAAAGCGATAATCCGGTGAGAAGGTAATTCCCGTCGGCTCGCTTCCTGTTGGTGATGTTGCAAATAGTTCTACTTTAGGATTTGCCTGAGTGTGCTCAGGACGTACTACCCAGATGTGATCGCGTCCGCCATCCTGAAGAACATACAGATTGCCTTCTCCGTCGAAATCAAGATTATCATTGCCGGTCTGCCACGACTCGTTTGTAACGCCTGTTTCGTGGATAATAGGATATGTTCTGTTTGAAAGAATTACTTCAAGATTTGAAAGCGTCATTCCGTTATCTTTAAAACGCCATGTTTCGCCACGGCCTTTTTCTGTGAAGTAAATCATTCCTGTTACCGGATTGATCTCTACATCTTCCACACCGCCAAAGCGATAGCCACCCAGAGGAGCTGCAATAGTGCTTGTTGTGTTTCTGTCAGATTGGGTTGTATTTGGCACGCGCACCCATGTTCCTGTTGTAGCTGTTGCAGAGTCACGTTTTAAAACGTAGAGCGCACCGGAGTCAAGGCGCATTTTACTGGCAGCTACGAATTTATAAACGCAACCAGTACCTCCGTCTTCGCCCTGGTAAAGTGTTACGCTGTCTTTTGCTACAACGACGTTCTCATGGCTCATGCGGCCTACTGCCCAGAGTTTATCAGGTTTTCCATCGCCGTTATAATCGCGGATTCTGCCCGTAGCAGGATCGATTTCCACATTCCAGCCAATGTCGTGATAACCATCTGCATTTACATCTCCTGTTGAATAGGTTTCTTCAGAGGTAATAACTGTTCCCCATGGCGTTACGCCACCGGAGCAGTTTCTTTCAGTTTTTACGATTTGTGTAAAATCAACTTTCCTGATCTGCGGGACTTTCCAGAGCGCAGTAGCTGCATCATAATTAACACTGATCAGCGATACTCCACCTGGATTATTCTCATGATTGACAGAAACTGTTCCGGCAACGCTGCTCATATTCTGAGGAATAAATCCGGTAAAGTCATTTCCGTTTGGAATAAGTTCGCTTGAGCCGGTATATCTATCACGCTGGGATTTCATAATTACCTGGAACGTATGCGTTCCTTTCGGGTAATTAAATGTTTGCTGCTGCGGAGTCGGAGTTACCGATGTAAAGCAGCCGATCTTGTCACCACCAACGCAGGTAATATTGCTGGCAAGTGAGCTTAAAGTAAATGTTTCTTCAACTAAAGTCAGGTCAAGATCAAAGCGTGTATCAGTGCTTGTCGGTGAATTCTGGTGAATTTCCGCTGCAATGATATTCAGCCCGGTTTTTAAAACCGATTTATCAATGTAATAGGCGATGAACTCATTTTCTTCTGCGCCTTCGATGTAGCTTCCGGCAAGGGTTTGATTGGTGAGTGTTCCGCCCGGCATATTATTGCGGATAAGTTCAGTTCCATTAAGATAGATAACCGCACCATCATCTCGTTTTAAACGCAGAACAAGTGTTTTAAAACCTGATGTGTCGCCAACGGTAAAGGACTTACGGAAATAACTGGTAATATTTTTAAAAGCAGCATTCGAGCCAAACCCGATTGTTGTTGCTTCATCTCCATTTCCATAGCCAAGTGGCGCTTTGCCTTTGTTCCAGATCACATCGCTAAAATCAGGCAATGTCCAGCCAGCATCGGCAAACCCGCCGTTATCGTAATATTTCCATTCCGTGCCTGCTGTAATAAGCTTTACATCATTTTTCTTTCCTTTTAATTCCAGATTAAAGCTGATGTCAGAGCTGCTTGCCCGATCCTGGTGAATTTCCACTGCAAGAACATTTTTTCCTGCTACCAGAAGATTTTCGTTTGCTGTGAAATTAAAATATGCTGATTCATTTGTGCCATCCACTGTTGCTGACGCATACGTTTGATAGGTAATAACTCCGGCAGGCATATTAGAACGCACAATTTCCGTTCCGTTAAGATAGACAACTGCGCCGTCATCACGCATTAGCCCGATGATAAGCGAATCAATATTCGGTAGAGAAGAAACATCAAACGTATGTCTGAAATATGTCGCCGGGAATTTGTTATTTGCGTCCGTACCAAAATCAACTGTAGTTGCTTCCCCGCCGTCGCCGTAGCCAAGCTCTGCCGGGCCAAAATTCCATAAGCTATCATTGAAATTTACATCTTTCCAATTTGCACCGGGATCAGTACCTTTATCGAAATATTTCCAGAGAGAATTTTTCGCAACAGGGAATGTACCAACCGGCGGCTGCGGCCGCACCAATGTGTAGTATTCCACAACAAGTTGTGGAGCGCGGGTTGCTGAAACGTTGAAGGATTCGGCAACGCGCTTTCCTGTACCGGAAATGCGGATTGCCATTGAATTAAAAGCATTCCAACCGCTTCTGTCTACGATTTCCTGAACAATTGCAGCAAGATTTGGTGTACGCTGATCCGCTCCCATCTGCTGTAATGTAGTCCACGGAGCAGGTGACCAGATCACGTTTGCGGTTGTTATCGGGCGCGATGAGATGTTGTTTGTAGTCGCTGAATATGTTACTGGATTATCAGCTGCTTCGCCACGAAGAGTAAGATTCGTTACACCCGAATTCGTTTCGTCAACAGCAAATTGAATATACGCGTTTGTAATGATTGCTGTTTTAGGAATATTTAAAGAAGTAAAACGCATTGCGATATGCTGCGCCGAACCATCTTCCGTTAATTCCAGGTCACTGCTCGTCAGGTCTATTGCGCCGCTTGTGATATTTTCTTCGGCGTCATCATTTCCATTATTTACGCGCGAAGAAACGACAGTTGGCATTACATATTCCACTGTCAATTCTGCTGCATTTGCCGCTGAACCTTCATACGAATCAGCTACACGCTTTCCCGAGCCAGTTATGATAATAGTAAGTGCATTATTTGCAGCCCAACCTGAGCGGCTCACAATTTCCTGAACTACATTTTTAATATTTGTTGATTTCTGCGCCGCGCCGCGCTCATCTATTACTGACCACGAAGCAGGACTCCACGATGCGCTTGCTGTTGTCAGCGGACGTGAAGATACAGTAAATGCCACATTGGCGAATGTCGCTGAATTATTAGCTACTTCTCCGCGAAATATCAGCGTTGTCGCTTCCGTATTTGTTTCATCTGCGCGAAACTGAATGTATGCACTTGTAATTACCGCACCGGCCGGAATATTCAGATTAGCAAACCTAAAACCAAGAATTTGCACTCCTGCGCCTTCCGTAGTCATTTCAAGGTCAGAGCTGTCGAAGTCAATCGCGCCTGTAGCAATTATTTCTTCCATGTCGTCTGTCGCCTGGCTGATTTTCGATGTTACCGTCGTCGTCTGTGCTTTCACAGCAATGCCTGAAAACAGCATCGCCGCAAGCATAAAAGCCGGAATTCCGCGCTTTTTAAAAAAAGAAGTATACTCATTTTTCATGATGTGTTCTGCCCCGCTATAAATTGATAAAATTGTGCTTTTAAAAGAGATAGGCAAACTTACAGCGGCAGTATTACGGCAGTATTACGGGTAGTTTATGAAATGACAAGATGTAGGTAAAAGGTTTTAAAATCTACAATGAAGGATTTTAAGAAGAAAAGGTACAGGCATTATAAACAAATCATAACAGGATAAATATGAAATGAACTGCTAATTTTACATACGTTTTAAAATTGTTCATTTACAATCATATTTTTATGGCAGTAGAACTCAACCTGGGCGGCAAAAATTATCAATACACACCGCGCCATCCGTACCGCGAAGTGGTTATATCAAATGGTGAATGTACCTTTAAAGTAGAAGCGCCTGATGGTACGGTGCTGTGTATTATCAGAGGCGAAACAGGGAATTTTGCCGAGAAGAAAATCAAACGGACAGAAGACCTCACGCAGGAGGAAATCCGACGCCTGCTGCAATATGGCTTTTTTAGTCCAAATGGCGTGCAGCCACCTATCCTGGAAAGTGAAATTTTAAGTCAGGTAAATATGCCGGATAATATTTTAAAAAGAATTAGAAGAGCTTTCAGCAAGCAGACGAATGATAGATATAGCAACGCCTGATGCTCTTTTCAAATTATAAAACTAACTTTATTTAAAACTAATATTCACCACCAAGTTTCCTCTTTAAAAATTTCGTGCTTTTTAAAACCGGAAGTTTTTTCGGAGTAGAAGAAATATCTGCCGTATCAGTCAATGCTTTTAAAAATGAAATAACATCAGTTTCTTCCTGATCTGATAAATTTAATTTATCACTTGGCAATGTTTGATTAGCAACGTCAAGTCCGATTCCTACACCACCACCCAAATCATAAAATTCCAATACTTCCTCCAGCGTTTTAAAAACTCCGTTGTGCATATACGGCGCCGTCAGCGCAATATTCCGCACTGTTGGCGTTTTAAAAGCATTCTTGTGCAGATTCATTTTGTGAACATTGAATCGTCCCAAATCCGCATCAAGCGAATTCTTTTTAAAAGTCAGATCATGCGCCGGGACGCCGATAATTTCAAACTCTGTTTCCGTAAAATCCGGCGGAACTGTTCCGTTGAAAAGCGGCATAAAATGACACGTTCCGCATTTTGCTTTTCCCATAAAAACGTTAAATCCATTTTTCTCCGAAGCTGTCAGCGCAGTTTTTTCTCCGCGCATGAATTTGTCAAAACGGGAATTAAGCGAAACAAGCGAGCGCACATATGCAGCAAGCGCAATACGAATGTTCTGCTCGTTCACCGAATTTCCACCAAATGCTTTTTTAAAAAGTTCGGAATATTCAGCGCTGTTTCGCAATTCTCCGGCAGCTTCATCCAGCGAACTGTGCATTTCGTCCACATTGTTTAAAACCGCCGTCGCCTGATCTTCCAGAAATGTCGTGCGCATATCGTAAAATGTAGCGCGCTGAAGCCCCGCGTTTAAAAGCGTCGGCGCATTCCGGGCAACATCATTTTTAAAACCAAACGCCATACTTTTCGCGCGTCCGTCGGTAAAGGCGAGTTCCGGCTTATGACACGAAGCACAGGTACGGAGGCCGTTGCCCGATAGAACCGGATCGAAAAAAAGTATTTTTCCAAGTTCGATTTTCTCCTGTGAAATATCACGCGCATACGTGGGCGCAAAATATTCGCTTTTAAAAGCATCAGCCGAAAATATCGTTTCAGCGTGTGCAGCGATCGGTTTTAAAGAAGTGGACGGTGTGATTTTTAAAAGCGACTGGATTTTTGTGATCTGTGACGATAGTGGATTGGCGAATTCACTGATAAAAGTTATTCTATCAAATGAATTAAAATCCTGATTTTTTTCAAGATACTTAAGCGTGGCAGAATGATTGCTTTTAAAAGTTGTAAAATCATTTTTAAAAGAATTCCCGTCATTATAGAAATTCAAAACTTCATCAATAGTTTCTATCGCGGATTTTGCTTCGGGAATGGAATGAAACGCGACAGGGGAATCAAAGCCGGAAATCCCCAGCGCGATCACGCGAACGATCTCACTTTTTAACGCTGAAAAGATATGCTCATCGGTAATAATCTGTTCGGCAATTACTTTTTGCAAACGGCGCGTGTCTGAGCGTAATCCGCTGATTTGCATTATTGCGCCATCGCTATTTTCTTTTAAAAGCTCTGGGAAAATCATTTCCTCCAGCACCTGAAAGCCCGTTGGCTCAATGGTCACCTGATTGGGATCATCTTCTTCCACTTTTGGGATTGCCGCACCGTTCATGTTTTTGGCGGTAACGGGATTGTAAAATTCTGCCAGATATTCTATTTTTTTAAAAAGCAGCCGGCTTTTAAAAAACTGATCGTGAATAGTTTTTTCATCGCGATCCTCCTTTACAACGATTCCCAGCTCACCCAAAGCTGAATCAAGCTTTCTGAGGTTCATGATATAATGTTCTTTTACTTTTTCAGCAGGAGTTTTTAAAGAATACTCATTTTTATTTGAGCAACTGATGATGAAAAGTGATGTCAAGAGGAATGGTAGAAATTTATTCATAGCTTGTAAAAGTTTTTAAAACTGAATATAGGAAAGCCGCACAAACAAACGTTTGTACGGCTTTTAAAAAGAAACTGAGAATTCTTATTTTGGTAATCCTTTCAGCATGAGAATCTGGCTTGCCTGATTTTCGTCAGGACGCTTTGAGCCATTATCAGGATTTTTGTATTTATCGCCTCTCCATGTATGTGGCTGTACAGCAAGCATAAATGTATTTGCTGTTCCTGTTTCATTGGAAACATCAATTAATGCGCCGTATTCCCAAGCACCGAATTTAGAATCGCCACCAACATTAAACTTTGCATCGCCACGCTTGTGGTCAAGCTCCATAATAACTTTCATTTGCTTGGAAGCGATATCATACTGATAGATGTATGCATCATGAGTTTCATCGCCATATCCATTTGGGTCTTCCTGTACATACACATAATTGGTGGTTACAGTAATATTATCAGGATTCTGAAATTTACCGGCGATGCCGCTTCTTTCGTCACCGTCAAGAATACATTCAAGCGTTCCTTTCAATGCATTATTTGCATCAAGAACTAAGCGATATACGCGGCCGTATTTCGTGCGTGAATTATCAGCATTTGCGGCGTTATTATTCTGGCCGGTAACTGTGAAATAAATTTCGCGTCCTTTCTGTCCTGCGTTTTTACGGTAATCTATATCTTCTACGCGGCCAAATTTAATGGATTGAAGCTCTGTAGATTTGGTGTTAAAATCTGCCGGAGCAAGTGATTTCTGATTAGCAATCTGGCGAAATTCAACAGGAAAGCTTTGACCGGTCTTCATATCAACTTCTTTCGTGTTATTGTCGGTGCGAGCAAGAACGTATAGATTTCCATTGTCAAGATCACCGGTATTTCCCATATACATCGCTACCTGTCCGCCATCTACACCGGAATCATCATCACCGATGATAATAACGGTCTTGCCTGTGTATGCATCTTTTGGAAGTGGAACGGCATTTTCCGTGCTCCAGCGGCCGAATGCTTTTAAAATCTTATCGCTTTTCGTAACAGGATCAACGGCGTGAATTTCAGAGTCAGGGCCGGACTCGCCGCATGTAATAAATGTCGGGCCAAAACCATGTTCAGCAGGAGTAGCCATCGTAGCAGAGCAAAGGCGGTACATCCCAGCATCGGAATTTAAAATGTATTCGCCTTTTACCGGCTTGAACGTGTTATCAAGCGTGATGCGCGATACGGAAAAATTATCTTCGTGATTGACAAGGAAGGAATATGTGCCGTCGCCGTTTTTTAAAAGTCCCGCGCCATCAGCCGAACCGCCGAAAATAAAGCTTGGCGATTGCGCAAGCGTATCATCACTACCGATAAGCGAAAATACTTCAACGCCACTCATGACATTTTTTACGAAGGCAGGCGTTGATGATTGATTTTTTAAAACAACGCTCGTCTGTCCGGGAAGGACAACATCGTCTTTGTCATCGCAGCCCGCGATACCGAGTGTTAAAGCAGCGCCAAGCAAAATGCTTTGTGTAGCGAAATTGCGCATGATCTCTCCTGATTAAATTAAGTAGAAATGAAGGTGAAAAGAATGCTGCAAAGTTACAGCGCGAACATTACGGGAGTTTTGCGGATGCTTTACGGAAAGGATATAAAATTGTAATCAAATGGGCAGCACTGCTACAATGCTTCGCGTATTTGTATTCCATCCGCCTCATCTATGGTAATATACTGCGAGGGCTTGTCCGTCCAGCAGCCGGAGTTGTAATATGTCACTCCTTTGCTTTCTATTTTTAAAGGCAGGTGAGTGTGGCCGCAGAAGACGTGCTGCGCACCGGTTTTAAAAGCATATTCTATCGCGTCGTTTGCTATTTTTTCCGCAATGTCGAGCCAGGATTTGCTGCTGCGCTTTACCCAGCGGCTCACACGCTGTTTTTTAAAATCCAGCTTCTGTAAAACGAGATACATATACGAGGCAACATCGGTCAGCAGGACATTTTTTGTAATGAACGTATCAAACTGATGCCCGTGAATGGCAAGGTGAACTTTCTCTTTAAAAATCCACCTGTATTCATCAAATACTTCCACACCGATCAAATGCGAGAGGATTTCCGCTGCGCCATCGTGATTTCCGGCTACCCAGACAACTTCACAATGCCGTTTGGGATTGGATAATTTCCTGATATAATCCAGAAATTCCCAGTCATCTCCTTTCAGTCTTTTAAAATTGAGATCATCGAAAACATCGCCGTTGAGAATCAGTCTTTTAAAAGAATATGTTTTTAAAAGTTTCAAAAGGTCTTCCGAACGGCTCACCTCCGAGCCAAGGTGAATATCGGAAATGATAATTGTATCAACGATATTTTGTGTGGTATACATAGGTGAAATATGCAGGAAATGTATCTTTTTAAAAACTTTCATTATTTCAAACAAAAGCCGAAATAGTTTTTAAAAACTACTCCGGCTCATATTTTTCGCATTTTTAAAACCTTACTTTACAAGAATAATTTTTCTTATAAGCTGCACATTTGGCGCAGACATTGTGATAAAATATGTTCCGCTGGATAATTGGTAATCGCTTGCTTTTAAATGAAACGAGTGATTCCCAGCGTCTGCATTTCCTTTTAAAAGAACCGCGATCTCACGTCCTGAAGCGTCACGCAGTGTGATCGTGATAAGTGAATATCTCGGCGTGAAATACTCAAATGTTGTTTCTTCGCTGAAAGGATTCGGTTCAGCAGTTTTTAAAAGGAATCCGTTCATTTCAGCAAGCTCGCTGATACCTGTGGTGATTTCCACGCGCGCATCACTGGAAACTTTACTTCCGCAGTCGTTGATAACTTTTACGCTATACACTCCGGCATCCTCGGTGCGTGTGTTTGCTTTTTGATACATAGCAGAGGTTGCGCCTGCGATGTCATTTCCATCCTTCATCCACTGATAGCTCACGGCATTTTGTGCCTGCACGGTCAGTGTAAGCATTCCGCCCTGATTGAATGTAGTGAGCGGTTGTGGTTGCGTGGTGATAGCCGGTAATTCTTTTAAAACCACTGCTGCAATTTGTGAAGTAATTTCACCGCAGGAATTACGAACAATAACGCGGTAATCTCCGGCTGTGGACGCTGAATATGTAATGCCCGTCGCGCCTGTAATATCCTGCCCGTCTTTCTGCCATTGATAGGTAATATTCGTGCCGGAAGCAGTCACATTCAGCGAGAATGAATTTCCTGTGCAAACAGAACCGGAAGCAGGTTGCGCCGTGATGGACGCGATTGTATTAACCGTAAGCACAGCGTCGGATGATGGGGTTCCCGTAGCTGTCGCTCCCATTGAAACGACTACGTTGTAATCTCCCGCATCAGCAGGCGTTGGATTTGTAATGCGAAGTGTTGGCGTATTTGCACCGCTGATCCGGGCATCATCTTTTAAAAGCGTTGTGCCTTTTCGCCATTGATATGTGACCGGATTATTTCCCGTTGTTGGTTGGGCAGCTACACTGAATGTAACGGCTGAATCACCAGCACAAATAGCTTTTGCTGTCGGCTGTGATGTGATTCTCACACCCGGAACAACAATTGAAACCTGACGCGATGTAAGCCCGCCGCATAATCCGTTGACAAGTACGAAATAATTACGCGCTGTATCCGATGGTTGCACATTATCAATGCGAAGCACATTTGACTGGGTACCGGTGATGCGGTCTGATTCTTTTAAAACCTGAACGCCGCGATACCACTGGAATGTCGCGCCAGGCGGCGTGATCGCTTCTATGCTGATCTCCAGCGACGAGCCAAATGAGGTGAACTGATCCTGCGGCTGCTCAACTATTGTCGTAATCGGGTAAACAACTACTGTCGCCTGATCTGAAATAACCGGGGCAAAATATTCTACAGTAGAAGTAATAATGACGCGGTAATTCCCGCTTTGCGTAGTGTTGGAGTTTGGCAGTAATAGTGTTGCCGAGGTTGCGCCCGAAATATTTATTCCGTCGCGTTGCCACTGATAGGTGAGTCCCGCGCCCGCTACAGTCGCAGTAAGCTGAACTGGTTTACCTGCACAGACATATGTTGATTTCGGCTGCGTGAGGATTTTCGTTGAGTTAAATTCGTAGATAGAAACTGTACCGCTGATCTCATTAGCAAGCGCCAGCAATGCTCGTCCCGTCGGGCTTTCACCAGCCGGAATAAATACTAAACCTTCCGGGCCTAAATCGCCGGCAGCTGGGTTTGACGATGTTACACCATTTACACTTATGCTTGTTGCTTTTGTAAAATCGCGGGAATTGATATAATCTACAAAACGCGGTTTAAAAGGATCCGTGATGTTATACATCATTATGCCGCCGACACGCTCCAAACCAATAAAAGCAAATGTTGAATCGCCGATTTTCCTAATAGTGATCCCTTCCGGTTCAGGCCCTTTTGAGGTGCTGCGGCTGTCGAACGTATTATTGGTATTGCTTGCATTAAAAAACTGTGGAATTAACTGAGCGATACGCGTTTCAAAGTCCGAACCGCTGTCAAACACAATATTTCCATTGGCATCGCGAATCGTAAACGAGCGACCGCCAAACGCATGGAGCATATCCTTATCGCCGTCGCCGTCAATATCGCCAGTTGCATTCGTTACATTCAACCGTCCAAGATTTGCATCCTGTTTTAAAAGCGCAGCGTTTGGAAAAGCCGTCGGGTCTAAAACAATAGTAGTACTATTCACGCGAAACTCTTCTTTAAAAGCAGTATAATCACGCGCGTCACCTTCATTGGCAGTAAGATAAAATTGTTTCCCGCCCGCAGAATATGAAGCGATCCCATCCGGCATAAATGTTCCGAAAACCGGCTGATTTTTAATATTAATTTTGCCGATTGAAGATGTACTGTCGCGGTCACTCACATCAAGCCCGTTTGGAATATCAAAATTGATAAGCCCCAATACAATAGGGCCGCCGTCAGCCGCCAGATTTGCTAAACCATTTCCCGTGATCTGTGCAGGCGAAAGCCCAAAATCATTATCATTGATCACAGCATACGTATTCGAATCAATACGCGCCAGCCCTTCTAATTTATCATTGCCTGTGTAGCCAAGCGATGGAACGTTTAAAACTTTTCTTTTAAAAACAGGGCGGATTCCTTTTGCGATAAGTTGGGTGTACGTTAATTTTTCAATTGTTTCACCTGCATTTAAAAGGGGAGGATTGGTGAAAATATTCGTCGCGCCAAGTAGATTAATTTCAAACATCAGTTTTTTTGCTTCTGTCCCAACTTTTGAATCGCGCTCGATCACCATCATTTTTCCTCCGCCGATGGAAACTGCATCACCGATTTTATCTACCTCATTCATCCATTCAAAGATTGGGTAGATATATTCGCCTGTAACCGTTTCCGTTACCATATCAAATTCAAGGATACGGAGGTTTCCTGACACCTTAGAAACTGCGTCTGTAGCATTATCAGGATTGTCTATCGGGCTTTGAATAAAAGCATAGATTTTATTTCCTTCCATTGCAATTGCTTCAAAACCACGATTCGCACGGCGCTGTGCATACACTGCCGGAAATTTCTCGTCGCCGAATGTTCCAAGCGGCTGTCCAACCGAAGCCGCCGTTCCTGCCGGAATAAATCTTTTTAAAAGAACGCCTGCGGAATTAAATTTATACACCGCCGGACGATACTCATCACACAGCCAGAAGTTACCTGAAGCATCAATCACAATTCCCTCAAGGTCAGCGCCAAGCGGGTCATTCGCCAGGCGATTTCCAAAAAGATCAACCGGGATTTCGTCGGTGTATGCAGTATTGTTTGCGCCTGCCTGTAGATTTGGTAAACCGGTAATCGGCGAAACACCGTCACTTTTCTTTAAAAAGATCGTCTGTGCTACAGTAATTGCACCGGTAGATTTATTCAGTTCAAATCGTGTCAAACGCCCCTGATAATTCGGCAGCGCAAATGGGCGAGCGCTGGTAATTCCGTTGATCGTTGTCGGCTCGCCGTTCGGGCCGCGGTCGCCGTGTGTGATGAATTTTAAATTTCCATTTGGTGCGGTTCCTTCAAAAAATAAGCCGGAAAATCCGCCAAGTTTAATCTGCTGTCCGCCAGCAGTTGTGCCGATTACAGCACGGTCAGTAAATTCAAAATTCTGAATACGCGGCAGTCCTTTACTATGATCTTTAAAACCAAGTGGCTGAATCTCCAGAACATTTGCCGTAGCGATGTCAATTTTCGCAACAGCGTTATTTTCCTGGAGCGTTACGTATGCGGTTCTGCTATCTTCGGAAACTGCTACATATTCCGGCTCAATATCCTGCGCGACGGTTGCATTTGGCCCGAAGATGCGAATGCCCGTCGCCATAAGCGAATCTTTAAAACCATTCCAGCGGGAGAATCCTGCTGTTTGCACGGTAGCGTTTGCTGTGCCATTTGTGAGATTAATAATACTTACTGTGCCCTCAGGATCAACCGTATAGGCCCCATTTGGCTCGCCTTCATTTGCTGTCAGGGCATATTTCCCATCAGGGGTGAAGACCACATTATCCGGCAACGCGCCAACCGTTACTTCTTTTAAAAACTGCCCGTTTGTATTAAAAAGAACAACTTTCCCATCGCTTTCACGAACGGCACTTTCCACAGCAACAGCGACAATCCCATTTTTCACAGCAACACTATTGACGCCCGCGCCATACGGAGCGAGATTGATAGTAGAAATCTGAACAGGAGAAGCAGGATTGCGAACGTCAAGGATTACAACCTGCGCTGCTACAGCGCTGATCATAAACATACGTTGGGTTTGCGGATCGTGCGCCACGATCTCAGCAGCGCCTCTGTCATAGACTCCTGTTGAATATCGGCCTGTGAGTTGCAGAGAGCGCCCATTCACCTGAGCGAGAGCGCTTTCAGTGGGAATAAGCATTGAGGCAGCAAGTGCCAGCGGCGCAATGTTTTTAAAAGAAAAGACTGAATGAAGAAATTTCTTCATGGATCACCCTATAAAAAATTATGGAATTCTGATTATTCAATCCGCAAAATTCGTGAAGTAATATTACCTGAACATTGCCGCGACATTACGCTTCTGTTAATCCTTTTTAAAGCAAGTTTTAAATTATTCTTTTTAAAAACAGTGTAAAATTATTTTAAAAAACTTTTAGAAATCTGTTGTACAATAAAAAAGGGAATGCCTTTTAAAAAAGCATTCCCTTGATTATTTCTTTTAAAAAACGTTTGTTTTTTAAAACTTTTAGCGAGATACATTTACCGATTGCGTAGCAACACCGGCCGGAGTGCTGACCTGCACAAAATACATTCCGTTCGGCAGATTGGATATATTGAGATTAAAATCATAATATCCATCAAACTGGTGCACGTTTTCGATATATGTTGAATTCATCGAGCCAAGCGCATCAAACACGCGGATCGTTACATTTCCCGAAACAGGAAGGAAGTAGCTGATCTTTGTCGAATACTGCGCCGGGTTTGGATATGCGCCGATTGTTAAAGTACTTGCCGCGCGGACATCTTCTTCAACGCCTGAACCTACTGTATCCTGAGCCTTATATACAGCATTTTTTGGATCATATTCTGTCCAGCCCTTATCCCAGCGTGCTGAGATCTCGCCGCCTGTAGCAAATGCACCGCGATAGCTAACTTTTTCAAAGAAATTATCATCGATCGCCACAGCATTATTTGTTTTTACAAAAGCTGCTGAGTTTAAAAATGTTGCATCAGTCATCGGACGCGGGTCGAACCCTAAATCGCTGTTATTTTCAAACGAGAATGGATTAACGAGTTTTGCATCTGCATTTGGGTTTCCTGTAGAAGTAACGATAACATTAGCAGCAGCAGGATTAGATACCAGCGCTATAATATTGTCAGCAGGAGGACTACCGCCAAATAATGTCTTCACGCCAAACCATGTATTGTTTTTAACCTGAACTGAATCATTAAGCGCAGCGCGTGTGGAATTATTCAGGATCTGAATTCCCGATGGCCAGCCCACAAAAACTGAATTGAAAAGTGACATACGGGAGTTACGGCGGATCTGTACGGCTGCGCCAAAACGCGAGCTATATTGAGTCGCGCCGCTTCCTGCTGTCCATGTCATATCCTGAAGAGGGCCGATACCTGTTACGTTTGAAAATACCGGCTGTGTGTATGGCGTTGCCTCGGTTCCGGTTGAGTTATTATCTGATTCAAAGTGCTGGCTTGTGGACGCGTCCGCTGTCTGACGAAAACGCTGAGCAACAGCAAACTGCACTTTACCGCGATAACCGAAATCCGTATCAAAGTCATCGTCAAGTGTACTCACTGCAATTAAGTGTTTTGCATTGACCGTTCCGCCAAACCATTCAAATGCATCATCGTTATTAAATGAACACTGAACATAGTTGATGGATGTTCTGCTTCCTACGCCACCTAACGTAAGAGAATTCAACTCTTCATTCGGGAAAGCAGCAATACCTGCAAATTCAATACGCACATACTCTAATACTCCGCTTGAATCATTGTTATCATTTCCACCATACCATCCTTTCTGTTTTGAAGATGCTGCATCGGCTATACCGCCTTCAAGAGCTGCTTCGCCACCAGGAGTATTTATTGTAGCACGTCCACAGATAAGAATACCACCCCAGTCACCTGCTGCACGTTCGCCCGGTTTTGCCGAACTTGTGAAAATAATTGGAAGCTCTCTTGTGCCTTTCGCGTAGATTTTACCACCACGATTCACACAGATCGCTGAATTCTCCCCGACAGAATCTCCGACAATAACTGTTCCTGCCTGGATATTCAGGGTAGCGCCATTATCTACATACACATATCCCCGTAATCCGTAGATTTTTGTGTTGACAAGTGACACATTTCCTGTAATTGTTCCTGTTAAAATTGAATCTATTGCGACAGCTTCAGGTCGAATGATAGTAAATGGTGCATCATTCATATCGCTCAATGTCAAGTCTAAACTACTGTCAGCAGGATTTGCTTTCACTACGCGCACATAACCGTTCGTAGTAGGAATCGCGGGTACGCGGAATCCGCCTGCGAAGGTAACAATACCCGCCTTTGCTGTGTCAGATCTGCGAACATATAGTTTGCCTGTCTTATCTTTTAAATCTGTCCACGGGCCATCAGCTCCCTCGCTGAACTGGAATCTCCACAAACTTGTATCAGACGGGTTTGCAAATGTGGACTGCCAGGTAATGTCAACGGAAGTTCCGGCACGAAGTACATCGCCGCCTTTTGGCGAAAGAAGTGTAACCCTTGCCTCTATCACAACAATAGCTTTAATTTCAAAAGCTGCATCGTTTGCATCAGAAATAATTTCATTTGCAGAATTGTCAGCATTTAAAAGAACAACGCGAAGAAAACCGGATTTTGTCGGTGTATTTGGTACAATGAATCCGCTTACCGTTGTTGTATCGTTTGATGAATTTGCATCAACTGTTAATACAGTACCACCGCTTGTCATAACATCTGTCCATGGGCCAGAAGCCGATTGAGCAAATTGCACTTTGAATTTCGCTGTTGTATTTGTACCATAATTTACAAGGAATTTTATAGTAGCTGTCTGTCCTGCTGTCAATACATCTCCTGACTTTGGCGAAACTAAAGTAACGCCAGTAGGGATTGCAGAAAGCGCTTCGTATGATTTGTTCTTTGGGTCATATTCTGCCCAACCCAGATCCCAGCGTTCTTCTGTAGCGCTGAAAGCGCCGCGGTAGGAAACTCTTTCAAAAAACGAATCGCCAATTGGTACAGCTGCATTTGCCTGATTGAATGATGCGTTATTTAAGAATGTTGCATTTGCCGACGGGCGTGGGTCAAAAAACTGGCTCTCTGTAAGGAAAGGCCCTTCCATTCTTCCAAGAAGTGAAAGATCACCCGAACCATTAATCACAGCGTTGCCGAAAGCCGCATTGTCAATCCATGCAGTCGTAAGCGGAGCAGCAGGATTGCTTCTCCAAACTCTTTTCACACCGATAAATGTTGTATTTCTTACCTGAAGAGAATCCACGTTAGCAGCGCGTACCGAATTATTTAAAATTTCAAGTGCCGCAGGCCAGCCAATAATTACAGAATTGAAAAGTGACATGCGGGAGTTACGGCGGATCTGCATAGCAGCGCCAAAACGTGTGCTATATTGCCCGCTTCCGCTTCCTGCTGTCCACGCTGTATCCTGAAGAGGCCCGATACCTGTCACATTTGAAAAGATCGCCTGTGTATAAGGAGTAGCTTCTGTCCCGGTTGCATTATTATCTGACTCAAAGTGCTGGCTCGTTGAAGCATCCGCTGTCTGACGGAATCTCTGTGCAAGCGCAAATTGAACTTTACCGCGATAGCCAAAGTCTGTATCGAAATCATCATCAAGTGTTCCAATAGCGATCAGGTGCTTTGCATTAACCGTTCCGCCAAACCACTCAAAGGCATCGTCATTATTATACGAGCACTGAATATAATCCAGTACTGTACGACGGCCTACGCCACCCATAGTCAGAGAATTTAATTCTTCATTCGGGAATGCCGCGATTCCGGCAAACTCAATACGAACGTACTCTAATACTCCGCTTGAATCATTATCGTCGTTTCCACCGTACCAGCCCTTTACTTTAGAAGATGCTGCATCAGCGATACCGCCTTCCAGAGCTGCTTCGCCACCAGGAGTATTTATTGTAGCACGTCCACAGATAAGAATACCACCCCAATCGCCTGCCGCACGTTCGCCCGGTTTAGCTGAGCTTGTGAAAACGATAGGAAGATTCTTTGTTCCTTTGGCATAAATTTTACCACCGCGATTTATACAGATTGCAGAGTTTTCTCCAACCGGTCCGCCGACAACGACTGTTCCGGGTTCAAGTCGGAGCGTAGCGCCGTTCTCTACATATACATACCCATCAAGGCCGTAGATTTTTCCGGCTTTTAAAGTTACTGTATTTGTAATAGAACCTTTTAAAACTGAATCAATTTTTGTGACTTCAGGTTTTTGAATTCCAAAAGGAATATCATTGTCATCGGCAACATTTTCATTAAGGCTTGCATCAGAATTTACAAGTATTACACGCACATATCCGGTAAACGTTAATGTACCGGGTACACGAAAGCCGCCTGCAAATGTAGCAGCACCGCCTGCACTCGTATCAGAGCTACGTACTAAAGCTACGCCGTTACGATCTTTTAAATCTATCCAATCGCTACTTATATTTTCACGAAATTGAAATCTCCAGTTTGCCGTTTTTACTGCGCCCCAACCTGTAGCTACCCAACGAATATCTACCGATGAACCTGCACGATAGACCTGCGGCCCATTTGGCGAGGTGAGCGTCACCGAGCTTGGCTGGGCATACGCGCTTACAGCGCTGAATACCATAGCCGCAACACAAAGAAAAAATTTCTTCATTTTTTTGCAAATCCCTGAAAAGTTTTTAAAAATTATTTTTAAAGTTTACTGTATTTTACAACCCAGACTTACAGAGAAATTTCTGCCGCGAAGATCAGATAAGACGCGGCCTCCACCCTGCTCCCATAAGAGCGGTTGGTTTAAAAGGTCGCGAAGGACGAATTTTGCTTCAAGCACATCAAAAAGTGGCTGGGAAATGGAAATGTCAATGACATCGCGTGATAGCTCATAGACATGGGGATCGTCAAAGTTATAGCTTGGGCTGTCTGCATCGCCGCGTTGAGCGACCCGGCTGATCCTTTTACCGTAGGTATTGTAGGCAATATTAATTCCGGTTCCCAACGTTGGTTCGGCAAAGTACAGTCCGATATTGACAGTGTACGGAGACTGGCCAAGCATTGGGCGCTTGTCCTCTACACCACCCTGCATGATCGTTACTTCAGAATTAATAAAAGCAACGTTGGTATTAAAGATGAGATTATTGAAATATTCTGAAATAAAACCAAAACCTTTGCGGAATTCAAGCTCAACACCGTATGTCTTAGCAGGCCCGTCGGCATTATCAAAGGTTATTACAGGAGTACTGCCATTGCCCGGAACAATAGTTTCTTCAATAGCATGTTTGAAATTTTTATAGAATACACTTGCCGAGATCACTTCCCCGATATTCGGGAAAAGCTCGAAGCGAACGTCATAGTTTTGAATCAATGCACGCATAAGATTAGGATTACCTACTACACGGCTTTTAGTAATCGGATCAGAAAAGTCAAACGGAGCAAATTCACGAAGTGAAGGACGTGTAACAGTTTGTGAAGCGGACATGCGCACGTTAAAATCAGGTGTGGCTCTGTACACAAGATTTAATGAAGGCAAAACGTCATCATTGCCTAAATCCACATTGATCGGCACGCCATTGGAAACCGTATTGAAAACGCGCTGAACACTGCTTTCAAAACGCGCACCGCCTATAAACCTGAAATCAAGTCCACCAAGCTGAAACGGCATATCCATCATCAAAAATCCGGCGTTGACACCTTCTTCAGCATCATACGCGTCACTGAGCTTTGAATCCTCCACCATGCCCAAACCGTCAAGACGGAAATTCTCACTCATAAATAATGAATCAGGTGTTTGCCGTGTATCTACCGTAAATTCTTCATTAGGTACAAATGCATTGCTCTGGATAATCGTAAACGACCGTGCTTTAAAAACCCGTGCTTTGTTTTCAAAAAGCCCACCTGCTTTGATTTTAGCCGAACCAACCGGGATTGAGATATTTAGCCCACCGTTGTAACCTCTGTCATTAAGATTAGAGAAAAACCTTCCTGCTAATGTTCCATCTCCCTGCTGAGTTTGCTGGACATCAGCGTAAAAATCTCCTGTTTCATCTCCCAGTGAACGCGAGTAGCGTATTCTGCGCAGATCCGGCTGATCGCGGAAGGAATTGGAATATCCTACGCGCCAGTCTAATAACGTACCATCCAGCCCACTCCACAAGAGCCCTGTAGGCATTGTGTGCTCACCGGCAAATTGTGTTGAAATTATCTCTTTTTGAATATACTGAGAAGTGTATTCGCGTATATCTCTCTGGTTAGCACTATCGTTTCCGAAAAATGTAATGGCCTCATCGTCTGCCGAGCGATTATAAACATTTTTAAAACTGACCGAAGAATGTGTTCCAATTTTATAAGCAAAATTCAGAAGGCCGCCAAGATTAACCGAGCGTGCCGACTGGGTTCCTGTATATATTGAGTTGAAATGATCCTTATCAAGTGAAATGGCATTACGCTCCATGTTGACAAATGTATAGCCATTGCCATAAGTTGCTGAAGCGATCATGCCCAGGTCATTATCGGCAACATTAAAAATATTGCTGAATGATAACCCGAAACCGCTGTTCGGATTAGCAGTCAATTGTTGGCTTTTCCAGTTATCACTATTAAATGAGCGTCCGAAGGAAACCCACCGATCGCGTTCAGCCGTGTTGTCTGAATTACGCACATTGCGGAGCAACTCATTCATCTCAGTACGCGAAGCGGGCGCACTTGTTGGCAATACTCTGGCTCCGTCATCACTAGCTTTCCAGTCACTTCCACCACCCTGATACGAAGTGAATTTTCCATTTTGAAGAGTTACATTGGAGTTATACGAGGAGGAGGCGCTGAATTTTATACCAAAGCCCTGCGGAAAATCAACTGTATTTAATTGCACCAGGCCACCTGCAAAATTCCCGGGAAGGTCAGGCGTAAATGATTTTGTCACCGTTGCATTTTCTAAAAATTCTGCCGGGAACATATCAAAAGAGAATGCTTTTTTATCCGGTTCAGTAGAGGTCATCATAGCGCCGTTCAGCGTTGTATTATTATAGCGTTCGCTTACGCCGCGCACATAGATGAATTTATTATCCACCAATGTTACGCCCGATACCCGCTGAAGCGCCTGCCCCGCATTAGCATCCGGCAGTTTTGCGATCTCCTCCTGGCTGATGCTGTTGCTTACCTGCGCTGCATTTTTCTGCTTTTGGAGCATCGCATCCTGGTTATTATTGCTGCGCGTTCCGGTTACTATTACCTCTTCTGTTGTCTGCGCTTCAGGGTTTAAGCTCACGTTTTGTGTCGTAGTTTTTCCTGTTACAACGGTGATTCCACTGATCGTGCGGGTATCGTAGCCAACGTAAGAGATTTTTAAAGTGTACGTTCCCGGCGGAACATTCTTTACTGTAAATGTTCCTTTTACATCAGAATACGCCCCTTTTTTTGTGCCTTCTACAGCTACCGTTGCACCGCGCATCAGTTCACCGGTTTCAGCATCAGTCACTTTTCCCTGTATTGTTCCTACTTCCTGGGCAAAAGCTGGAGGAACTACTGTAAGAAAAAGAGAAAAACAAGCAATCAATCGTATCAGAGAATTCACCATATTTGTACACTGCCAGAATTTAAAAGAAGTATATAGAGTAATATGTATTATTAAATCTTGGACGCAAAATTACTTTCAGCATATTAGGTGAATGTTACCGCAGTTTTATCAAAACGTAATATTAAATCTTGATAAGCTGAGAAGCGCTTCAGATGAGGAATTTTTAAAAGCAGGCAGCAGAATGATTTACTTTTGAAAAGAGGAAGAATAACGGGTAAATTTGCAATACATCTAGAATAGCATTTCGGTAGCATTACGATAATTTTAAAAAGCTTTTAAAAGAATCCATGGACTCTAATCTTATACAAATCCTCGAAGATACCGCGACGCTCCTCGAACTCGCCGGCGAAAATCCTTTTAAAGCGCGAGCGTATTCGTCAGCGGCGCATATTCTGGAAGAGCAGGGGATTGATATTCACGAAGCGGTGAAATTAAATACGCTACGGAATGTGGCGGGAATTGGTGCAGGTTTGCGTGAATCAATTACCGAATATGTTCATACGGGAAAACTCGCCGAATATGAGAAACTTTTAAAAGAAATCCCTTCGGGCGTTCTCGACATGACGCGTCTCCGTGGGCTTGGCGCGAAAAAAGTCCGTTCGCTGCATATCCAGCTTGGCGTAAATTCCATCGCTGAACTCGAACGCGCATGCCGTGAAGATAAGCTGCTCGACATCAAAGGTTTTAGCGCAAAGTCGCAGGAAACGATTTTAAAAGCAATTGAAATGTGGCGTTCGTCGCAGGGCAATTTTCACCAGCACAAAGCGCTGATTGACGCCGAAGCGATTGTCGGATTTTTAAAAGAAAATAAGGGTTTTAAAAACGCGGAAATCTCCGGTGATCTGCGCCGCCGCGCGGAAACTGTTGCGGAATTATACATAATTGCCGAAGGAGAAAACGAGGAAGCCGAAGAAGTTTTAAAAAGTGAATTTGAACTGACAGAAAAAAACGGGATTTTGCAGGGCGGACATTCGCCGATGTTTGGAATTCCATTTGTGATTGAAATTACCGACAAGAAAAACTATGTTCAGCGTTTGCATGAAACGACAGGTTCGGAAGAGTTTTTAAAAGCTTTTAAAAAGAAGTTCGGTGATGATTTTTTAAAAGAAAATTTTAAAAGCGAAGAAGAATTATACGAGGCCTTAAAACTTCAATATATTCCGCCGGAACTTCGCGAATCAGGCGACATCATCGAGCGCGCTTTAAAAAATAAAATCCCCAAACTCATTGAGCCGAAGCACATGCGCGGAATGCTGCACTGCCACTCGACGTGGAGCGACGGCCACAATTCCATCCGCGAAATGGCGCTCGGCGCAAAAGCTCTTGGCTATGAATATTTCGCGATCTGCGACCACAGTAAAACTGCGAGTTATGCGGGCGGGCTGACAATTGAAAAAGTAAAGGCGCAGCACGAAGAAGTTGATAAATTAAACGCAGAAAATCTTGGTATTCGCATTTTAAAAGGAATTGAATCCGATATTTTACCCGATGGCGAGCTTGATTATCCTGACGAGATTTTAAAAATATTTGATATTGTAGTCGCCTCCGTGCACTCATCATTTACTCAAAGCAGAGAAGATCAAACTGCGCGGATCATTAAAGCTTTAAAAAATCCGTACACGACTATTCTTGGTCACGCAACCGGGCGACTTTTACTTTCGCGCGGTGGTTTTGATGTGGATATTAAAGCGATAATTGACACGGCGGCAGATTTTAAAAAGATCATTGAAATTAACGCGAATCCGCATAGATTTGACCTTTCGTGGGAGAATGCAAAATATGCAAAAGAGCGCGGCGTGAAAATTGCGATCAATCCTGATGCGCACGCTGTTGCGGAATTAGAACTTGTTAATTTGGGAATTGGAATTGCGCGGAAAGCGATGCTGGAAAAATCGGATATTGTGAATACATTGAGCTGTGATGATTTTTTAAAACTGGTGAAAAAATAACGTACAAAATGGACATCAAAAATCTTTTAAAAACCGCATTTCTTCCTGCGCTCGGTTTCCTGCTTTTGAATGGATTTGCCTGCGGTGGAAAAAGCGATACGCGTATAATTGACGATACAGCTTTAAAAACTCAGGATTCCTCGCAGCACGGCACGGTTCCCGCAATGCTCGTATCGGTGCAGGTTGGACAGGAACTTGTGAACGTCACACCGTCAAAAGTTGATGCAGCATTTGAGCTTGCGGCGAATGTTTCGGAATATTATCGTTTGATCCCGTCAGGAAAGCGTGATTCTGTTGTCAATCTTTTAAAAAGTCAGGGCAAGCAGCCGACGGCAATTTCAGCCGCAAATGTTTTAAAACCGGAGCGTTTGTTTTTCGCGCGGGTGAATGTTTTTAAAAACCTGCTGCGCGTGGAATTGATCTCAAAACGCCCGCCGGAATATACAACGGAATCGCGTGGTGTTGGCTACGCGCTCCTGCGGTATCGAATGGAGGACAGCGCGGGAACGATCCTCTATGACCCGACAATCCTTGAGGCGATGCAGCGCGCGATGATAGCAGTAGAAGGAAAAAGCGATATGTTTTTAAAAGCGGACGGCAAGCTGAATGTGCAGCAGGCGGAAACGATCATCGTGGGCGGGATCGATTTTCAGGCCAATAACATTCCGCAGAAGTGGGGATTGTTTGAGGATAAAGTGGTAAATTCGTATGACGCTGTCGAGACGATTTTCAACCTTTTAAAAGATAATCCGCGCTTCGTGGCGATTGACACGGACACGCGCGACTCCATGCTGGCGATGAATAATATGTGGATGGTAGAGAATTACAACCCGCCGACAAAGCAGGAGATCGAAGCACTCGACAGGTTTGAAGTGAAAAAATATATCACGGGCTCTTTAAAACGCCTGTCGCCAAATGATGCAGAACTGACGCTGAATTTGTGTTCAATTCAAAACGGAACGCTGGGGATTTTAAAAACCGAAAAGGCAGCTTTAAAAGAAGATAATATTTTAAAACTGCGCGAGGCGATAGAAGTTGCGGGAAGGAAATTGCTGGATTAATTCTGAATCACAGATTTTTGGATTACGCAGATTTCACAGAATTTTAGAATAAATCACAAGTTACCAATCACAAGTTACCAATCACATAAAATATATATGGAAGTATTTGTTTGCCGGGGATATTCCGGTTCGATTTATAGAATTAATGCGGATGAAAATCTGCCGCTGAGTATGCTTATTCCCGTCATGGCACAAAGTATCGGTCTGTATTCCAGCGACGTAGAACGTTTAGGAATTTACAATCTCACGAAAGACCGCGAATATACCGATGCCGATACGCTTGAAAAAGTTGGTGCGCAGGATGGCGATTTGTTGATTTTGGCGGATGGCGGCGTTTGCCATAAGAAGTGATGAACATCCCCCACGAACTCATAGACGCGCTTTTAAAAGCTGAGAAAGTCGCAGTGCTGACAGGCGCGGGTATTTCAGCGGAAAGCGGAATAGCGACATTTCGTGACCCTGACGGGCTGTGGTCGAAATTTAATCCCGCAGAGCTCGCCAGCATGGACGGCTTTTTAAAAAATCCGGAGCGCGTGTGGCAGTGGTACCAGTACCGCCGCCAGGTGATTGACAAAGCTAAACCGAATCCCGGCCATGTGGCGCTCGCCGAAATGCAGGATATTTTTAAAAACTTCACGCTTATTACGCAAAATGTGGACAGGCTGCACCAGTCGGCGGGTTCGCGTGATGTTGTGGAGCTTCATGGAAATATTATTGACAATCACTGCTCGCGCTGCCAGAAGCCGTTTGAAGAAGAGATAAATATTGAGGCGGAGGAAATTCCGCGATGCACGTATTGCGGCGGGATGATTCGCCCGTCGGTCGTGTGGTTTGGCGAAATGCTGCCGGAAGATGCGATTTTAAAAGCGGAAGATGCGGCCGTAGAGTGCGATGTTTTTCTCACGGTCGGCACTTCGGCGGAAGTGTATCCTGCGGCGATGTTGCCTGTTGCTGCAAAGCGTGCGGGGGCTTTTCTGGTGGAGATAAATCCTGATTTTACACATGTGAGCGGAATTGCAAATGCTTGTGTGCATGAGCCGTCGGGTGTGGCGCTGCCAGAGATTTTAAAGCTTTTAAAAGGAAAGGTCTGAACTC
>JAZKFS010000147.1:0-8697 GCA_040386315.1 Bacteroidota bacterium
TAATTAAAATAATTGGTAATTAATTTTCAAGCCAAAATTTAATGTAGGTAAAAATCCTTTGTATGGAAAGTCAAAAAACAATCCCGTGCCAGAATCAAAGGCATCTTTATCC
The DNA here is from genome assembly GCA_040386315.1 of Bacteroidota bacterium. Lineage (GTDB taxonomy): Bacteria > Bacteroidota > Ignavibacteria > Kapaibacteriales > DASPKH01 > DASPKH01. Next base: position 113 of record JAZKFS010000147.1, read on the forward strand.
GAATCAAACTCTCTATTAATATGAAATCTATTTGTATATCTTATTCCAATCTCGTAATACAACTCTGTTGAAAAATATTTATATTTATCAATGCTTCCCGCCTTAAAAACAAGAACATGAACATTTCTTTTTACTGCATAAAAATCATTTTTAGGAAAAAGTACTTCTCCAGTGTCATTGTGATCGTAGTAAGATCTAGAAGTATTATATAAATCGTCAATGTATCTGTACGCTATGCCCATATAATCCCTGAACTCACGTACTGTTATGTATGTGTTGGTAATGGTATCAAGTGTCTGTGTTTTTTTATATGGTTCATACAGAGCTGCCTCAAGTAATATTGTGTATCCGGAGAAGGATACTGTCATAGTATCAAGCTTCTCTTCAAATAATTCGTGTAGCCAAGAGCCGTTCCCATATCTGCGTCCATATCCCAGTTCAATTCCAATTTGTTTATTAAATAAGAATTCAATTGTTCCTGTTATGGATGGCCTATCATAGTTGATAGATGCTAATGGATGGAATTTTACAATCGTTTCAACATTATCACTTTGAGCAACCCCATTTGAAGAAATTATAAGTAATCCTACGAGAATCAAGCCTTTCATTTTAGAATTTAAATATCTTAGGCAAACTGTTTACTGTCAACTTAGGAAATAACAAGGAAGCATTTTAAAAGATACAACCTCATGTGCTTTTAAAAAGCATGTGAGGTTTTTCATTTTTTAAAAATCGGGAATATGCATATTCACTTTAAAACCAAAATTTAATGTTGGAAAGATTCCACGATATGGCTGTTGCCAAAAGAAAATTCCATCGGGAGTAACATCTTCAAACGGCTCAATTTCTGCATAAAGATATTTCAGGTTTTTATAGCGAATACCAACTTCGCCGTAGAATTCAATAGAATACTTTGTGTCATCTGTGTCGAATTTCTTTAAAGAACCAGCTTTGAGAACAAGAACATGCACGTGTCGCTGCACTGCAAAACAGTCTTTTAAAAAAGGTCTTGATCCAGGACTCTTATCGTCGTTATCAATATAATATTCAACTTCATTTCTCAAATCTTCGATATATCGGTATGCAATTCCAACGTAATGCTCACTTGGTGCAAGCGTAGAGTGCCATCCACGATCAAACTTTTCAATAAATGAAGGGTTATACAGCGTTATTTCAAATAAAATTGTGTGTCCTGAAAATGGTACATGTAGAGTATCGAGTTCCGAGTCTTGAAATAAAACCGAATTGGCATGCCGCCTGCCATAGCCTGCTTCAATCCCCAATTTCTTGTTAAACAGAATTTCCGCAGTTGCTGTAAGAGATGGCCTGTCAGGATTAATTGCGGCAAGTGGATGAAATTTATAAATTACATTGATTGAACTTTCTTGACTATTAGCCAATGAAGTTTTTAAAAATATTAAAATTAAAACTAGAATTATTTTCATTTCTTTTGAGAAGAAAAGTTAATATATAAACTATTTAATTCTAACTTAAATAAAACTTAAATGGAATGCAAATGAAATTTTAAAAGAATTGTTTGTAAAAAGAAAAACCTCATGCGCTTTTAAAAGTACATGAGGTTTTAAAGATTTAAAAAGCTTTTAAAGCAGCAACGAATCAATCCGATGCGCATGAACCATTCCTTCACACGGCGACCACGAAAAAACGGTAAAACGACCGTCCTGCGAGGCAACAAGCGCTAAGGCATCTCGCTGATCGTGCACGAATTGCGCTGCTGAGAGGTGTCGTGTTCCTCCATTTTGTGCGGGGTCAATGATTGTAGCGCCACCGCCGAGGATTGGTTCGGTGACGATGATCTGGTCTATGAGCGTGCCGCCGTCGCGATGCCGGATCTTCGCTCCGAAGGCGAGTAGTTCGTACTGTTCGCTCATGACGATAGCGCCGTCAATGGCTGTCAGCCCGGCGATAATATCCACTTCGCGGCGAAGCGTGATCTGCCACTGGCTGTGTGTGCGCTCTTCAGAGTCTACTTTCATGAGTTCTGTAAGGCCGGTAAAAGCAGGTGCGACGGCGTAATGAATCGGGCGTATGATGGATTCGCGCCAGGAATAGCTGTCCGCCGGAACGATAAGGAGAGAGCCGCCACGCTTGTGAGCACGCATTGAAACCGCCAATTGAACGAGAACGTCCGTTGTATCATTCCACGAGGAAGGTGATGTAAATCCGAGGAGTGAACTCAGTAAAGCCGGACAATCCGGCAAACTCGCGCTATTTTCATCAACGATTTTTATTTCCTCACCGATCAGAACGGCGACATTCGCAAATTTTCCAAAACCATCCATGCGGCGGTGCTTTATCACGAGCAGCCCCGGCTCGGAAACGTCCAGCACGAAACAAAAATTAGGGATTGTGATCGTTGCGCCCCACACGTAGAGTTCGCCATTGCTGTGCCACACGCCGAGATGAATTCCCGGGCGCTCAAATCCGGGGGAAAGTTTCGTCAGAGTGCGTGGTGTGAGCGGCAGCCACTGCTCAAAAACTAATGGATTTCCTGCCTGCTCGGGCGGCAGCCACGCGAGGGAAATTCTCGGTGAATGTCCTTCTTCGCGGTGCAGGCTCGCCCAGAATGTAGCATCTATAATTGATTCTATCACATGAATTTCCGGGACAGTCGCCAGTTCTGTCTCGCCGGCGCGCTGCGCTTCTTCTATGTGATGGGCAAAATGAGTTTCGATCGTTGGCGCGACCATTCGCGCGGCCTGGTATGTTGATTCACTTATCATGCTGTAAAAATACGCGGTTTTGGCGGATTTCTTTTAAAAAGTTCTTTATCTTTTTGAAGTTTATTTCTACCTTCATACTGAGCCTGTCGAAGTATGAATGCGTTAGAAGATCGCGGCAGTTTTTAAAAGGATTGTTTGAATTCACAAAATCTGTGGGAAAATTTCGTACTTCGACGGGCTCAGTATGAAATTTTGGGAATGTTTTTAAAAGAATAAAGAACTTCAATAAGTGAGCTTTTAAAAGTACTATTCTGGCACAATTATTTTCCTTTTAAAAACTATTACTCTACCGTTTTAAAAGCAGTTTTTAAAAGTTTTTAATTCTATATTTTTAAAGACTTATGAGTAAAATATTTAAAATTTAACAAAAAAATAAGTTTAGGGTAATCGGTAAGTTTTTAAAAGTAATCGGTAGAATTTTGAAAGGCAAAGGTCTTTTAATGGCTTAAATGCTATGTTTAGATGTCTATCGTGGCCGTTTTTTGTTTGGTCATGTCGGAAAAAAAGTGCTTATTGCATCTTCTTTACGAACACTTAGTAAAGAAAATGACGAAATTTAATACGACATATCGCTCTTTGACAATAGGAATTGTAGTAACGCTATTATTAACGCTCGGTGCGTGTAAATCGCGAAAGGATGACGGCGACAGCCCGAATACTTTCCGGTATAACGTGACCGACGGGATCGGAACGCTCGATCCGGCGCAGGCCGGGCAAATATCAACGATCTGGGCGGGAACACAGATGTTCAACGGTTTGGTGGAACTGGACAGCGATTTAAAAGTCGTACCTTCTATCGCAAAATCGTGGAGCGTGGACTCAAGCGGATTGGTGTGGACTTTTTCCTTACGTCCCGACGTATTTTTTCACGAAAATGCCGCCTTTGGCAGTGCAAAATCGCGGAAAGTCGTCGCTTCGGATGTAAAGTATTCGTTCGAGCGCGTAATGAATGCTAAGACAAGATCAACTGGATTGTGGGTTTTCCGGGAACGGATCGTTGGTGCGGGTGAATATCACAAGCGTACAACGGAAGGTGGCGGCGGAGAAGTAGAAGGCATTAAAGTAATAAACGACTCAACGCTTTCGATAACTCTTGTCAAACCTTTTGCGCCGTTTCTGTCAATTCTCACAATGCCGTATTGCTGGATAGTGCCGCGTGAAGCTGTTGAAAAATATGGCGCAGACTTTTTTAAAAACCCGGTTGGTACAGGGCCGTTCATGTTCAGTGAATGGGAGCCCGACATCAGGATGGTTTTAAAAAAGAATCCAAAGTATTTTAAAACGGACGCTTCAGGCGCGCAATTGCCATATCTCGATGCAGTGGCGATTTCCTTCATGCGTGATTCCAAAACGGAATTTCTGGAATTTCAAAAGGGAAGATTGGACATGGTTTCCAATATTGATCCTGCATTTGCTCCTTCAGTCCTGACGACGGAGGGGAATTTACAGGGTAAATTTAAAAACTATAATCTTTTAAAAGCTTCGGCTTTATCAATTGAATATTACGGAATTTTACTCGATGAATCGCTTGAAGTCGGGAAATCAAGCCCGCTGACAAAAAACAAATTATTGCGCCAGGCATTGAATTATGCTGTTGATCGTGATAAACTTGTACGATATGTGCTTCGCAGCAAGGGAATTTCGGCAACAAACGGAGTTTTACCTCCAACAATGCCGGGATTTTCAAAAGATGTCATCGGCTACACATACGATCCTCAAAAAGCACGCCAACTTTTAGCGCAGGCAGGCTATCCAAACGGAAAAGGCTTACCTGTTTTAAAACTGCAACTGGGCAACAGCCAGACAACCGGACAGGTCGCCGAAGCAGTCCAGCAGCAGTGGAAGGAAATTGGTGTTAATTTAGAACTCACTCAGGTGGATTTTCCACAGCACTTAGATATGGTTCGCAATAACAAACTCATGATGTGGCGGACAAACTGGTCGGGCGACTATCCCGATCCGGAGAATTTTCTCGCTCTTTTTAATTCCGCTAATAAATCACCAGGCGGACCGAATACAACTCACATACACAATACCAGACTGGACTCGATGTACACAGCGGCTTTAAATCCCCTGCTGTCGCCAGCTCAACGGTACGCCCTTTATAACGGGATGGAACGTATTATTCTTGATGAAGCTCCGTGGATCTTCCTCTACTATAATGCGATTCAGCGGCTTATATCGCCCTCGGTTAAAGGACTCACAGTTGATGGCTCTGACAGATTGGTTTTAGAGACGGTGCGCAAAGAAAACCCGTAGGGTAATTTTCACACTTTCGGAGGTTTCATGGTTAGATTTCATCGTATCGGGCAGCTTTTGCTCATTCTCGCTCTTTTTGTCGGCTCATTCGCATTCACTTCACTTCATGCGGAAGCCAAGTCCAAGAAAAAACGTTCATCCGTTTCTCTTAAAAAGAAAAAATCGAAACGCTCAAGACACAGCGTAACCACACGCAAAGTAGTACCTACACAAGGCAAAAGCCTTGCACTAGACATGATTCGCAGCAATTCCGAGGAAGTAGCACGCTTAGCCGGAATTGAGCCAAACACAGATTTGACTGAAAACGATAATGTTGTAGCAGGAAAGAAGATCACCAATCTTCCTAATGAAGGCGAAAATCTTGAAGAACTTGAAATGGAAGACGACGTACAGGTAGATATGGAATCATTCCAGAGTCTCTACATGGCGTATGTAGGCGATGAAGAAGATGGCGACATCTTTACCGCAGGCGGCCTTAGCAAAAAAGAAATTATGGACCAGATCATGGACTGGCTGGGAACACGCTACCACTTTGGTGGAATGTCACGCTCAGGAATTGACTGCTCAGCTTTTACACAAACTGTTTTTAAAAACGGCGCAAACGTTCAGCTTCCCCGTACAGCAGCGATGCAGTACGAAACAGGCAAAACGATCAAACGCGACAAACTTGAATTCGGCGACCTGATATTCTTCCACACGCTTACGCACACATACGTATCGCACGTGGGAATCTATCTTGGCGACAATCTTTTCGCACACGCCAGCTCACGCAACGGTGTAACGGTTTCTTCGCTTGAGAGCGCATATTATGGCAGCCGTATGATCGGTGCACGCCGCTTTTCAGCAACGAAATCACGCATCTCGGCAAATGATCTTGAATTAAATGAAGAACGTAACTAATTTTAAAAGTTAGTTTTTAAAAAGAACTGCAATTCCTATTGAAAAGAATAAAAAAAGGCGGGAGAGTTTTAAAACTCTTCCGCCTTTTTGCGTTTTTAAAAAATGCTATTCAACTTTTCTTAGTAATCTATAATAAATGACGCCTCCATCTTCACCTGCCAAAGTCATCATAAGGTCACCCTTTTTTACATATGAACCTACATCTTCGGCAAATAAATTTACACCCCAAATCTCTTTGTATCCTTGTATTTCAGGATTAGTAACCTCAATAAACTGACCTAAATAGTTAAAACGAGGTGGCGTTTTAAAAATACTAAAGACTTCGTCAAGCTGAGTAGTAGTATATTGAGCATCAGTTGAATTCATCATAGAGCAAAACCTGCCATCTTCGTAGAAAGAAAACCATTGATATGGCATAGGCCAGGGATTTACCTTGTTTAATTTTGCGCTTGGCCATTCTACTATTTTCCAAAATCCTAATAGTTCTTGCCTTGTCGGAGGCCCTCCGGCAGATGATTTGTTCTTGTTTTGCTTTGAAAGGCTCTGTGCTTCAACGTTATGATATAATAAAATACTAATGAAAAGTAAAAAAAAATAGTTTTGCTTTCTCATAATCTTTAAGTAGTTATTATAGAATTTTCTATAAATATATGAAAAATCCGGAAGATAGGGCTATAATAAGCTACTTAATCTCAATCCTCTCGCCAAGGAACCTCGGCTTTACACCAAAAATAAAATCCAGAATCACTTTCACCCGCGCAAACTTTTCCCGCACCATCGTTTTAAAACCATAATATTTCCCAACATCTTTTGCGTTGTAGCCGTAAAGATGCATATTGAGTTTATTAGCAATATAAATAGCGCGCTCATTGTGGAATTTCTGTGAAATGATGATCGCTTCATGTTGTCCGAAAATTTCACGTAGCCGTATTATGCTGTCAAACGTTCTAAAGCCCGCATAATCTAAATAGACTTTATTGGAATCAATTCCACTTTTTATAAGCTCGGCTTTCATGTCATTTGGCTCGTCATACGTTGAGCGGCTATTGTCACCACTGATTACGACGTATTGGATCTTCCCGCTTTTAAAAAGCTCAGCAGTTGCATCAATCCTGTTTTTAAAATACTGGTTGAGATTTCCATTTGGAACATATTTCGATGTTCCGAGCAGTAATCCGACTTTTGTTGATGGGAGGGAAGTTAAATTATAAAATGTTCGTCCGGAGGCTGCGGAAGTAACAATTCTGTCAGAAATAAGTATACTTGCGGCAATGATCACTGCTGATAGGAATGATAGAAGGAGAATTCTTTTTAAAAGATTTTTTTTCATAGAATTCTCTTAGCATACAAAATGCCAAATAATTTTAAAAACAAAAAAGGCATTTCCTTTAAAAAGAAATGCCTTTTAAAACTTTAAAATTCTTTTAAAACCCTACCACTTCATCACATTTACTTCGTCCACAAATACCGTCTGCTTATTACGGAAGAGCGCCAGCACGATCGCCAAACCAACAGCTGCCTCAGCCGCCGCTACTGCCATGACGAAGAATACAAATATCTGCCCTGCGCTATCGCCGAGATATGACGAAAAGGCAACGAGCGTAAGATTGACGGCATTGAGCATCATCTCAATAGACATAAATATCACAATAGCATTGCGTCGCGTCAGTACGCCCACCACGCCAAGCGAAAAAAGCATTGCCGAAAGGCCTAGATACCATTCAAGCGGTATAGATTGTAGATTCATTTTTTCGTTTTTAAAAGAAAGTTTTAGGGATTAATGCGTCGTTTTGCTAAAATTACCGCACCAACAACTGCTGCCAAAAGCAAAAGCGAGATCGCCTCAAACGGGAAAATATAGTCTTTAAAAAGTACCGTACCGATGGATTCTACCGTTCCGATTTTTCCTGCACTTTCATTCAACGCACTGTATCCCGAATGCTGAGTAATAAATACCGAACCAAGCATAATGGCAAAAGCAAAAACGACAAATATCCCGATTGCTTTTCGAATGTCAAAAGTAGCAGACCTTTCAGAATCCTTACCCAGATTTAAAAGCATGATCACAAAAACTACCAGCACCATGATCGCGCCAGCATACACTAGTATCTGTATCACCGCTACGAATTGCGCTTTCAGGGTAAGATACAGCCCGCTCAGCGTAAAGAAGTGCGTGATGAGCCACATGGCTGATGCTACAGGACTTCTGCGGGTAATGGTGAGAATGCCTGTGGCAATAGCGCCCAGGGCAAGAATGATAAATGCGATTGTATTAATATTCACGGTAAGAACGGCTTTGTGCTTTTAAAAAACTGGTTCAGATGAAGCGCAAAAATACAGAATTTTTTAAAAGATTAAATGAAAAAGTTTTTAAAAAGATTATAAAAAGAAAAAGCTGCGTACAAAATTTTGCCACAGCTTTTAAAAGGTCAGAACTTTTAAAGAAAACTATCCTTCAAATCTCTCCACACTTTTGACCCCTTTGATCTTTTTTAAACGGTCGAATACCACGCCGAGATGCTCGACATTCCGCACATAGACCATTACAACTCCTTCAAAGACCGATTCAAATGCGTCAATATTCACGCTTCGGATATTGGTATTATTGATGGAAACAATTGCTGATGTAATATCGCTCAACATTCCGCTCCGGTCGTCGCCCGTAATGCGAACAGCCGCGAT
>JAZKFS010000148.1:0-6902 GCA_040386315.1 Bacteroidota bacterium
AAATAAAGCATTTCTTCTCGGCCTTTCTGCTCAACTATATTTTGTTTTAAAGCACTTTCGGAATCTTTGATTTCGATTGCCATTCCTGCAAGGCCTGAAACAATATCAAGCAGGTCAGTAGCTTCTTTTAAAGGCGTGCGGCTGATATCATGAAAAAGACTGAATACACCAATAACTTTTCCTTTTGAAATGATCTGCTGAGTCCATACGGCCGAAATTCCATGCTGCTTTGCGGTTTTGTAAAACTCAGTATATGTTGGATCTTCCGCCATATTCGTCGTAAAAACCTGCCCTTTGACAAACCGCGAAATCCCATCCGGCGCACCATCTCCAGAAAGCGGAGAGCCATCCTTCATAATATCAAAAACTTCATCCGGAATACTTGGAGCAACTTCTTTAAAAAGCAGGTTCGTACCCGGCTTAATCAGAAACACAGCGCCACGCATATCCGGGCTCGTCTCCTCAACAATAGCAATTAGCGACGCCAGAATATCTTTTAAAGGACTGTCTTTTAAAAGGTGGTCCCGAAGACGCTGCTGTCCCGTTTTGAGAATATCGATAGTTGAAATTGAGCTTTTATGTTGGTCGGTTAATGGCATCTAAATCGGTTTTAAAAAATATAATACTTCTCAAAAAATCCTGCTTAAACATTTTGTAGTATACGGAATTTCCGCAAAGTTAGTTCTTAAAAAAGCATTAATCTTTTAAAAGAATCCCCACAATTTCATTCCACGTTTCTGCCGTATAATCCGCTTGCGTACTTTCCTCCGCATGAATATTCATCGGCGAATCCTTATCGCCTTTATACAAAATTGCCTTCATGCCAAGTTGCTTCGCGCCGAGAATATCTGTTTTTTCAATATCGCCGATGTGCAGCGCGTCTTGCGGTTCGCAGTTCAATTCTTTTAAAACTTTTGTGTACGCAAATTCATGAGGCTTCGCAACTCCTGTTTCATCACTAAAACTATACGCTGAAAAATACTGCGCAATTCCAACTAATTCCATCAATTCTTTTAAAATGCTTCCCGGCGAAAACGCTGTGTCGGAAATAAGTGCAAGTTTATATTTCTGCGACAAAGTTTTTAAAGCTTCTGCAACGCCCGGCATCAATTCCGGCGGATAATCCAGGATTCCTTCCGCAAACGCTTTCTCAAGCAATCGCGCCGTGTCGTCATTTTCAACTAATTGCAAATGCGCCCAGAAATGGTGCACGAGTTCCTTTGTCGTCGGCGTGCGCTGGTTATTCAGCCATTCCTCATTGAAGAAATTCCACGATTCGTGAAACGCATCTTTTAAAACTTCTTTTGGTAATTCATGGCCAAGTTTTGCGATTTCTTCTGCAACAATTCTTTCGCGTTCGTACGTGCGTTCTTCGCCGTTGGCGGAATTAAATAGAGTATTCCAGAAATCAATTGTTATAACTTTTAAAGACATTTTTTTTGAAGTAAAAAGGTAAAAGTAAAAAGTAAAAATTTTAAAAGAAAGTTTTAAAAAACTTTGCGAACCTCTGCGAAACCTTTGCGCGACTCTGCGTTAAATTCATTAAAAAGATTCTCCGCGAACTCTTTTAAAAACTCCGCGCCCTCCGCGTAAAGCCTTCATTCAGGATAAAGTTTTAAAAACTATTTATTCGCCTGCTTCAATCGCTGCTGAATAATAAATGCGCTCGGACACAACTCATTCACAATACATTTCTCACACAACGGCATTCTCGCTTTACAAATCGCGCGTCCGTGTGTAATCAGCAAATGCGTCAATTCCACCCAACGCGGCTCCGGCGTAATTTCCATCATCGCATATTCGATTTTCACCGCATCTTCCGTTTCCACGAAACCCAAACGGTTGGTCAAGCGCGTGACATGCGTGTCCACGACGACTGCCTGCTTTTTAAAAACATGGCTTAAAATCACGTTCGCCGTTTTGCGTCCGACACCGGCGAGTGTTGTCAAATCGTCAATATTATCCGGCACTTCGCCATTATACACTTCAACGATTCGGCGGCAGCATTCCTGGATATTTTTGGCTTTGTTGCGATAAAATCCGGTGGGGCGGATGTCCATTTCGAGCTCTTCACGCGGCACCCGCACGAAATCTTCCGCCGAACGGTACTTTTTAAAAAGCTCGCGCGTCACCATGTCCACGCGCTCGTCCGTGCACTGCGCCGACAGAATTACTGCTATCAAAAGTTCTAATGTTGTCGTATATTGCAGTCCTACGTTCGTTTCGGGGTATTCCTGCCGCAGAAGGTCAAGGATTTCCACGACGCGGGCGGACTTTTGCTTTTTGGATTCGCGCTTTTTAAAAGCCATTATTTTTAAAGAATTTTTAACACTAAACGACAAAAATACGCGAAAATCTTTTTAACGGGCGAACGTTTTTAAAACAAGACTCGCCACACGAAAAACGCTTTTAAAACTATGGATAAACTTGAATTCTGGACGATTTGTTCAGCCAACGGAATTTTTATTGAAAAAGAGCAAGTCGAAATGCTCGAACGCGTCCACGACGAGCTGTATTACTGGAACGAACGCATTAATCTCATCTCGCGCCGCGACGTGGACAATATCTGGGAACGGCATTTTCTGCATTCGCTCGCGATTTTAAAATATTATGAACCGCCCAAAAAAGCTCGCTGTATTGACATCGGCACCGGCGGTGGTTTTCCCGGCATTCCTTTAAAAATCGCGCGGCAGGATTTGCACATGCTTTTGGTGGATTCGATTGCGAAAAAAATTAAAATGGCGGGAATGTTCGCCCAGCACACAGCTTTGCGCAATATTTCCGCCCGCGCCATACGCACAGAAGAACTCGCTAAAGAACCAGGTTTTAAAAATTCATTCGACGTAGTTTTTGCGCGGGCGGTGGCTCCGCTAGTGGAATTGCTTGACTGGACAAAAGACCTTCGCAAGCCGCAAGCGCCGCTTGTAACGCTGAAAGGCGGAGATTTGACCGAAGAAGTCGCCGCAGCAAAAGAAGTTTTTAAAAATATGACGGTCGAGGAAATCAATATTTCCATGCGTGGTGCGCCTTGGTTTGAGCAGGAAGGCAAAAAGTTGCTGATTTGCCGGTTTTGAAAACGGATTTTTAAAACTCAATTTTTAAAATTGTCATTCCCCTGAAAAGGGGAATCAACTACAGTTGGACGCGTCAGGTTTACAAGATTAGCTTTAAAAACGACACTTTTAAAAAATTTACAGCACTACTTTCCAACTTCTTCTAACGTTGATTCCCCTTTTCAGGGGAATGACAAATTTGGTGAAGTATAAAAAGGATTCTTTTAAAAATGAAAAAAACTCTCTTCATATTTATCATTTCACTCTTCGCTTTTAAAAGCGTGGAAGCGCAGCAGGCGGGCGCTCCGGCGGGAAGCAAAAGTGCCGTAAAGCTCGCGCGCGTGAAGTATTCAGGCGGTGGCGACTGGTATAATGACCCGTCGGGCGAGGTGAATCTTTTAAAATATATCCGCCAGAATACGAACATCGCGGTTGACCCGACGTATGAATATGTGGATTTGAATTCGGATAATGTTTTTCTCTACCCGATACTTTTTCTCACCGGCCACGGAACGGTGAATTTTTCTGATGGGGAAGTGCGCCGACTGCGTGCTTATCTGGAGAATGGCGGATTCCTGTATATTGACGATGATTACGGGATGGACCAGTCTATTCGCCGTGAGATGAAAAAGGTGTTTCCGCAGCAGCAGTTTGTGGAGTTGCCGTTCAATCACGGGATTTACAATTCGCATTTTAAATTCCCGAACGGTTTGCCGAAAATCCATGAGCACGATAATAAAGCGCCTCAGGGTTTCGGGCTTTTTGCGGGCGAGCGGCTGTGTGTTTATTACACGTTTGAAACTAATCCGAGCGACGGCTGGGCTGACCCGGATGTGCATAACGACAATCCCGAACGCCGCGAAATTTCTTTTAAAGTCGGGACGAATATTGTTGTTTGGGCGCTGACACATTGATTTTTAAAACTTTCTGCTTTTTAAAACATGAAGAGAATTTTACTTGTATTATTTTTAGCCGGTGTTTTAAAAGCGGGAGCCCAGGAAAATCGCTGGGAAGTATCAGTGGGCTTGGGGCCTTCGTTTACAAGGAATGAGTCGCCGCACGCAGGATTAGCCGCGAATGGAAAACTTGGTTTTAAAATAAACAATGTTCTGACCGTTTTTGCAGGCGCTGACTTCATTTCGTTTCCAGTTAAAGATCAGAAATTTACTTTTTGGGATAGAGTTGATACAGCTAATACACCGGTGGTGCGAAGTATGGAAGTGCGGGACGCTAAAGCCAGTATGAATTCTTATTTGATTGGCGGTCGGATTGATGTTCCTTCAAAAAACTTGTTTTCACCGTATCTGACAGCAGCGCTGGGAATCTTTTCGGAAACCCGGCCGCGCGTCGATATTGAATCGCGCAGCATTATGTATGAGGAAGAGGAATCCCTTTTTTTTAAAATGAGTGCGACTGTTGGCGGAGGCGTCAATTTCAATTTCGCAACCGATAAAGCATTATTCACGGAAGTTACTGTTCAGGGAAGAAATATGGTCGCTTTTACATCAGTAATAATTGGAACGCGCATCAGTTTTTAAAAAGTTTTTAAACTCACAGCACTCACAAAACTCACTAACTCACAAATAATGGCAGAATCACGCGCTTTATATATTGAACTTTTAGAAAAACTGCGCTCGACGCGGCGGAAGGAACGCACGCTGACGCTGTCGTCTGCGCTTTTAAAAACGGGGACGGTGGCGATTTTGCTGCTGCTGCTCGTGTCGCTGGTGGAAACATTTGCGCATGGCAATATCGCTTTTCGCAGTTTTCTTGCGGGCTTTTGGGCGTTGGGAACGCTTGCTGCGGGAGTGTTTTATCTGGGCAAAACGGTTTTAAAAAAGTCGCATACGGAAGAGCAGATGGCGATGCGTGTTGGGCGCGTTTATCCTGAGATTGAGGATAGATTATGCAATGCATTGCAGCTTTTTTCGGGCATTGAGCAGGAGCGCGGGACGTCGAATACGCTGGCGCTGGCGGCTTTTCAAAATGTGGCGGTGACGGCGCGCGAGAAGGATTTTGACGCGGTGATTGATAAGGAAGAGCCGAAGCGGGCGCTGTATTTTTTCTTTGGCGCGCTGGTGCTGACGCTGGCGTTGTTTGCTGGTTTTCAAAATTCGCTTGGTGCGGGATTGGGGCGCGTGGTGAATTTTCAAAAGTCGTTTTTGCCGCCTGCGCCGTTTACAATTTCGATTGAACCTCGTTTTAAAAGTATTTTGCGTGGTGAAAAAGCTTCTATTACCGTTATTGCTACTGGTCAGATTCCTGAGACAGTTGTTTTAAAAATCCGTGAGGAGCAGCAGGAAGAGTTTGATTCGTACACGCTTCGCTCGGATTCTGTGGGAATTTTCCTCTATGAAATCGGTGCTTTAAAACGGAGTGTGGAATTTTATGCGGAAGTGCCGTGGCTGACGGAATTTGTGCGGACGGACGTTGGGCGCATTAACGTGAGCGACAGGCCGATGATTCGTTCGCTGTCGGGGCGTTTGACGCCGCCGGGATATACGGGTTTGGCGTCGCAGCAACTGAGCGAGCAGGCGGCGGATATTTCTGCGCTGCGGGGCTCGCGTGCGGAATTTCAGATTTTGTCGAATAAGGATTTGGCGTCGGCGCAGATTATTCTTTTAAAAAACCGCGCGGTTTCTGATTCTTTAAAAACTGCGGCTGCCGATACGGTGAAAATTCCTTTAAAAGTGTCGGGACGTCAGGCGAATGGCGGTTTCAACGTGTCTGCGTCCGGAACGTATTATTTTCTTTTAAAAGATAAAAACGGTGAGACGAATCCTGAGCCGGTTCGCTATTCGGTAACGGCTTTGAATGATGGTTTTCCGACGATTTCCCTGATTGAGCCTTCGACGGATGCGCAGGTGGGCGAGGACGCGATGTTGCCTTTAAAAGTGGCAATTACTGACGATTACGGTTTTGCGGCACTTCAAGTGAAATATCGTTTGGCGGAGTCGAAATATGCAAAGGCGGAAGAGAATTTTAAAACGATAAATGTGCCGCTCGCTCCGGGACAAACCGCGCAGGAAGTGCCGTATTTGTGGGATTTGGGTTCAACGGGAATTACGCCGGGCGACCGATACGAATTTTTTGTAGAAGTTTTTGATAATGACCGCGCTTCAGGTCCGAAATCGGCCAAAACGTCGGTGCTTTCGGTGCGTTTGCCATCGCTTGATGAGATTTTAAATGAGGCGGATAAGGAGCAGGAGCAGATTGCAAAAGACCTTGAAAAAGTTTTTAAAAGCGCGGAAGAGGTTCGCAAGGAAGCTGAGGAATTGCAGCGCGAGCTGATGAAAAACCAGCAGAAACCGCTTGACTGGAAGGACAAAAAGAAGGCGGAAGAGCTGATGAAAAAGCAGCAGGATTTGCAGAAAAAAATGGAAGATGTGCAGCAGCAGCTCCAGGAAACGACCGAAAAACTTCAGCAGAATAACGCGCTTTCGCCGGAAACGCTCCAGAAATATATGGAGCTGCAAAAGCTGATGAAGCAGGTGAATTCGCAGGAATTGCAGAAGTATATGGAAAAAATGCAGCAGATGATGCAGCAAATGACGCCGGAGCAAATGCAGCAGGCGATGAAAAATTTCCAGTTCAACGAAGAAGAGTTTAAAAAAGGGCTGGAGCGCACGATGAAGCTTCTGCAGCGCATGCAGGCCGAGCAGAAAACTGACGCGCTGACGAAACGTGCGGAAGAATTGCAAAAGAAACAGGAAGACCTCCAAAAGCAGGCGGAAAATACGAATCCTCAGGATAAAGCCAAACGCGACGAGCTGGCAAAACAGCAAGACCAGTTGCAGAAGGACATGGACGCGCTGCAAAAGGAAATGAAGGAACTGGAAGAAAAATACA
>JAZKFS010000148.1:6912-18815 GCA_040386315.1 Bacteroidota bacterium
AACTGGAAGACCTGATGAAGGAAATCGGGAAGGACATGCCGATGCAGGAAATGGACAAGGCCAAGCAGGAGCTGAATTCCGAGGAAACGCAGCAGCAGATGGAGCAGGCCGAACAGGACATGCAGAAAGGCGATATGCAGTCCGCGCAGAAAAAGCAGGAAAAAGCGAAGGAGAATTTAAAAAAGTTCGCGCAGCAGATGAAGAAAATGAAGAAGGAAATGCAGAAAAATTCTTCAAAAGAAGCTGTGCGCGAAATGCAGCGTTCGATAAATGACATGCTGGCGCTTTCAAAACAGGAAGAGCAGCTGAAGCGTGAGTCGCAGAGCATGGACCCGAATTCGACAAAATTCCAGCAAAATGCGCAGCAGCAGGCAAAGCTGAAGCAATCGCTCAATGATGTTGCAAACCGTATGGCGCAGCTGTCGCAGAAGTCATTTGCCGTGACGCCGGAAATGGCGCAGGAAATCGGGACGGCTTTAAAAGAAATGCAGCAGGCGACTCAGGAACTGAGCAATCGCCAGGGACAGCAGGCCGCGCAATCGCAAAATGACGCAATGGCCGCGATGAACCGCGCCTCAATGCAGATGCAGGATGCGATGAACAAAATGCAGGGCGAGGGAGAAGGTGAAGGAGAAGGTGAGGGCGAGGGGCAAGGCAAGGGCAAAGGCAGCGGTCAGGGCTTTATGCAGAAAATGCAGAATGCGGCACAACAGCAGCAGGGAATTAATCAGGGAATGCAGCAGATGCCGGGTCAGGGTGGGCAGATGTCACCGCAGCAACAAGCTGAAATGGGACGCCTTGCAGGACAACAGGGACGCGTGCAGAAATCCATTCAGGATTTAGCAAAAGAGCAAAAGCAATCGGGCGGTGATAAGAAAGCACTTGGCGACCTTGAAAAACTCGCGCAGGATATGCAGGAAGTAATGAGCGATATGCAAAGCGGCAATATTACGGAAGCTACACGCCAGCGCCAGGAAAAAATTCTTTCGCGCCTTCTTGATGCAAGCCGTTCGATGAATGAGCGGGATTTTGAAAAGCAGCGGGAATCGCAATCGGGACGCGACGTCATCCGCCAAAGCCCGACGGCGCTCGACCTGAATACGAAAGAAGGCAAGGAGCGTGCGATGCAGGAATTGATGCGTTCTATTCAACAGGGATATTCTAAGGATTATGAGGCGCTTATTCGGCAGTATTTTGAGGCGTTGAATAAGAAGTAAGGTTTTAAAAGATTTGTTAGTTGTAAAAAGCAATTTCCTTTTAAAGGGGAATTGCTTTTTTTATTTATAAACTTATGGTACTTTTAAAAAGCTTTTCATAGTGAAATTACCAGCTTCGGCAGTAAGTCGAACACTACTATCAGGTTAAATTTTTTTTCGGAATATGCGGTTTTCCTCTTTTAAAAAGCTGGGAAAAATAAATTTGATTTATTAAAAAAATACTGTATATTAGGATTAAGGTTTACGCATAAACTAAATTCTACTTCACTATTTTGCTGTTTACTTTTTTTTTAAATATTGAAATTTTCACCGCTTCTCTATACACCATTTCCTAATTTTATCTGAGGGTATCCTATGAGCAAACTTTTTCTCGGTATGATGACACTGTTCGTCATTGCAGGAATGCCGTTAATGGCGCAAACCGGTAGTCTTTCCGGCGTTGTAAAGGAGTCTGGCACGTCAAAGCCGGTGGCCGGCGCGAGTGTGCGCGTTATCAGGCAGGATAATGCGAAGGTTATAAAAGGAGCGTATTCAAATGCTTCCGGTAAATTTACTGTCAATAATATTACTGCCGGTAGTTACCGCGTCGAATTTAGTTCTGTTGGTTTTAAAAAGCTGGAAAAAAGTTCTGTAAGTATTACAGAGAATACAACGACTCAGCTTGATGCCTCATTAGAGCAGGAGCTTATTAATTTCAATGATGTGATCGTTACCGCCTCCCGGAAGCAGGAAAAGGTGTTGGAAGCCCCGGCGTCTGTATCGGTGGTTGACCCGATTGCCATAGCTGAACGTCCGGCACTCGTGCCTACTGAGCATCTTCGGGGATTACCCGGTGTAGATTTTGCGCAAACAGGGATTTCACAGCAGACAACGGTAACGCGTGGTTTTAATAACGTTTTTTCAGGAATGCTCTTGACGCTGGCGGATTACCGCATTGCGGGTGTTCCGTCGCTTCGGGTAAATGTTCCGTATTTTATTCCGCTTGTCAATGATGATATTGAGCGCATGGAGCTTGTACGCGGCCCTGGTTCTGCATTATATGGTCCGAATGCAACTCAGGGAGTTTTAAATATTATTTCCAAATCGCCTTTTGCCTCACAGGGAACATCAGTTTCAGTAGCAGGTGGCGAGCGCTCATTGTTTAATGGGACGCTGCGCCATGCAGGGACGATCGGGGAAAATTTTGGTTTTAAAATCTCCGGACAATATATGCGTGCCGATGACTGGCAATTCATTGATACAAATGAAACCAGCGCGCGGACGGCAGATTCAATTACAGCTTTGACAAGTGGTGTGAGAAATGCCAATATTGCCAATCGTGATCCGATTCATGAGCGCTTTTCCATTGACGGCCGTACCGACTATATTATTAATGATGATTTAAAAGCAAATGTTTCAGCGGGCCTTTCGCAGACTATGCGAAGTGTAGAAATGACAGGTGTTGGCGCAGCGCAGGCACGGGACTGGATGTATTATTACGTGCAGGGGCGTGTTGATTATGGCAATTTGTTTGTCCAGACATTTATGAACCAAAGCAATGCTGGAGATTCGTACCTGCTTCGCGATGGTGCGAAGATCGTTGATAATTCGCGTCTCATCGTCGGACGTATTCAGCATTCATACGAGTTAAATGAAATGCAGGCATTTACATACGGCGCGGATGCATTCTTTACAACTCCCGAGACGGAAGGAACGATCACAGGAAGAAATGAGGACGATGATAATATTACCGAGTACGGCGGCTATCTGCAATCAGAAACCCATCTTTTTGATAATCTTCTTGATGTAATTCTGGCGGGTAGAATTGATATTCACAGCCGTCTTGAAGACCCTGTATTCTCACCACGTGCGGCTTTGGTTTTTAAACCAAACGCTAATAATAATTTCCGTCTGACGTTCAACCGCGCTTATAGCACACCTTCGACAAATGAACTTTTCTTAGACATCGTAGCAAAGCGCAATGCTTTTGGTTTTCCTGATCCTTTTGGTGTGGATATACGCGCGAGCGGTGTACCGGACGGTGGTTATATTTTTGACCGAGCAGGTGGTTTTAAAATGCGCTCATCGTTTAGCCCGGATGCTACAATTCCTGTAGCGGGAGCAAGCGCTTTATGGGGTGCAGCTACGCAATTAGTAGTTGGCGGCGCTCCGGCAGCGTTTCAGCCGCTTTTTGCTAAGTTGTTAGGCGGAATTCCTGCTCCGGGTGCAACGGAAATTGGTGGAATAATGGCACTTTTAAATCCAACGACGGGAACATTTTCACCGGTCACAGAAGTGCAGGATATTCCACAATTAAAACCATCTACAAACCAAACAATCGAGATCGGTTATAAAGGAATAGCAATGGATGCGCTTCAAGTAGGTGTGGATGTATATTACTCACAGGTAAAAGATGTTATCGGATCACTTCAGGTTTTTACACCAAGCGTTTTCTTTAATTCTCAGCAGGTGGGTGCATATTTAAAACCGATCATTAAACCGGAGATTAAAAAATACGTAATGGATTCCCTTGGTATGCCGGAAGCGCAGGCCGAAGCGTTTGCAGAATCGACATCCAATGATATTATTGGTGGATATTCAAGAATTCCACTTGGTACTGTTACTCCGACAGATGCATCTGATCCGACTGCCGTAATGCTGGCCTATCGCAATGCAGGTAATATTGATATGATCGGAACAGATATTTCCTTGGAATATGCGCTTGGGCAAATGATCAGTGTGACTGGTTCATACTCGCTACTTCGTTTAATGGAACGTGATGATTACCACGATTCGGCTAAAATCACCGGAACATATATTTCCAAAATTGACGGCTCAAGCGATTTTGCCCTGAATGCACCAACTCATAAAGCATCCGTTGGTTTAAGATTCCATGAAAGGGAAATGGGATTACGTGCAGGGATTCAATATCGCTATAATGACGGTTTTAAAATGAATTCAGGAGTGTATATTGGTGATGTTAAGCACTCTAATCTCGTTGATATGACGCTCGGATATGACCTGCCGTGGGTTTCCGGTTTAAAATTGGATGTTTCAGCCACGAATATTTTTGACAATCGCACACAGTACTTTGTCGGCGCGCCGGAAATCGGGCGACTGGTAATGGCGCGTCTTGGATATAATTTTTAAAATTTTTAAAGACTTTTAAAACAATGAATAAGCAACCTCTTTTTAAAAGAAGAGGTTGCTTTTTTATTTGTAATTTTACAAATCTTTTAAAAACTTTTCTTTTAAAATTTCTTTTTAAAAATGAACAATCTCTTCCGCGAAATATCCACGCTCACAACTGAAAAAAACAACCCGAACACACGCGACATTGACACGCTTTCAACACGCGACATTCTTTTAAAAATCAACGACGAAGATGCGAAAGTTGCAGACGCCGTTCGTGCTGAAATTGAGCACATCGAGATCGCCGTTGACAAAATTGCCGAAGCTTTTAAAAACGGCGGGCGATTGATTTATGCAGGAGCCGGAACAAGCGGACGATTGGGGATTGTAGATGCATCTGAATGCCCGCCCACCTACGGCACGCCACCCGAAATGGTACAGGCAATTATCGCCGGGGGAACGCCCGCAATATTCCAGGCGCAGGAAGGCGCTGAAGATTCGCGCGAACTCGCCGCAAGTGAACTGAATATTTTAAAAGTGTCTAAAAATGATGTTGTCTGTGGAATCGCTGCTTCAGGGCGAACGCCATTTGTTATCGGCGCATTGGAAGAAGCGAAAAAGCGCGGCGCATACACGATTCTGGTAACAACAAACTCGCGTGAAAATCTTTTAAAAGGGGATGCAGGAAAATTTGCAGACACGCTTATTTGCCCACAAGTCGGCCCGGAAGTAATCGCGGGTTCGACGCGAATGAAATCCGGCACAGCACAGAAACTCGTTTTAAATATGCTCACTACCGGCGCGATGATCCGCATCGGCAAGACATACGGAAATGTAATGGTGGATCTGCAACTCACCAACGAAAAGCTGAAAGAGCGTGCCAAAGCAATCCTTATGAATCTTGCCGACACCGACTATGACACCGCCGAAGAAACGCTTTTAAAAACTAACGGCAATGTGAAAACTGCGTTGGTTATGTTGCTCACAGGCGCGGATTTTCCAACAGCAGAAGAGCTTTTAAAAGATTCGGGTGGATTAATTAAGGAAGTTTTAAAGAAAGTAGAATAAGTTAAGTGAGTGCGGGGAGTTAGTGAGTGTGGTGAGTGAAATTCTTTAAAAAAGCCGTCATTCTGAGCGCAGCGAAGAATCTCGAACATTGAGGACGCGTCAAACAGCCGCCATAAACTTTGTTTGCGATTCTTCGCTGCGCTTCAGAATGACGAACTCGCTTTTAAAATTAAAATTTGCTTGGCAGAATTTTCATCAAAAGGTGACATATCATAATTGCCAAATCTATTTTCAACTGTGAATCCATTATACTTTACCAGCGCAAGTAATTCCTTTGGAAAGTACATTCTCATAGTCAGCGACCCCGTTTCTTCTTTTAAAGATATTGTGTAACGATAATGCGTTTTTACATGATTAATCTGCGTCGCTGAATTATAATGCGCCGACGCTGTTACGACAACCTTTTCACCTGAAACAGCATCCTGATATTCCGAAAATGGAAAACGCTCATCAGGATCGCGGCTTAAAATTTTTAAACCCGGTGTAAATACGTCAATAATAAATTTTCCATCCTCTGCAAGATGGTTTTTCACGCACGCCATACATTTTTCAAAATCCTCAATCGTGAGCAAATGACACAGCGAATTGCCAGCAAGAATAATGCAGTCGAACTTTTCCTTTAAAGAAAAATCGCGCATATCAGCGTGAATCCATTTGGCAGAAATGCCTACTGACTGTGATTTCTTTCTAGCAATTTCCAGCATTTCAGCGGAAATATCAATTCCGGTAACATCATTGCCATCAAGCGCAAGCGGGATTGCAATTCGCCCTGTTCCGCACGCAAGCTCAAGAACTTTTCCACCAAATATTTTCGCTTGGCCTAGCCAAAAGGAAATACTTTGGGGCGAGCTTTTAAAAAGCTGATCGTAATTTTCTGCTTTCTGGTAAATCAATTCACTCATGTTAAAAAGAATTTTTCTGCAACTATTTGTAAAAATTTTCTTGTAATTTACCGTTATTCTTTTAAAAACACCAAAACAATTTTCCATGAAAATCCCATCGCTCGAATCACTTTTTAAAAGTACTGCCGAAACGCTGAAACGTTTTCCATTCGTGCTGCTCACGTCTGTTATCGGAACGGCTCTGTGGCTGTGGTACAGCGAAATTGATTACCGCGCCTACGATTCATATAAATGGCTTTTAAAACTAACCATTCTCGCATTTCTTGGAATTTCACTCCAGTTTTCAATCGCGGTTTTTACTGAGAGAAAGCGTTGGAATAATCTTGGAAAAGCTGTAGGCGCGTTGTGTGGTTTTGCCGTGTTGGCGGGTTTGTATTTTGCGTTTGATTTCCATGAAATTGACTATCAGCGTTTTGCATTGTACGCGCTCGCATTTCATCTTCTCACCTCATTTGCCTCGTTTTTAAAAAGCGATGAGATCAATGGTTTCTGGCAATTCAATAAAGAGATTTTCCTGCGGATCCTGACGTCGGGCCTGTATTCGGGCGTGCTGTATGCGGGGCTTGCGATAGCGATCGCTGCGATTGAAAATCTTTTTAATATTGAATTTATCAATGGGATTTACCTCAAACTTTTCATCGTGATCGCTGGCGTTTTCAACACGTGGTTTTTCCTTTCCGGCGTTCCTGAAAATCTTGGCGAACTTGAGAATTCGCATGATTATCCCAAGGCCCTTAAAGTTTTTACGCAGTATGTTTTGCTGCCGCTCGTAACGGTATATCTGGTGATTTTGTACGCTTATGTTTTAAAAATAATTATTGAACAATTGTGGCCGCAGGGCTGGGTGGCAACTCTCGTTTTGGCGTTTTCGATTGCCGGAATTTTGTCGCTTTTGCTCATCTGGCCGATCCGCAACTCTGAAGGAAATTCCTGGATCTCTACATTTTCAAAATGGTTTTACCGAGCGCTTTTACCGCTTTCAGTTTTGCTCGGGCTGGCGATCTGGCGGCGCGTGAGCGAATATGGAATCACGGAAGAACGCTACTTCGTCATCGCGCTTGCGGTTTGGCTTTTGGGAATTACGCTGTATTTCATCGTTTCAAAAAAGCAAAATATTAAAGTTATTCCGATCTCGCTTTTTCTCATTTCTCTGGCAATTTCTTTCGGGCCGTGGGGCGCGTTTGAAGTTTCAAAACGTTCGCAGATCACACGGTTGGAAAATATTCTTGTAAAAAACGGGGTTTTAAAAAATGGGAAAGTGGATATTTCTGCAAAAGAGATTCCGGGAAAACAGGCGCAGGAAGTTCGATCAATTATTGAATATTTGTCGCATACCCACGGTTGGGAAACAGTTTATACGTGGTTGGAAAATCGTGTTGCGGCAGATGTTTTAAAAAATGAAATTCCAGTTTTAAAAGAATATCCTACGTGGAATGAAAACTCGTGGAAGGAAGATAATAAAAGAAGTAAAGCAATTGCGAAACTGTTGAAATCAGAAAATTTTGAAGACAATTCACACAAATATCGTTCATCATTTGCGTACGATATGATTCGTGGAACTGAGCCGCCGACGTTTTTAATGACGGGTTTTGATTATCTCTGTAAATTTTCCTCTGCTACACATCAGCAGTCGAAACAGCAAACGTTTTGGCTCAATGGTGAAAAACTAAATATTCATCAGGAAACTCCAAAACCTGAGGTTTTCATTACTTTTAAAGGTGAAGTTTTAAAAATTGACCTGCGTAAAATGGCAACAATTTTAAAAGAAAATGAAACGTTTTCGCAGAATGATTTATATGCTTTTAAGAATATCGCCGAAGCGGAAAATAAAATTTTTAAAGCGCGAATGATAGTAACTTCTATTTCTGGTCATGAACGCAATAAGGATTTTGAGATTTTTAGAATGGAAGGCGATATTTTAATTGACATAAAGTAGTTTTTAAAATCTACTTCGCCAACCTTTCAAATTCCATTTTTAAAAGAGCTTCTTCTTCCGGGAGGAGTTCTTTTTTGCGGCGAAGCATCACGGTTTTTGCAACGTCAATTGCTTTTTGAAATTCATACACAGGCGAGTCTTTAAAACCACCAAATGAGAATGATGGAATCGAACGCGGAGGATAGCCCGCGCCAATTACATTTGACGAAACTCCGGCGACTGTTCCGGTTGTGAACATGGTGTTGATGCCGGATTTTGTGTGGTCGCCGGCGAGCAATCCAAGAAACATTCGCTCGGAATCTATCTCTTTATCGCGAAGAACCGCCGAGATTTTTCCGTAGGTGTTTTTTAAATCTGACGTGTTTGTATCTGCACCGAGATTTACCCATTCACCAAGATACGAATGCCCGAGAAAACCGTCGTGTTGCTTGTTTGAAAAGCCGTGAATAATGGAATTTTCCACTTCGCCGCCAATTTTGCACGATTCTCCGATTGCAGTTTTTTCGTAAATCTTTGCGCCTATTTTGATGATGGAATTGTCACCGATAAAACATGGGCCGATAACAACTGCATTTGCCATGATCTTCGCGTTTTTACCTATGATGATCGGGCCGTCACTCGCATCGAGAACCACGCCCGGTGCAATTTTAGTACCTTCGCCAATATAAATTTCCTTTTCATTACAAAGAAAATATCCGCCGTTTTTTGCCTGCGAAAAATCAAACTCATTGTCAAAAAAGCGGAAGTCGTCCTCGATGGATTCTTCTACATAATCGAGCGCATTCCAGAGATGATCAAGCACTTTGATCGTGATATTTTCCGTTTCAAAATCTGCGTAAAATTCACTTTTAAAATCCGACAAAACTGAGAATTGTTTTGAATCATCTCGCTGCGCCAAAATGCCTTTTGGAATAAATGCTGCAACAGCTTCTTCACCATTTTTAAAAAGAACCGGCTGCGGCGTAGAGTAGTGTTTAAGAGCTTCCTGAACGTTATTCCAAAAGTGCTTTGAGTGCGTCGTATTTGTTTTTAAAACGAGCAGATCCTCGTCGCCGATCTGCTGCGGCGCACATTCCACACGTTTTAAAAACGACCGCAAATGCTTCTCGCGCTTTGTGAAATACAGCAGGCACGCCTCGCCAAATTCCCGCTGGATCTTTTCGTACTTTTTAAAAGCACCCAAGCGGATTTCCCAACCGCAGTGCATCACCGAAAAAGGATAGAGATTTTCTTCGATATTATCGGGTTCGACGAGAAGAATTGAATGGCTCATAGGTAGATTTTTTTAAAGATATTCTGCAATTTCACGCGCGATAATTTCTGTCGAGCCAAGCGAATCGTAAATATATTTACGCGCAGTTTCGCCGGATTTTTCCCGAAAATTATCGTCTTGAATTATTTTTAAAAGCCAGTTTTTGCAATCATAAGCGTTTTTTAAAACTGTCAGCGCACCGAGTTTTTCGAGTGTTGGGGCGTCAGGCGAATTATGAATATTGTGGCCCGTAGCAAGAGGAATTCCATAACCCGCCGGCTCCGTCGTCGAGTGAACGCCAATGCCAAATCCGCCGCCGATATACGCCGCATCAGCCACCGCGTAGAGTTTTAAAAGCTTGCCGATGGAATCAACAATGATATGCGCGCCAAAGTTTTCCGTTTCTGAATTTGTCCCGATTTCACTTAAAAGAATTGCATCCGGCAGTTTTGTTTTTAAAAGTGTGATGTGCTCCGGCGTCGGTTCGTGCGGCACGAGAACAAGTTTTAAAACGCCTTTTTCATTATCCGGAAGATTGCTAAATGCTTCTATAATCATGTCTTCATCTGCTTCCCACGTACTTCCCGCAACCAAAACAAAATCGTCAATTCCAAAATAACTTTCGGGAATGATCTGCTCACGACGCGCGGAATCAATGATCTTTGCAATACGGTCAAAGCGTGTGTCCGTCAGTGTTTTAAAAGGCGTTTGTAATTTCAGTTTTTTTAAACGTTCGGTTTGCTCTTCACTGACAGTGTAGATTTTCGTGAAAAGGGAATATGTTTTAAAACGAAATGTTTTTAAAAGCGGGTAATTCCAGATTTTTTTTTGCGAAAGAGTTGCGCAGATGAGAAGTGTTGGAATGTTACGTCCTTTAAGCACAGAAAGATGATTGAACCACGCTTCGTAGCGAACGAAAATTGCGACGTCAGGTTTTAAAAGCTCAATAAATTCGCGAGCATTTTTTCGCGTGTCGAGCGGCATATAAACGATCGCATCGGCATATTTATACGACCTTTGCGTGTTATATGCCGACGGCGAAAAAAACGAAACGATGATAATAATTTCAGGATTGTCTTCTTTTATTGCTTCGATAACGGGTTTTGCCTGTTCAAATTCGCCGACGGACGCCGCATGAAACCAAACGCGTTTGCCTTCGGACGAAAGTTTTTCAAGGTTTTTAAAAGACTTGCGAACATTTCGCTCGCGGTCGGCTATTTTTTTATTAAAATTTCCGCCAATTGTCGCGGCAATTTTTAAAAAAGGAACTGCGATGTAATTATAAAAAAACATTTTTAAAGTTATTTTCCCGTGAAATTCGCCGCACGTTTTTCTAAAAATGCTTTTGATCCTTCTTTAAAATCAGCCGTTCCGCAGACTTCACCGAATTTTGAAATCTCAACATTCATTCCATCGTCATACGTTTTTTCAGCTGCTGCGCGCACACTTGCAAGCGCCGCTTTTAAAGCAACCGGAGCTTTTAATGAAATTTTCTTCACCAATTCCTCAACTGTTTTTAAAAGCTCATCTTGTGGGACAACTTTATTGACAAGTCCGATTTTTTCAGCATCAGCGGCGGTAATCATGTCGCCTGTGAGAATATATTCTAATGCTCTGGAAGAGCCGATAACACGCGTCATACGTTGCGTGCCGCCGTAACCCGGGATAATACCGAGATTAATTTCCGGTAAACCGAATTTTGCATTTTCAGAAGCGTAGCGGATGTGGCAGGAGAGTGCGAGTTCGCAGCCGCCACCGAGCGCAAAACCATTAACTGCGGCAATAACAGGAATGCCCAAACGTTCAATCTTTAAAAACGTGTCGTGCCCGCGCTGCGCAAAGCTTTTTCCTGTCTCGCCATTTTCCTCGTGGAGTTCGGCGATGTCGGCTCCTGCGGCGAATGCTTTTGCGCCGCTTCCGGTGATGATGAGCGCGCGGATATTTTCATTGCTTTTAATTTCATCAAGCGTTGTAGAAAGTTCTTTTAAAAGCTCGGCGTTCAAAGCGTTGAGTTTGTCAGGGCGGTTGAGTGTGAGAATTGCGTAATTTTCTTTTGTTTCGAGATTGATTGTATTCATTACTGAAAGGAAAAAGTTAAAAGGAAAAATTTCTCTGGAATATACTTTTTAAAAGAAGTTTTTAAAAACAGCTAAGAGCCAACCGCGAATTTCAAATTTACAAAACAAAACTGATTCATGGACGCTGAAACCGCTGTCGCCAAAAAGCGCCGCCGCCGGAATATGGAATATGCCGGGATTATTGCTTTCCAAAGTTTTTTTGCCTTTACATTTATCCGGGTTGCCGATATTTTTCTACTGGTAGTTTTTGCTGTGAGTAGCTTTGGGCTGGCGTGGACACTCGCTAAACTCCGGGAGGAACGGCGGGGCCTGGAGCCAAATGATACGAAACGGATCGTT
>JAZKFS010000149.1:0-13979 GCA_040386315.1 Bacteroidota bacterium
AGTTTAAGTGAATCGCACAATTAAATGTATAATTTTAAATAAAATACCAAAGATTCCTAGCCACAACCAAAACTTTTTTCCTGTTTTCCTTGAATAGAAAATACTATAAATTGCTGCTCCAATAAAAACAAAAAAATCAACAAGAATTCCAATATTTCTAAACAAAATAATCTCGTCGAATCTTTGAAAAAAATTGTTGCAATTCTAACTCAAAAGCTTCTTTACAGTTGCTTGCACCATATTTCCATCAGCTTTCCCTTTCAACTCCTTCATCGCAGGCCCAATCACCTTTTTAAAATCATCCGCGCCGGCTGCCCCGGTATCAGCGATGATTTTCCGAACAACATCTTCCACTTCGCTTTCGCTCAATTGCTTCGGCAGGAATTCATACAAAATCGCCATTTCGTCTTTTTCCTTCTGCGCCTGCTCCGTGCGGCCATGCGTTTCATATTGCTCGATAGCGTCCTTGCGTTTTTTCACACCCGAAAGAATGATTTTCTGAGTTTCCTCATCAGTCAGTTCCTTCCCCGAACCATTTTTTTCAAACTCCAAAATCCCCGCGCGAATCGAGCGCAGCGTATCAAGGCGCATCTGGTTTTTCGCAAGCATTGCTTTTTTGATTTCAGCACCAACATTTTCAGCTATTGACATAATTTTCCTCGTGACTTGTTTATCGTGATTGGTAATGTGTAAGGTGTGATGCGTAATTTTTTTAAAATCAGTGAAATCAGAGTAATATTTTAAAATCTGCGATTCAGAGTCGGACTAGCGTATTTCAACTCACAACACCCACTAACTCACCGCACTCACAAAACTTCTTTGCAAAAATACCAAGATTTAGGGAATTGAACCGCTTTAAAAACCGTGTTTTTGTCGTAAATTGGCTTTTTTAAAAACATTCTCTAAAAATTTTCACCCGCTTTTAAAAGAATTCCCATGGCTAAAGTAGAAAAATCAACCGTAACTGTAAAAAAACAAACTCCCAAAACATACGCACTCCCAAAACTCACGCAACTTCCAACGTGGCTTCCGCTCGTACTTTTCGCGATCCTCACCGTCATTTTCTTCCGCGAACAGCTTTTCGGCGGAATGTTTTTCTGGGAGGATTTCACCGAACAGGTTTTCCCGAATCGCGTTTTCGCATCAAAGCATATTTCCGCGTTCAATCTCCCGTTCTGGAATCCGTACACGTTCTGCGGAATGCCGTTTTTTGCCGATATTTCCACAGGAATTTTTTATCCGTTTCATCTTATCTGGGATTTTATTTCCGGCGGCAATCCAAGCCCGCAGGCGGTTCAGCTTCTCGTCATCATTCATTATTTCATCGCGCAGGTTGCGATGTATTTCCTGTGCCGCCATTTTAAAATCTCGCAGTTGGGCGCAATGATAGCCGCAGTCTCCTTCGGCTTTTCGGCAACGCTCGCCTTCCGCGTTATGCACCCGATGGTTGTGTATCATCTGGCGTGGTTTCCGCTTGTTATCCTGTTTTTTCACAAGGGAATTTCGCAATTACGCTTTTCATATCTGATTTTGTCCGGCTTAATTCTCGGCCTCAGCATCCTTTCCGGCCACGCGCAGACTACATTATATGAATTTCTCTTCCTCGGTTTTTTTGCACTCTGGATGTTCGTCACAGCTTTAAAAAACAAAGAATTGAACGGCGCGGGAATTGCGAAATTTATCGGCTTCGGCGCACTTCCATTCATCATCGCAGCCGGACTTTTCGCCGTTCAGTATTTCCCATCAAAAGAACTCGCTGCATATTCCGAGCGGAAGGAAATTGATTTTAAAGAAGCAACAGTCGGCTCGATGCAGTTTTCTCAAATCGCAACAGCTGTTGTTCCAAAGCTTTTTGGCGCAACCGAATCGCCTGATTCACGCGCTTCAAATCCTAACGCCGTACCATATTATCTCGCTTCACCGCAAAATCCAAATACCAATTATTACGACTATTGGGAAACTGGTTTTTACTTTGGAATTGCCGCGTTAATTCTCGGCATCATTGGCGCAATTCACTCTTTTAAAACCCGGCTCGGCGCATTTTTCATTTTCTCAGCAATTTTCGGCTTCCTTTTCGCGCTAGGCTCAAACGGATTTTTATTCCCGATTTTTTACAATCTTCCGCTTTTCGGACAGCTCCGCGTTCCGTCAAGAATGCTCTTTTTCATTTCACTTTCCATGTGTATTCTCGCCGGATTCGGCTTCGATGCGCTGTGGAATAAAGAACGCGAAAAATCCGACTTTTTAAAACTCATCGCTGCAATTGCCTTCCCACTCCTCATCGCCTTCATGGGGATGACCGGCACGCTCGCCTCCATGGTCGGCGCACCACAGGAATTCATCAGCGAACTCTCCGGCTTTGGCGGAACGTCATTTTTCCTCGTAATTATTGTTTTCGCAATTCTCTTCTTTTTTGAACGGCGCACGATTTCGCCGATGATCGCGGGTGCTGCTTTGATTTTGATTGCCGCAATTGATCTGAATATTCACACGGAATCTTTTAAAAACTCAAGTGAAAATCCGGCGGATAAATATGTTATTTCGCCGGAACTGAAACAGCTTTTAAAAGCCAATCCGCCAAGTGACATTTTTCGGGCTTCTATGCGCGCAACCGGCATCATGGCTATGCAGCGCAATCAGGGACTGATTGACTCAATTTTTCTTTATGAGGGATATAATCAGTTGCTTTTAAAACGCAGAAATCCTCCTGCGCCTACCGGACAACAAACGCTTGATCTTTTAAATATGCGCTACGAGATCAAAGTTGATTCGATGAGCGGCCAGGCAGGTTTTGCCCAGCGCCCAACGCATTTTCCCCGCACATGGATGACATACGATGCAGCGATAATGGATTCAGCCACTGTTCACACAAGAATGCGTGACGGCTCGATTGATTTTAAAAAGACGGCTGTTCTGGAAGAAACTCCAAATATTTCGCTTTCAAAAGGCGATGCAGCGACAATTCAGCATGAAGTGAAATGCACAGAATATCGTAATAATTCTTTACAATACTCTGTGAATACTTCGCAGCCAGGGATTTTTACGATCAGCGAATTGTATTACCCGGCCTGGCAGGCATATCTTGACGGCAAACCTGTCCGTACGCTACATGCATATCATGCACTTCGCGCAGTTGAGATTCCTGCAGGAAATCATGTCGTGGAAATGAAGTATGAATCCAGTACTTTTAAAACCGGTGCGATGATTTCCGGTTCGACACTTTTAATTGCAGTTTTGGGAATGGTACTCGGTTTGGGTTTTGAAAGTCGCGAGAAAAAAAGAGATTTTTTAAAAGAAACCAAAAAAATAGTGTAGATTTGGAATCTATACTACGTTTTTTAAAAGGGGAAGCTTATGAAAATACACTTTGAAGATTCTGAAGGAATGGCTCCGAGAGCCGCCTCATTCGAGATACCGCAACCGGATACGGAAGGCCATGCAGAAAAAATTTCAGACCACTTCATGACATTAGCCGATGAAGCAGGAATTCCGTTTCAAAAAACCCAGACTAAAAAAGGCAACGCATGGGTGGTGAATTTTATGACCACGTCGCAGGAGTTATTCATGAAATGGCGCAAACAATTTCCCGATGGCGAAACGGAAAAGTTTTTTGAGCGCTATAAATCATAGTTCTTTTTTAAAAGCTATTTCTTTTTCTTGCGAGCAATTGCGGTCAATTCATCAAAGATCAGGAACCGGACAGCAGTACTCAAAGCAAAATTTACCGGTGGAAGCTTTGAAAAGCCGATGAGCGCTTTTTCCATTGCAGAAAACCCGGCCGTGCTTTTGGTCATATTGCCAATATGGCGGTAGCGAGGTGTATTCTTGATGGAGATTACTTCAAAGCCAGCTTTTTCAAGTGCAAATTTCATGGAAGGAATGGTGAAATAGATAAGGTGCTCAAGCGGTTTTGTCTGGTATTTCTTCCCGAAAAACGTATCAACATTCGGCGTTACAACAGAAATTATCCCGTCATCTTTTAAAACGCTGTAAGCCGTATTCAACATTTCCAACGGTTCGAAAACGTGCTCGATCACGTCGTTCATCGTGATCACATCAGCATTTGCAATTCCCTCCCGCTCACATAGTTCTTCCGTAAAAAATCCGTTCTTCATCGGGAGATTTTTAGAAGCCGCGTATGCGTAGGCCTGCGGATTAGGCTCAATCCCGATTGCATTCCAGCCGCGAAGCCGTGCCACAGAAACAAATGTCCCGATATTCGATCCAACATCTAAAAGTGTGCCCGACTTTTTATAACGCTCGATCTCTTTTAAAAGCGTTGTAAAATTCATCCGGTCAAATTTCGCACTTTCCTCGTAGTATGCTGAAGTTGAAGATGCATTTTCAACGTATTGCGCGCTAACGTCGTTATTACGATAAAATTCTTTTGGAATAAATGTAAATGTACATTTCTGGCAGCGGTGAAGCTCGTAATTGCCGGATTTTTCAAAAAGTTTGGAATCGTTGGAACCGCAGACAGCGCACGTATATTTCATGGAATTTCGTTAGGAAAGCGAATGTTTTTAAAAATTCTATTTTTAGCAAACCGCAAATATAGCGAAGTTTGTATTTTTAAAAGCTGATTTTTAAAAGATTTATTTTTAAAAGCGAGATAATTTCTATGATAAAAGCCGTTGTATTTGACCTTGATAATACGCTCGTAGATTTCATGGCGATGAAAAAGCAGGCCGTAGATGCTGCCATCGGCGCGATGATTGATGCGGGTTTCCAGCTTACAAATGCTGAGATCCGCACGCATATTGACAAGATTTATAATGAACAGGGCATTGAATACCAGCAGGTTTTTGACCGTTTGCTGACAGATATTCTAGGCTATATTGATTTTCGCATTTTATCGGCAGGAATTATCGCCTACAGGCGTGCGCGCGAGGCAGCTTTAAAACCGTATCCGCACGTAACGGCGACAATTATGCAGTTGGTAAAATCGGGAATCCGCCTTGCGGTTCTCTCAGACGCGCCATCGCGTGAAGCGTGGCTGCGCTTGTGCCATATTAATTTCCATCATATTTTTGATGTCGTTGTTACATTTGACGATACGCAGGTTCGCAAGCCAAATGAAAAACCATTCCGCCTTGCGCTTGAGCGTCTCGGCGTGGAACCGGACGAAGCAATCATGATCGGCGACTGGGCTGAGCGTGATATTGTCGGCGCAAAAGCTGTCGGAATGCACACAGCATTTGCCCGCTACGGCGATTCGTTTGAAACGGGTGAATCGAATGCTGATTATGAGCTTACCGATATTACGCAGATTTTAAAAATAATTTCCGATCATAATCAAATTCGTTAATGAGTTTTTAAAGGTTTCTGAATCACAGATTTTTTAGATTACTCAGATTTCACAGATTTTAAGAGATGTTTTAAAAATGCATTACGCATCACAAGTTACGAATTACAAGTTTTACTTTTACCTTTTTACTTTTACCTTTTAAAAATGATTCTCCCGGTTTATTTATATAATCACCCGATTTTAAAAAAGAAGGCGCAGAAAGTGACGGAAATGACTGACGATCTGCGTGAATTCATCAAAAATATGCAGGACACGATGCACGGCGCGGACGGCATCGGGCTTGCTGCAAATCAGGTCGGCTCGGATAAGGCAATTACGGTCGTGGATATTTCTGATGTGGACGAGGAGCGCGGAAAACAGGAAGCTCCGATGGTGCTGATAAATCCCGTGATCGAATTTTTCTCTGACGAAGAAGAGGAATTGCAGGAAGGTTGCCTCAGCTTGCCGGAATTTCGTGAATATGTCACGCGTCCGTCGCAGATACAGGTTCGCTATCTCGACGCAAATATGAAAGAGCAGGTCAAAGAAGCCGACGAACTTCTGGCGCGCGTCATCCAACACGAAGTGGATCATCTCAACGGAATTTACTTTTTTGAACGACTCTCCCCTTTAAAACGCGCACTTTCACAGAAAAAACTGAAGCGGATTCTTCGCGGCGAAATTGATCCGAATTATCCGACATTGGGTTTGGAGTAGTTTTTAAAAGTTTTTTATAATAATTCTTTTTAAAAGCTTTTAAAACGGAACAAATTTTACTTCTAAAACCGTTTTGCAAGCAGGAGCGCAGCAACACTTTTACATTTTACATTCTGCGCGATTTTAAAAGATTTTTTTTAAAGGAATAGTATCATGGAATCCCAACCACCAAAATCACACGCACAATCAACGGATGATTTAAAAGATCGAGGCTATACCGAAGATTTTCAGGTAATAAAGGAAGGTTTGAAAGCAATTAATTCCGGCAAAGTTTACCAGGAAAAAGATGTAAAAATCCTTGAGCATCACCGCTTTGAAGGTGTGAGCAATCCCGACGATATGTCCATTGTCTATGGAATTGAAACCTGCGATGGCACGAAAGGAATTTTATCCGACGCGTATGGCACGTATTCCGATCCGGTCGTTGCGAATTTTATTACCAGCGTCGAAAAAATGTCCGACAGCGCGGAAGCCGGCGGACACGCAGCCAGCCAGGAATCTTCGCAGCAGAAAAAAGTAAAATAGCTTTTAAGCTTTTTAAAAGTTTTAAAAAATGAAAAAGGCGGTTCTTTTTAAAAGAATCGCCTTTGTTTTTTAAAATTATAATTTTTAAAACTTACTCCGCATCGATCACGCATAAAATCGCGTTTTTTTCAACAGCATTTCCTTCCTGGATTGTGAGATTTTTTACAATTCCCGCCATCGGTGATTTGATAATATTTTCCATTTTCATCGCTTCAAGAATAAAAAGATTCTCCCCTTTTTTCACGTTTTGCCCGTTTTTCACTGAAATCCCTTTTATCAGTCCCGGCATCGGCGCAGGTACTTTTGCTGCGCTGATTTTTACCTGCGACGTGGTTTTAAGCAAGTGCTGATAAAATGCTTCTTTTTCGCTGGCAGTTTTTAAAAGATACGTGTAGCCGCGCAGCGAAATGCTAACGTTCCCCTTTTCATCGGCGCGGCAGACAAGGGGGATTTCCTCGCCATTTTGCTGTGCGTAGATCACAAATGGATTTTGAGTATCACGACGAAATGAAAAGGCCTCACTGCCGATCGTTGCAAGATCGTTGATAATAACTGCTTCAATCGCTTCAGGAATAAATTCAGCGCTGATAGTATAAGTATTGCTCATTGTATTGGTTTTTAAAGTGGGAATTTCTGCGTAATTTTTAAAATTACCGAAAATTACTGAATACTTAAAAAAGTTCTGCAAAAGGATTTCCGTAATTCTGCGTTTATCTGTGTATTCAAATAGCATTTTAAAAATCTTTTAAAAGAATATGAAGTTTCAGCGATTTCTCCTCCTCGCCTTAATTTTTGCAATTATCGGCTCGCCTGCTTTTTCGCAGGAACGACAACAAAATTATTCGCTTGTCCGGGTTTACTTCAGCCCGCAGTTTACGTTCGCCGATGCTGAAAATATCGGGTTAGAACTCGAACACGCCGTTATAAAACCAGATATTTATATAGAGTCGGCGGTTTCTGAAAGCACATTGCGGCTTTTAAAAGAAAGATCTGTAAAGACTGAAACAGTTATTGAGGATCTTTCAGAATTTTATAGAAACCGCGCTTTAAAAGATCAGAACTTTTTAAAAGATTTTAAAAATGATCGCACATTAGCGGGTTCCGGCGTTCCGCAGAATTTTAAACTCGGTTCGATGGGCGGATTTTATACGCTACAGGAAGCATATTCTGAATTCGATTCGATGCGGGAGAAATTTCCCAACCTCGTTTCAGCGCCGGAAAAGATCGGAACGAGCATTGAAGGCCGACCGATATTTGCGTATCGCATCAGCACGCCGGTTTTTACCAATGCAAAGCTGGAAGTGCTTTATACGGCACTTCATCATGCGCGCGAACCCGGTGGAATTACCACGCTGACATATTTTCTGTGGGATATCCTGGAGCGTTTTAAAAGCGGTGATGCTGAGGCGAAATATCTGCTTGAAAACCGGGAATTGTATATTATTCCGCTGATAAATCCCGACGGCTACGCATACAACCAGGAAACGGATCCTGGAGGCGGCGGACTTTGGAGAAAGAATCGCCGACAGGTAAATAATGAAGATTTTGGCATTGACCTTAATAGAAATTACGGCCCGCAGGAATCGTGGAATGCTCCGAATGGCGGCTCTGCCACTGACCCTAGTCTTGATAATTATCGCGGTTCAGCTCCCTTTTCCGAACCTGAAACGCAGGCAGTTCGCAATTTCTGCCGCAGCCATGCTTTTAAAGATGCTTTAAATTATCACAGTTACGGCGGTTTGCTTATTTATCCGTTCGCTACAAAGCAAGTGGAAACGCCCGATTCGGCTATGTACCGCGCTTTGGCGGCGGAATTTATAAAAGTAAATAAATATGCAGCCGGAACAGGATTGCAAACAGTCGGCTATAGCGTTCGAGGCGACTCCGATGAATGGATGTACCTGACGGAAGCGCAGAAACAAAAGATCATTGCCATGACGCCGGAGATCGGGACAATCAATGATAGTTTTTGGCCTGCGCCGTCGCGCATTATTCCGCAGGCGCAGGAAAATCTCTATATGAATTACCAGCTTGCGTGGAGCGCCGGTGTGAATATTCGCCCGCAGGAGATACGTGCGGATGGATCTGTAATTTCTGTGAAGTTCAATAATATCGGCTTGCTTCCTTCCAGTGATTCAGTCGAAGTGAGCGCGGTTGCTTTAAACCCGCTTGTACAACTTGGCACATCTTTTAAAAAGCTTTCGCCTCTTGCAAATACAGCTGAAGACGAGATTACATTTCCCTATTACCTCACCAATGGTTTTAAAAACGGTGAGCGTGTAAAGATCGCGCTGACTACGTTTCAACAGGCAATTCCCCGCTACGATACACTGGAAGTTCAGCTTTTTAAAAGCAATGTCATTACGCTGTTTAACGGCAGCAATAATGGCGCATGGAATACAGGAAATTCATGGGGTGTGATTACTGATCACTTTGGCGTCAGTACATTTACAGACAGCCCGGATGGATTGTATGAGATTTTTACCGACAATTATCTGCAATACAACCAGCAGCTTGACCTGACAGCCGTTAGTAGCGCTATACTGCGTTTTAAAACGCGCTGGAGTATCGAATCAAAAGGTGATTTTGCCGTTATCCAGGCTTCCGTTGACAATGGAAATACATGGACATATCTTAAAACGTCACGCATGAAAAACGGGAATGGATCTTCTAATACCCAACGGCTGAACTCTGTTGGTTTCACCGGGAATTTCCCGGAATGGACAATACAGGAAGCGCCGCTGGATGAATTTAAAGGAAAAAAAATCCTTTTGCGCTTTGGGATGCTCAGTGATGCATCAAATGCTTTCGACGGCTGGTACCTGGCGGATATTGACCTGATCACGTATGATAATTCAACGGCAACTACAATTTCAGAAGAAAATCTTTTAAAAGAATCGTTCAATATTTATCCAAATCCGGTTTTAAAAGGGCAGGAAATTACGATTTCCAATCCTTTTAAAAATGAATTTCCTTTTGAAGTTAAAATTTTAAATCTACTTGGCGAAACTGTTTTTAAAAATGAGAAGTCTTTTAAAAACACGATCGAAAGAATTTTTTTAAAAGGATTTCCGGCGGGTTCGTATCAGGTTATTTTGCGGCAGAATTCGCAGGAAATTTCCAGAGGTTTTGTTATTCAATAAATTTTTAAAATGTCTGAACCTGAATTACACGAATAAAGAGAATTACCGGAATTTTTAAAAGTAGTCCAATATAATTCTTTTTAAAATTTTAAAATTCCGGCAATTCACAAAATTCTACAAATTCGGGTTCAGATACACGCTGCTACTCTCCCATTTCCTCATCTACTTCAACCGCTGAATCAAGTTCGTTTACAGGTTGATCTTTTAAAAGCCGTTTGTATAAGTCTTCATATTGCGGCACGATGAGGTCAATACCGAATTTCTCCTCTGCGCGCCTGCGTGATTCATCACTGAAAACCTGCCATTTCTTTTTATTTGTGAGCAGATCAATTACGTATTTTGCCATGCGGGAAACATCGCCAAATTCCGCCACATAACCGGTTTCGCCATGCCCGACAACTTCAGGAATTCCACCGACGCTCGAACCCACGACCGGCATTCCGCAGCTCATCGCCTCAAGGGCCGAAAGCCCGAAACTCTCGGACTGGCTCGGTAATAAAAACACATCGCCCGCCGATAAGATCTCCGGCAGCGCATTTTGCTTTCCAAGAAATGTAACATTGTCCGCTACGCCAAGTTCACGGCTTAAACGCTCGCACTCCGTTCTGTCAGGGCCATCTCCGATGAGCAGCAGTTTTGTATTTGGCACAACCGGAAGCACTTCCGCCAGAATGCGGATCGTATCGGCTACGCGCTTTACAGGACGGAAATTTGACGTGTGGACCAGCAGATTTTCACCATTTGGCGCAAGGCGTTTGCGGATACATTCGCTATTGCCGCGCTTGTAAACATCAAGGTCTATAAAGTTTGTAATTACTTCAATTTCCTTGCTCGTATTAAAAAGCGTTTTGGTTTTGTCTGCCAGATGATTAGACACAGCCGTCACAGCGTCCGATTCATCAAGCGAAAACTTCACCAGCGGTTGATAGCTCGGCTCCAGCCCGACAAGCGTAATATCCGTGCCGTGAAGCGTGGTAACAAGCTTTACATCATTTTTTTGTTTTAAAACCTGCTTGGCAAGATAGCCGCTCATCGTATGTGGTATTGCATAATGGACATGCAGAATATCCAACTTTTCATACTTTGCTACGTCAATGATTTTTCCCGCAAGCGCAAGCGTGTACAAAGGAAATTCAAACAGTGGGTACGTCGGCATTTCCACTTCATGGAAAAATACATTTTCCTGAAAACTGTCCAGCCGCATCGGCATTGCATACGTGATAAAATGGATCTTATGGCCGCGTTTCGCAAGCGATTTACCGAGTTCGGTAGCGACAACGCCCGAGCCGCCGTATGTAGGATAACAGACAATTGCAATATTCATTTTAAAAACAGACTCCGGTTGGAAATTAGGATTTCATTATAAATGAGCCAGGAAATACTTCAGTCAATTGATACTTATTATACGATTTCTTCTGTAATACGTTCAGAAATTAAAATAAAAGGTTCACGCTTCATCGGTTCGGCAATTCCTGCTGCCGATAAAGAAACCGCAATGGCAGCTCTTGAAAAGATCCGTAAGGAGTTCTTTGACGCTACACATAACTGTTTCGCGTATCGGTTTGGTTCTGACGGGCTCGAATTTCGCACTGCCGACGATGGCGAGCCGAACGGTTCAGCCGGAAAACCAATTTTATTTTCCATCCAAAAAGCGCAGGTCAGCGATATTCTCGTCGTCGTCACGCGCTACTTCGGCGGCACAAAACTTGGTGTCGGCGGACTTGCCCGCGCTTACAGCGAATCAGCCGGAGACGTATTAAGCAAATGTGAAATTGTACCCGTCCACCGCACCACCGCCGTAAAAGTTTTCTGCACGTACGAAGACGTGGACATCATTAAAAAACTTATCGAAAAAAACGCTGTGAACTTCGAGCAAAATTACCATGATGCCGTCGAATTCATCGCATATATTCCGCAGTCGCAGGTGGAAAGTTTTACACACTCAGTTACGTCCCAGACAAACGCACGCGCCGGAACGGTAATTGTCACCGATGAAAGTTTTTAAAAGAGTTTTATTTTGATTGTCATTCCCGCGCAGGCGGGAATCCATCTCCCGACGCAGAATGATACAGTTGCAAAAGATCCTTTTAAAAACTTTTTTCTTAGCAATTCTCCTTCTGAATTCTGCATCCGCGCAATATTCCCAACACGACTCAAGCGAAATTTACATCACAGAAACTGACATCATCACTGATGGTGAACTCTCCTCCCTCCCGCTTTTAAAACTTCTTCAAACGCAATCAAACCGCACATACGATCCTGAAATTCTTTTAAAGAACATTTCACGCGACAGTACAGCAATTTTAGATTTTTCCCGTTCCGAAGGTTTTCATTTTGCAGAAGTTTCCGTTAAGAGAATTAAAGAAAATTCGTCGGAAAACATACATTTTATTCTGCACGAAAAGCGCCGGGTTTTGCTTGATTCCATCACAATTCTTTTAAAAGAAAATATTTCCAATGAACCTTTTAAAAGTATCACAGAAGATTATCGCGGCGAAATCTACAATGAAGAAAATTTCCAAAACCTTTTAAAAGAAATCGTCACTGAGGTTGAGAAAAACGGTTTTCCGTATGCCGCCGCGCAAGTAGAAAATGTGTCAATTGACACAGCTTTTAAAGCTTCAGTCATTATCTCGCTCAACGCAGGCCCGCAGGCGCTTTTAAAGGAAGTGAAAATTGAAGGAAATTCCGAAACTGATAGCGCCATAATTTCCCGCCTCGCAGCAATTCCCTTTGGCGAATACTACACGCCGCGCACGTCAGAGGCAGTTGGACGGCGGCTCCGGCGAAGCGGGATTTTTTCAAGCGTGGAAAATCCAGGGCCGTATCTGGATGAAAACGGAAATGCAGGTTTGCTTTTAAAAGTAACTGAAGGGGCCCAGAATACGATTGACGGAATTCTCGGTTACTCCAGTGCACAAAATCAGACGAAGGGCGGCATCAGCGGTTTTTTAAATATCCAGTTCCGCAATCTTTTTGGTACGGCTCGGAGATTTAATTTCCGGTTTTTAAAAGACCAGACAGAGTCGCAGGAAATCGAAGCGGGCTATCTCGAACCGATCTTTTTCTCGCTGCCTTTCTCGCTTGGCGCGGATTACTTTTTGCGGCAACAGGATTCGACATTCTCGCGCAGCAAAATTACGATCTATTCAGGTTTTAACCTGTCTGATTTTCTCTACGGAACGGTTTTCGGGTTTTATAATTCAATCTCGCCCGCCTCAATAAATACACTTGGTTTTACCGTTTTTAAAACTTCAGAACTCGGTTTAAAAGCTGAGATTTCCTACGATAGCCGCGATAACTTTATCAATCCCACAGATGGCGTTTTTTATTCAGCAAATATTTCCACTTCGCGAAAAAACATTCTCGGGCCGCAGCAATTTATTGATTCTTTAAAACCCCAACTCGTTACGCAGCGCCGAACAACCGAACTTCGAGCATCACTTTTCCTCCCGGTTTTAAAAAGGCAAACAGCAGTTTTTCATGCGAATTTTCTACAAATTGACGGCGAAGAATTAGAAGAAAGTGAACTACTCCGAATCGGCGGCAGAACAACCTTTCGCGGCTATGCAGAAAACCAGTTCCTTACAAATCAAGCGCTGTGGGGCGGCTTGGAATATCGCTTACTGCTGAGTGAGAAGTCATTTGTCGGAGCGTTTTTTGACGGTGGAAATCTTGCATCGCCGGACTTTTTAAAAAGATTTTCCGTGAATTACCCGAAATTTCTGTTTGGCTATGGCATCAACGGGCAGATCGAAACGCCGCTCGGATTGATCTTGCTGACGATTGGATTAGGGCGCGGCGATTCATTCCAGCAGGCGAAAGTCAGCGTTGGGCTGCGCACGGATTTTTAAAAACTTTTTAAAAGAATTGGTTGCGCTTTTAAAACTCTGTAATTTTGCTTTTTTAAAACTTTCTCAAAAGGAAATATACCAATGGAAATGCCAACCAGCACCGATAAAAATGACTACGAAATCCTCATCCGCAAGCGCGGCGACGGCGACTACGCCTCGTACTGCCCGCAGATCGCGCACATGATAAAAGGCAGCGAGCACGTCGAAGTCGAAGATGCAATGAAGGAATATGTTTTGAAATATATCGAAGAATTAAAAGCAAAAGCATAATATTTTTACAACCTCACTTTTTAAAACTGGTGAGGTTTTCTTTTTTAAAAGGAAATTTTGAAAAATTCAGCGTATTTACGGTTCGTAAAGTATGAGCATTATCTTGCGTTGGCTGGGATTTCGCTTGCTTTTCTCCCCTTATTGCTGATTACATTTGACATTGGTTCAGATATAATTTATACT
>JAZKFS010000150.1:0-16653 GCA_040386315.1 Bacteroidota bacterium
GAAAAAATTCAGTATGAAAAACAGCTAAAAGAATTTCAATGGAAGACGCTTGCAGAAAAAGGGTTTTCTTATGTGAATTATAAATAAACACTTTTAGAACAAAAAAGCCGGTGCTTTTAAAAACCGGCTTTTGATTAATTCCCCCGTTTCGTCCCAACCGCAACGAATAATTTCCCGCCAACTTTTATCTCGCTCACAGGCAGATATTCTTTATAGAAATTATCCGTTTTCTTTTGGAGTGTCTGCCAGATCTTGCGATTGAGGTCAGCGCCCGCTAGCTTTTCGACAAACCAACTATTCATATTCCGCTTTTCGGCAAATACGTCCAAAATCACAATTTTTCCATTTCCTTTTAAAAGCCCAATGAGATTGTCGAGTACTCTTTCCCACTCAGGAATTACCGACAGCCCGAGCGCGCAAATTATCTTGTCGAATTTCACATTTTTGCCGACATACTTTTCAATCGTTCCCGCAGAAAGCATTCTGGCATCAGCTTGAAATAAGAATGTATTTTCAAACCCATTTTTTAAAATGGCGGTACGCGCTTTTTCCAGCATTCCTTCGGAAAAGTCTGTGCCGTAGAGCGTGATGTTCTTTCCGGTTGAATGGATATGTTTAAAATTCGCACCCGTCCCGCAGGCAACATCGAGAACAGTTTGGCCGTCCTGAATATCCAGTAATTCTACTGCGCGTTTGCGACTATCAAAGTATAGTTTTTCTAAAGAGCTGTCGTAGAAATTTGAAAAAATGTCGTACCATTTCATGGTGATGCTGTGGAGATGTTTTAAAATTGAAAATTGTAATAAAAAAGCCGGTTCTTTTAAAAGAAACCGGCTTTAAAACTTTTAAAAACCTTATGGCACAATCCGGTAGATCATACGCGGATACGGATTTGTCTCACGAATATGCTCAGCGCCTGTAATCCATTTCACCGTACGCTCCAAGCCCAAGCCAAAGCCACTATGCGGTACCGAACCATATTTGCGCAAGTCAAGATACCACTGGAAGGCCTCGACAGGCAAATCCTCGTGTTGGATGCGTTCAAGCAACGCATCGTGGTCGTCTT
Organism: Bacteroidota bacterium; assembly: GCA_040386315.1. Taxonomy (GTDB): domain Bacteria; phylum Bacteroidota; class Ignavibacteria; order Kapaibacteriales; family DASPKH01; genus DASPKH01. The sequence continues at coordinate 1,067 of JAZKFS010000150.1, forward strand.
CGCGCTGGCTGCCGCCGATGATCTCGCCTGCGCCTTCGGGTGCGAGCATGTCCATTGCGAGAACAACTTTCGTGTTTTCCGGGTCGCGCTTCATGTAGAATGCTTTTACTTCCGTCGGGTAGCGGTGGATGATGCACGGCTTGTCGAAATCCTCCATGATGCGCTCTTCCTGCGGCGCACCGAAATCCTCGCCCCACGGGAAGTCAATCTGGATTTCCGTTCCGTCCGGCTGCTTTTTGTTCAGCTTCACGCCCTTTTTATTTAAAATCTCAACGGCTTCCGTGTAGCTCATGCGATAGAACGGGCGGCGAACAGCTTCCAACTTGCTCACGTCACGGCCTAGCGTTGCAAGTTCTTTCTGGCATGTTTTTAAAACAAACTGAACGATGTATTCCACAAAATCTTCCGCCAAATCCATATCGTCGTTCAGGTCAAAAAATGCCATTTCCGGCTCCACCATCCAAAATTCCGTCAGGTGGCGGCGCGTTTTAGAGCGTTCTGCACGGAAGGTTGGACCAAAAGTATAGACGCGTCCGAGTGCCATTGCTGAAGCTTCAGCGTATAATTGCCCGGACTGCGTGAGATACGCCATACCGAGGTCGAAATACTTTGTTTCAAAAAGAGTGGACGTTCCTTCGCACGCGTTCGGCGTGAGGATCGGCGAATCAGCAAGTTTAAAACCATGTGCATCAAAGAAATCGCGAATTGCTTTCACCACCGCCGCACGAACACGCATAATAGCGTGCTGGCGTGAAGAGCGCAGCCACAAATGGCGATGCTCCATGAGATATTGTGTGCTGTGCTCTTTTGGTGTAATTGGATATGCATCTTCGACAGGGACAAGCTGCACAATTTGTACATTCGTTACATCCATTTCATAACCACCCGGCGCGCGTTCTTCGGCGCGGATTTTACCTGTCACCATCACGGATGATTCCTGCGTCAGTTTTTTCACTTCTTCAAAAAGCTCTTCACTTACATTACCTTTAAAAACCACGCACTGGCAGATTCCCGAGCCGTCACGAACTTTTAAAAACTGTAATTTTCCTTTTCCCGTAATATTGTCCACCCAGCCGCGGAGCGTTACTTCCTGCCCGACTGCATCTCCAAGCTTTTCAATTGTCTGATAACTTTTATAGCGTGATTCCATTAAACTGACCTTTTTAAAAATATTTTTAAGAAACTTTTTGTTTGGTTAAACTGTATAAGGCGAACATGTGTCTATAACCACACACGGAAGACGAGAGACTTCAAAAATACGTGAAGTTTTTAAAATACCGGTCATATCACTTTTTTTACAAGGGAAAATTATCATGAAAAAATATCTTGCACTTGCAGCTGTTGTAGCTACAGTCGGATTCAGCGCCTGCTCGGAAAACACGAGCGATGTTACAAATACTTCCCAGGGACAGGTTCGCCTCGTCGGTGAGATCTCTAATAGCAATGTGAGCATGGCGTTTTTAAAAGGCGATGGTGATGTAAGCTTTTCTGAAGGAGCAACGGTGGATTCACTTACGATCACCAGCGTGAAAACTCTTGTCAGCCGTATTAAGCTTCATCGCGATAAGGAAGATACCGTAACGGGCGACCGTGATTTTAAAACTGCGCCGATCCTCCTGATCGCAAAGCGTGATACATCGTACGCAATTACTACGCAGCCGATCCCGCCGGGAACGTATGATAAGATCAAATTTGAATTCCATAAATTCAGCGGCAGCGAAAAAACGGAATTTCAAAATGATACGAATTACCGTGATTTTACCGGTGCTAAAAGCGCCACATTTATAATCGAAGGCGTTCTCTACAAAAATGGTGTAGCTGAGAATTTTAAATATATCAGTGATGCTACTGCAAACCTGAGTTTGAAGATCGAGCCGTCAATTACGCTGGCTGAAGGTACGACTACAACAGTCGCAGTACGATATGACCCGTTCACGATATTTAAAACAAACGGCGAAGTACTTGACCCCCGTGATACTAAGAACGCATCGCACATTGACAATATGATCAAAGCAGCGATCCGCGCGATTAAAAAATAATTTCTTTTTAAAAAAGAAAAGATATGCCGGAAGTGGTTTTAAAACTGCTTCCGGTTTTTTTGTTTTTAAAAGAAATTATGTGTTGCAACAAATCTTTTAAAACCATTTTCACAACAAAAACGTATTCCTGCAACATTAAATACTTTTAAAAACTTAACTCTTTTAAAAGTCGTTTTAAAAAGTATCGTTTCAAGAACTCACACGTTATTACGCGAAAATCCTATTATTGATATGAATGTTTTAAAATCAGCTTTTTTCCTTTTTGCTTTTGTAATTGTTTCTGCATTTGCACAAACCGGGACAATTGAAGGAACAGTAAAGAATTCCTCCGGTGACGAACTTTCCGGCGCGACAGTGACAATTCGCAATACAAAACTTGGCGCGGTTGTACGCTCTGATGGAAGTTTCAGAATTGCAAATGTTTCTGCCGGCTCGCAGGTGATCGAAGCGCGGAGTATCGGCTATGAAACAGCGGTAAAAACAGTTCTTTTAAAAGCTGCTGAAACGGTAAAAGTGCAGTTTGTTTTAAAAGAATCGGCGGTGAATTCGGATGAAGTGCAGGTTTTCGCGCAGCGCAGGCGGCAGGAGCAGACCGATACGCGCACGAGCGTGACGACGGTTGACCCGCGCGAGGCGAAATTCCGTCCGGGCGCAGCAGAAGATGTGATGCGCTCGCTTCAGGGTTTGCCCGGCGTAATCGCGGCGAATGATTTTTCTTCGCAACTCATTATTCGCGGTTCGGGGCCTGATCAGAATTTAATCATTATGGATAATATCGAGGTTTTTAATCCATACAGGTTGTACGGATTTATCTCGATGTTCAATCCGGAAACGGTGAGTGATATTACGCTCATGACGGGTGGCTTCCCGGCGAAATATACAGATCGTTTGTCAGCAGTACTGGATATCTCCAACCGCGAGGGAATGCGAGATTCGGGCTATTTCAACGGGAAACTGAACGCGAGCATTACCAATGCAAACCTTGTTTTTGAAGGTGCATTGCCGTTCTGGAATAGCTCATGGATATTTTCCACGCGGCGCACGTATTACGACTTAATCGCCGCACCGCTTTTAAAAAGTACCGGCGCTGTAGAGGGCGATGTCGCGCTGCCGAACTTCACTGATTTCCAGGGGAAAATTACCTTACAGCCGCATCCGCGCCACAAAATTTACATCAACGGAATTACCAGCCGCGACAATGTGGAGATCACCAGCGGCAAAGACCGCCAGACAGCCGACAGCCTGAGCGTGAAGGACGAATCATTTAATGACGTGCTCGGTGCGACGTGGCTCTGGACGCCGACGGAAAAATTCTTAACAACGAATACAGTTTCGTATTATAAAAATCAGGGCGCAAATGATTTCGGTGGTTCTGGTGGCAGCCAGGCGATTTTCGGCGATCAGCTTACGCTCGAGCAGTACAACCGCATAAGGGATTCACTTCGCGCAGCCGGAAGGGAAGTGCCGAATTTATTTACCATCGAAGGCGGCTCGTCGTTCAGTTTGCAGAAATATACTTTTAAAAGTGAAAATCTCTGGCGGCTTTCAAAAGAACACACGATCGAATTCGGCGGGGCGTTTGACCTGATGACGACGGGCGTTTCTTTTGCAATAAAGCTTGACTCGGCTTTTAAAGCTTTGCGTGCGTCCAATCCGCGTATTCCTGCTATTCCTGAATCATTCGGTTCGGACACCACGTATTTTAAAGCCGGCGGATTTATTCAGGATAATATCAGGATATTTGATGATCTTTCATTCCAGCCGGGGGTGCGTATTGATTATTTTAAACTTATCAATAAAGCGTATATTGCCCCGCGTATCTCGGCTTCGTATGCGCTGGACGGTATTACCACATTGCGTGGCGCATGGGGAATGTATTACCAGTCGCCGGGTTATGAAAAGCTGGTGGACAGGCAGGTGTTCTTTGATTTTACATCGCCGCGCATTGCCGATTTAAAAGCGGAAAAGGCGATGCACACGATCGTGGGAATCGAGCGCATGATAACTCCGGAATGGCAGTTTAAAACCGAAGGATATTTTAAAAGTTTTGATGATTTGATCCTGCAGGAAAAACTACCTGGAACCGGCTACTATGTAGAACGTAGTAAAGACCCGACTACTGACCCGAAAACACGTGAAGGCTGGACGGAGCCGATCGCTTATGAAACAGATTCGCTGACGTCTATTCCTGTAAATGGCGCAACCGGCAAGGCGTACGGCGTGGAGTTCATGCTGCAAAAAATCCATTCGCTCGGCGCAAATACATATTACGGCTGGGTTTCCTACTCGCTTGCGTGGGCGGAGCGCTTCCGTGACGATATTACGATCCCTTTTAATTTTGACCGCAGGCACAACCTGAATATCGTCGGCGGCTGGAAGGTTAATTCGTGGCTCGAGCTGAACACGACATTTTCGTATGGTTCGGGTTTTCCGTGGACGCGCGCCGTGGGTTTAAAACCGCGTGTGCTGCAGGTGACGAATCCTGAAACGGGTTTAAAAGAACCGCGCCTTGACACCGATTATAAAGGAGTTCTTTTTGACGTGGACCGCGGTGGTGAGAATAATATTTTTAAACATCGCCTGCCGGATTATCACCGCCTGGATTTTCGCGCAACGACGTATGCGGACTGGTTTGATCTCGACTGGAGTATTTACCTCGATGTGGTAAATGTGTACAACCGGAAAAATGTGATCAGCGAAAATTACCGTGTGAACCGCGACAAGCCCGTTCCTACGCTGGAAATGCGCGAGATCTACATGCTGCCGATCTTGCCAACGCTTGGTTTTAGTGTAAAATTCTAAAAATTCTCTTTAAAAACAAAAGGGCAGATGTTTTAAAAACACCTGCCCTTTTTCATTTCTTTAAAAAGGTTCTTTTAAAAATCTATGGCATTACAACAATTTTCTGCGTTGTAATATCATTCCCGATAGTAATTTTTAAAAGATAAATTCCCGCCGGAACGCGTGTCTTATTTTCATCAGAAAGATTCCACGTAAAGCTGTTTTCACCTGCGTCAAATATTCCCGAATAAAGCTTTAAAACCTCTCTTCCCGTTACGTCAGAAATAGTGATCTCACCTTTTTCAAAACCTGTGCTTTTAAAAGAAATTTCTGCAAAATCACGCGCAGGGTTTGGCTGAATTGTGATGTTTTTAAAAGATTCCTGCTCTTCGGCAATACTGCTAATGACATTAACAACAGGAAATGCGACATTCCTTAACGAGGTGAAATAGGAGCCACTTGGAGAAATTTGTAATGTCACTGCCCGGAGCAGATAATAATTTCCACCACCGGGTGCGGTTGTATCCACGTATGACATTTCTTTTAATGCCGTTTGATTGAGCTGTATAAATGGCCCTGTTTCCTTCTGTGAGCGATAAACAAAATATCCTGAAATAGAAGGATTTGATGTTGCCTCCCATGAAATTGTAACTTGGTTTGTATCAGTGTTCGTACTGAAATTTGTGAAAACTACATTTCGTTCTACCGGCTGCATAACAAGCGTCGGGTCACCCATCAGAGCGATGTGTGTGCCTTGTGCATTATTACTGAACCATGCGCCGTTGGGAACACCGCTTTGAAAAATTGATGTTGAGAGATAATTTCTGCCATTATCCTCGCCAAAATTATTCTGTGAAAGCAATTCTGCCGCGCCGATCGTTTCGCCCAGTCCCATCCGGTGGAAGAACCAGTGAGGCCTTCCTGCCCAGACATTGGTCAGCGCTCCGGGCGATGAGCAGAGTGGTGCGCGAAGGAAGCTATTCTGCACATCCCAGTCGCCAAAATATGAACCGAAAAGAGCAGAAAAAATAACATTAGCTGATGAATCTCTAAACTGCGATGTGCTGCCAACTCCACCTGCTCCCTGATACCCGCCGCCGCCGCAGCCATACGCCCAAAGATGCGCCGCCGTATCAAGTGTCCCCAGGTAATCGCCTGCCGTGATATTTTCCGCACCGATCAGCGGGCTCCATGAGCGCCATGCGGTGGACGCGAAACTTTCTATATAGCGCGAATCGTATCCCGTGCCGTCTTTATAGCGATTGATAAATGCACCGAAATTATCATCTACTACTCCGCGATGCGGAATGTTTAAAGCTCCTGTGCGGAAATCATGATTTCGCTGCAAGTACTTTTGTAAAAGCCCATACTCAGACATCACAAAATCCGTCATATTAGAAAGGTCAATGCGCCCGACAGATAATTCCAAAACTGAAGGAAAATCAGACTGATCAAATTTCCCATCACCCGGAATGTTTTTTGTTTCGGGGCGCGAAGCATTGGAATTATCTACATCTACATCTGTCCACAAATTCTCTGTCATATCGCCGTAATATCCATCACACGGCCATGCGCCGCGATGGTCAGGCGTATGCCCGTCAGGAAAAATATCTCCCGAATATGGTACGGGAATCCGCCCGATCAGGATCACGCTTTTTAAAAGCTTTGTATCTTTTTTGTATTCATCAGCAATTATTTTCTTGACGGCTGTCACGCCCGGCACGTAAAATGTATCTGCGCGTGCAGTATATGATTTTACCACTTCCCAGCTCTCATTTTTCAGGTCATTTTCAAACCGGGCGATCTCTGGCGCAAGCGAGGTTTGAAAGGTTTCATCAATGACAAGCAGCACTTTCCGGCGTTCCTCTACGGGATACACCTCGATCCCTGTATAAATATAGCCCGAAGCGAGATATATTTCCGCGCCCTGCTCTGCAGTTTTTAAAACCTCGTACTCGTAGGCAATTCCTTTTTCCGTGGTAGCATCAGTGTACGAAGTATCTGTTCCTTCGAGTTCCGCCATGGAAGTCCAGGCAAGTGTGGGTTTCAGGCGGCGCATCACCGTATAGGAAATTGCTTTCAGATCTTTTTCCCAGCGGATAGTAATTGCCGGAGCTTTGGAAATATCAGCACGCAGCATCACCGTGAATTCCCGTGTACTTTGTGCCTGCACCGAATATGCGCACAGAAAAAGCGCCATAGAAAGAAGTGTTTTAAAAAATCCTGTAGTAATTTTCATATAAAATATCGGTGAAAAGTTTTTAAAGGCAGAATTGAAAATTATGCTTTTTAAAAACGAAAAGCAAACCTGTTTTTAAAAAGGAAAAATGAGTGAATTTTTACGGCATTACAAGGAATTTCTGCGATGTAATATTATTCCCGATAGTGATCTTTAAAAGGTACATCCCTGCCGGAACGCGCTTATCAGCTGCGTCGGAAAGATCCCATGTAAAGTGATTTTCGCCTGCATCAAATATACCTGAATGAATCTGTGCAACTGTATTGCCGCTCAGGTCAAGAATTTCAACTTCCCCTTTTTTAAAACCTGATGTTTTAAAAGAAATCTCAGCGAAATCGCGTACCGGATTTGGTTGAATGGAGATATTTTTAAAACGGATATTCTCATCTTCCACACCGGCGATACTCGACTCGGTTGTAACGCTCGCAAGTGATGTGAAATATGAACCGCTCGGAGATATTTGCAGCTTTACGGCGTGGATCATGTAGAGATTATCCCCGTCCGGCGCCGTGGTATCGGTATAGGATAATTCTTTTAAAACCACATTATTCAGCCGTGTAAAAGGTTCGGATTTTGACTTGGCGCGATAAATAAAATAACCGGAAACAACTGTATCTGCATTGATATTCCAGGAGAGAATTACGCGGTTTGTGTCTATACTTACATTTAACTTTTTAAAAGTAACATCCCGCGCAAGCGGCTGCAATACAAGCGTCGGATCGCCCATGAGCGCCATGTGCGAACCCTTAGCATTCTCGCTGGTCCACTCGCCTTTAGCATTATTTTTAAAAATATACGTCGAGAGATATTGCTGGGCATCCTGCTGATTATAATTATTCTCTGATAATAATTCCGCCTGCCCGATGGTTTCACCCAGCCCCATTCTCTGGAAAAACCAGTGCGGCCTGCCAACCCATGCGCTCGTTAACGCTCCGGGCGAGGCACACAGGGGCGCGCGCAGGAAATTATTCTGTATGTCCCAGTCACCGAAATATGAACCGAAAAGCATGGTGAAAATAGTATTTACCGATCCGCTTGCCAGCTGTGATGTCGTTGCTACACCGGTTGCACTGTGATAGCCGCCGCCGCCGCAACCATACGACCAGAGATATGCTGCAGTATCCAGTGCGGTTGGATAATCCCTGTGGAAAATACTGTCTTCGCCGACGAGCGGGCCGAAATTCCTCCATGCATTTGACGCAAAGCTCTCGACATAGCGGGTGTCCTGCCCAAATTCATCTTTGTAATAATTAGTAAGCGGCCCAAAATTATCATCTATCATTCCACGCGCAGGAACTTTTAAAACTCCTGTACGGAAATCATGATTGCGTTGAAAATATGCTTTTAAAAGCTCCAATTCGGACTTTTTAAAATCCGGCATATCATAAAGATCAATTCGCCCGACCGATAATTCCAGCGGAGTAGGGAATTCAGATTGGTCAAATTTCCCGTCACCCGGAATATTTTTATTGCTAAGACGTGTGGCAAGTGTATTGTCAATGCTATTGTCTGACCACAACGGCTCCTGCATTTCGGCATAATATCCGTCACATGGCCAGGCGCCTAGATGGTCGGGATGACCGTCGGGATTGATGAGGCCGGAATATGGCACTGCCACGCGCCCGATAATCACCACACTTTTTAAAAGAGATTTATTCCGGTTATATTCATTTATAATGACTTGTTTTACATTTTTTACTTCTGCCTTGTTGAAATTCTCAGCACGCGCCACATACGCTTTGACTACTGTCCAACCTTCGGCAGCCAGGTCATTTTCAAACTGCATGATCTCCGGCGCAAGCGTGTTTTTAAAAGATTCATCAATCACGAGCAGCACTTTGCGGCTTTCTACATTCGGATACACTTCCGTACCTGTGTACAGATAGCCTGATGCGATATAGCGGTCAGTAATATGCTGCCCGGCCTTTAAAACCTGGTATTCGTATGTCATTCCACGAACGGTAGTCGTATCGGTAAAAGAAGTGGCACTGCCAAAAAGTGTTTTCTGTAACGTCCACGGTTCTGACTGATTTGCCCGCTTATACACCTGGTATGAAAGCGCATCTGCATCCCGTTTCCACCCGATAGTAATTGCCGGGGCATTGGAAATATCCGCATGAAGGCTCACGGCAAGCTGGTCAATATCCTGCGCTGCGGCATTATAGGAAAGGCTGCATAGAATCACCACCGGCGCAAATATTTTTAAAGTAAATGTATGAATGTTCATTACAATTATGTCTTTTAAAAGGAAAGTTTTCTAACAATAACGCTAAAGTGAAATTATACTTTTTAAAAACGAAAAGCAAACCTGATTTTAAAAGAAAAAGGAACGCTTAAAAGTGTTGCTATGATTGATTAAGTATCTAAAAACTCATATTCACTTTCTAAATCATTAAAAATAAAACGCTTTTCCAACTCAACCCATTTTAAATCAGGAAATTTGAATATTAGCTTGTTCTTAAAAATTTGTGTTGGAGAATTATTGCTTTCTTTTTTTTCAGGAATTTGATTTGTTGGAAATTCAACTTCTATTGTATCATTAGCGCACTTACAACGTAAATTCCAGACATTGTGAAACTTTAAAATAGAGAATAGTCTGTTATTAATATCAATTACAACAAAACTATTAAAGGGTATGATAATTGATAATGAGCAGTACTGAGAGTTTTCAGACCAAGAAACTGAATGTCCTTTATAACCGCTTGTCAACATTCTCGGAAATTTGAATTTCTCTTTCAGCGTGTTATTATGTAATGAGAATTTACTCACTGTCATTCCCATTTTTGGTTCTATTGCGTCATAAAACTTTAATCGGTAGTTTTTGTCAGATGAAAATATCTCTGTTATATTTTCCATTTAGTTTGGTGATATACTATCATTAAGATAGAAATATTTCATTGTAAGAATATTTAATTGGTCTAAATTAAAGTGAAAATAAATAACAGCCAAAATCACTTTTAAAAAACAAAAAAGCCGGCTTCTTTTAAAAACCGGCTTTTAAAACCATTGATAAAACGTGACGTAGGCGCAATCAGAAATCTACATCTGAAGTTTTTGTATTCCCTGTTTCCAACTCTTTTTCAGTCATTCCGCTGCTTTCGCCATACATTTTCTGGAGACTGAGCATATCGCTCAGCGCCCGTCCTTTCACGAGCCACGCCAGCCCGAAGGCAAAAAGCGAGAATGCTTCAAAAATCAATGTTGCGTATGGCACTTCCAGATATGCGCACAAAGGCACCATGATGATAAATACTATAATTGACCAGCCGCAGATCCTGTATATTCTGCTTTCTCCTGTCTGTTCTTTTTGCTCGCCTGGGCCGAGCGTAAATACATTGATGCACAAAACTGAACAAATCATGAACAGCATGGCCGCGCAGCCGTAGTGAAGCCAGCCGATCACAGGCGCATTCAGCGGAATGAGCGTATCCACTTTTTCCCACGGACAGTCAGGATTGGTTGGTAGCAGCGCCACGCCTATCGCCATCGCGCCCGCTATGCTTGTCAGTAGCGTGTCATTTTTAAAAAAATCGGTGTTCCCGTTGCCTTTGTAGCGGATGAGGAAAAATCCTACAGCGCACAGCGTTCCGGTGAATATTTCCCGGAGGTTCGTGTAGTAATATTCGCTAATTGACTGCTGAATGCCCGTTTTAAAAAAGCCGATTGATGAAAATAGAACAAGACTGACCGGCAGGCTGAAAGCAAGCCAGCCGATTGCGCGGCGGATGCGCCTGTACGTAAATAAATTTTGTTGGGTGATATCGTCTTCTGCCTTTATCATGGTGGCGCCTCCCGGGTGAAGTAGGTTGGTGAATTGGTGCCGTCTATATCTTTTTAAAACTGCTTTTTTTTAAATCCAATCTACGCCAACAAACTACAATTTCCAAACCGACCGTTTTAAAAACAAAAAAGCCGATTTCTTTTAAAAACCGGCTTTTAAAAACTTTTTAAAACTCTACTTTTTCAACGATGCCATATCAATCACAAAACGATATTTTACATCGCCTTTCAGCAAACGCTCATACGCTTCATTGATTTGTTGAATATTTATCATTTCAATGTCTGACGTAATATTATGTTTCCCGCAAAAATCCAGCATTTCCTGCGTTTCCGCAATACCGCCGATCATCGAACCCGAGAAGCTCCTGCGCTTCGGGATCAAGCTGAATGCAGCAACCTGGAGCGGATTTTCCGGCGCGCCGACCAGCACGAGCGAACCATCCACTTTTAAAAGATTCAAATAGACATTAATATCATGCTCTGCCGAAACTGCATCGAGCACAAAATGCAACTTGCGCGCATACTTCTGCATTTGCGTATCATCTTTTGAAAGCACCACGTCATCAGCGCCAAGCCGTTTTGCATCTTCCACTTTTGACGGCGACGTGGTGAAAACGACAACCTCCGCGCCCATCGCTTTCGCGAGCTTCACCGCCATGTGGCCCAGCCCGCCAAGCCCGACAACGCCGACTTTCTGCCCCGGCCTGACGTTCCAGTGTTTTAAAGGCGAATATGTCGTGATGCCCGCGCACAGCAGGGGCGCCACCGCCGCGAGGTCAAGATTTTCCGGCACTTTTAAAACAAAGCTTTCATCCACAACGATGCTCTCGGAATACCCGCCATAGGTCTGCGTGCCGAGGTGTTTATCGGGTGAATTATACGTTCCGGTATTGCCCTTTTCGCAATATTGCTCAAGGTCGTCCGCGCAGTATTCGCACTCGCGGCAGCTATCCACCATGCAGCCGACTGCCGCAAGGTCGCCGGTTTTAAACTTCTTCACATGGCTGCCAACGCTCACAACTTTGCCGACAATCTCATGGCCGGGCACACACGGATAAATCGTGCCGTGCCACTCATTCCGCGCTGTGTGAAGATCGGAATGGCAAACGCCACAATACAAAATCTCAATTTCCACGTCATGCGGCGTTGGTTTCCGGCGGTTGATATTCAGCTCTTGCAGTGGCGCTTCTGCTGCCTCTGTGCCGAATGCTTTGATATTTTTTGTTTCCATTGTGATATGATTTTAAAAGTTTTTAAAAGAGGGGAGATTCTATAATCAATGTAAAACCGTTTAAAGTTCTTTGTAAAGAAAAAGCCGGATTCTTTTAAAAACCGGCTTTTGAAACACGTTGTGTACTTTACTCAATTGCATAGCTACTACGAACTGAAAATCATGCCTGTATTTACAGACCTCCTTGAAGAAATAATAATTGTTATTTGTAATAAATATTTAGTGATTGAAATTCATTCTTTATCATCAAAATACTCTTCAAAACTGTCACTGTCACTTTCATTAACACGTCTAATAATTGGTACTCTATCTTTATAGCAATTTGGAATACCATATGCATAAGGTCGTATTGTAATTTCAATTATTTTTTGTTGATTTTCTTCAATTTTTTTAACGTCCAATACTTTCCCGTAGATAATGAAGATCATTCTTCTGGCAATTCTCCAACTAGCAGTTGTAGAAGTAATAAACATTGGGTCTATTAACCATTTCACCTTGATCTTTTTCCTTTTAAAATGTAGAATAGTAGGTTCTGAATCTTTATTTATTTCACCTCTATATTGTTTACCATAAACACCTCCAACATAGTAGCAGTACTTTCCTATTATTCCTTCCTTAAGAGAAGTAGGATTTAGTAAATCATCAAGATCACATAGTTCAATCGTACTTAAGCATTTAAGAAGAAGTTCAAAGTAATGATAAATAAGCATGGTAGAACCATACATAGCAAAGAATTTCAAGGGAGTATTTTTATTCAGCGAATAGCGTTCATACAATTCTGGATTGATTTGTCCTGTTGGAAGTATTAGATTATTAAAGGTTAATCGATGAGTATAAGAGGTATCTGGAATTTCATCCTTAAAAATCTGCAAAGCTAATTCTAAAACTCTGTTGACATTTATGTAATCAATATCATTAATGTTCCCTTCAATAGCCGCTTTTCTAACAGGTATTTCAGAAATATATCTTTCCCACTTATTTTTAGCGCTTCGTAATTGTTTCTCTGTGATTTGCTTGGCGAGATACTCACCTTCTCTATGAGCGAGCTCATGGTCGTTGGGGCATAACACAACTAAATTATCATAAGAATTATCCTGAGAAATGTTATAATGTATTATATGATGTATAATATAAGCATCACTTTTTACTCCTTTACATATGTTACAGGTATAGGCACTATTCTCAAGTAGTTCTATCAAGATTTGGTCGTCAATGGGTTGTCGATTGACTCGTTCCTGAATAATTCTGATTTCAACATCTGAAAATTTATAATCTTCTTTCAGGTTCCTTTGACTTAAATTCTTTAATGAAGAAATACTTAAATTTTTTGAAATAATCTTGTTAGCTAGATTATTATCAATACCGTACTTAAGGATATTATTTAATTTACTCATTTGGAAAGTCAAATATTGAAAGCTGTGCTTAGCTTATAAAAAAACACAATCTACACCAACAAACCACAATTTCCAAAACCAACCCTTTAAAAACAAAAAAGCCGGATTCTTTTAAAAACCGGCTTTACAAAACAATCTTTTAAAAAGTCAATCTCACATCGTTCCTTCTTTTAAAAGCTCCGCCTGCTCCATCATGTGAAGCTGCTGGATGACGGGGTCGAGGTCGCCGTCCACGATTTCGCGCAACGGGTAGTTTTTCGCATCGCCTTCCAGGCGGTGATCGGTCACGCGGTTTTGCGGGTAATTATACGTGCGGATCTTGTCGGAGCGGTCGCCGGATTTCACCATTGCTTTCCGCGTAGAACTCTGCTCGGCGTGCTGCTTTTCCTGCTCAATTTCATAGAGCTGCGCGCGCAGGAGCTTCATCGCCCGCTCGCGGTTTTTCAACTGCGAACGCTCTTCCTGGCACTTCACCACAAGTCCCGACGGAACGTGCGTGATACGAACAGCCGTCTCAACTTTATTCACGTTCTGCCCACCTTTTCCACCCGAACGGAACGTGTCCATTTCAAGGTCGCTGTCGCGGATTTCAATATCAATATCTTCCACTTCAGGCAGAACCGCAACAGTCGCAGCCGACGTGTGGACGCGCCCCTGCGCCTCGGTTTCCGGTACGCGCTGCACGCGGTGAACGCCCGACTCGAACTTCATCGTACCAAAAACATCTTCGCCCGTCAGCTCAAAACTGATTTCTTTAAAACCGCCCTTTTCACTTTCGTTAATGTCAATGACGCCAATATTCCAGCCCTTGCGCTCGGCATAGCGCTGATACATGCGGAAAAGGTCGCCCGCGAAAATTCCTGCCTCGTCGCCGCCCGTTCCCGCGCGGATCTCGACAATACAGTTTTTCAGGTCATTCGGGTCTTTCGGAATTAAAAGCAGTCGCAGCTCGTCTTCCATTTTTTCCTTTTGCTCATTGAGCTGCTCGATGTCTTCGTACGCCATGTCGCGCAGCTCGGGGTCAATTCCCGGCGTTTCGATCATCTCGCGGTTTGACTCCAGCTCTGAAGCAATTTTTAAATATTTTTCGGCTGCATTGGTAATTGGAATTAGCTGTTTGTACTCGCGCGAAAGCTCACGAAATCGGCGCTGATCACTGATCGTGGCAGGATCATTGAGCATATCCTGCACCATGCGAAATCTGTCGAGAATTGACTGTAATTTATCTTCCATTGTCGTATTTTTCAGTATTTTTTAAAAGAGAATTACAAAAATACGGTAAATTTGGCTTTTAAAAGAATCTTATGAAATTGTCATTCCCGCGCAGGCGGGAATCCAACGCGATAAAAGATTCTTTTGACGCAATTGTTTGACGCATGGATTCCCGCCTGCGCGGGAATGACATTTTAAAAGAGACATTTTTAAAAATTACCTTTTAAAAGATTTTTCCCGCAAAACAGTTTTTAAAAGAAAACTCACGACACATTTTAAAAGAATATATGAACTTCACGCCATCTTCCTGTTTTAAAAATTCCTTTCTTGCGCCGGTTATTACATTCCTTGCACTTGCACTTTTGCTTATGTCCGGCTGCGCTGATGAAAATCCTGCGCTTGTAAATCCTGCCGGTGGCAATGATAGTATCACTGTGCGTTTTATAAATTTCTCCGGCGATGCGCTGCCACGAACGTTTTCTCTGGAAGGAATTCAGGGGTTACCGGTTGGATATGGCCAAAGTTCCGTGCTACAGCGGTCTGAAACAGATTCGGCAACGGTCAGCGTATTATCAGGCAGCACGGTTAATTTTCAAACAACAGATAAGATACGCTTTGGCAAAAACACTGTGCAGACGATTGTTGCGCTGCCGTCGGGCGATAGCGCGGTTGGGCGATTGATACCGCTGAGTGCATCGTATGTGCAGCCGACGAATACAAATAATGCTTTTGTGAGATTTTTTAATGCGTTCTACGATTCGACCGAAACATATTCAATTCACATCGGATGCCCGAATGGCGCTCCCTTTGGCGGGCAAACTCCGTATTCCGGTTATGGCGCTTTTACAGAATTGCCGCCAGGCGAAACGGTGATTTCAGTTTTGTCCCGGAAAATGTCTCAAACCTCTGAA
>JAZKFS010000150.1:16663-34303 GCA_040386315.1 Bacteroidota bacterium
AAAATGAAAAGATCATCGGCACATTCAGGTTCAATATCGCTTCGCTCCGGTCATACACGTTATTCGTTTTTAAAAAGAACGGCCAGCCGGAAATATTGCTGCTTGATGAATTGAACGGCGCGGCGACGGCTTTAAAAAGTGTTGACCGCGTTCTGGAAAATACGGTGCTGATACGCACGGTCAATTTTTCGCAGAGGGGTGTGGATATTTCCAATCAGACAGATAAAATAATTGCTTCCGGCCTTCAGCCGAATTCCATCGGGAAGTATGAGTCGCTTATTACATGCAATGGCACAGGCGCGGATTCGCTTTCGATCTTTTCTACCGGTGCGCACAACCGTTCAGGCTCAATTATTACATCGCTTGAGGTTTTAAAACAATATTCGATCATCGTTCTTGATTCCGGCGCGGAAAATGCAAATTATTCGATCCTGGTGCCGCCTGTGCGAAATTCTTTTAAAACTCCCGGAATGGCGTCTATCCGCGTGGTAAATGCTACAACCCTTTTTAAAAATATCACGGTTTCGCTTGGCGCGCAGAATGATTCCAGCGCGTCGGGATTTCGCTCGGGCGGAACTCTCGCCTCCGCGCTTTTAAAAGGTACAACGTCGGAAATGATAGAAATCACGGCAGGAAATATCCCGCTGGCTATTTTTACTTCATCGCTGCCGCCGCAACTTTTGCTGGCGAGCCCGGCGAATATCCAGGCGGGAGAGGAATATTTGCTGATCGTTCAGAATTCTGCTGACGGTGAAGTTCGCGCGTCGCTTTTAAAAAGCTCTGCGGAATCCCAGGCGGTGGAATTTTTACAGAAGGGTTCGTTTATCCAGATCGTTCATGCGGTCCCGGGTTTGGAGAAAATCCCGGTTTCGGTTGGAAATTCACTTTCGGGCGCAATGCTGTATTATCGTGGTTCGCTGGCGACGGTCGTTCCTTCGGGTGCGGTAAATATTACAGCGGGCAATGTTTTAAAAACTATCACTATCAGCCCTGATAGCAGTTTGCTTGTGATAATTGCCGGAACTGATGCCGCGCCGGAGATCCTGACGTTTTTAAAACCGAACCGCGCGTTGGCGCCGGGAACCCTGGAGCGGAGATTTATCAATGCTTCTAAAGAGATCACGAATGTTTCAGCATTGGCGAATGATACAACGGAATTTGCTGAACATCTGGCCGATGACCTCGCATATGGTGAGGCGAGTGACTTTCAGGTGGTAACGACAGAGCGTCGCCTGAGCGTGATCTTCCGGAATTTACTTTTAAAAGAAACGTACTTTCGCACGGAAAATATTAATTTCCCGATAGGGAAACGATACTCTCTGATATTCGCCGGAGCGAAGGATAAGGGCGGATATTCGGTAATTACACAACAGGAGTTTTAAAAGAGTTGGTAACAGCTTTTAAAAGTTTTAAAAGAAAATTGTAACTCTTTGTTTTAAAAATGATTTCTCATGCAAATCGTTCTATATAATCTGAAATTTTTGTAAATTGTACTCATCACCGGAAAATTTCAATTACATTTCAAAATAAAATACTCCAATATTTTCAGCACACACCAATATTTGCGGAGAAAGAATCGCATGAACCGTTTTTCTTCTTTTAAAAAGCTTGTCCTCAGCACAGGCGTTATCGCTGTAACCGCTCTTGAGATGGCAACGGCGGCTGTAGCACCGGCGCCACGCCCGGTACAAAAATCCTTATACCAGCTTGGAAGTCCGGAAACCGGCTATACGATCGTTCGTCCGGGAGAAAAGCGTGCGGATGGCTTTACAACTGCTGCGCGGATATTATCCATGCCGCGCCTCACGCCGGATAACTATATGCCGGGTGTGATCAATGTGAAAACCAAACAGCGGTTCGTAGTGAATAAAGATGCGCGCGGGTTTCAGTCTGCTGCGCTTTCGCAGTCGCTGTCGGCATTGGGTGTGAAGAAGATTGATGCGGCTTTTAAAGAATATAACAATGGTTCGCTGCTTGCTGCGGATAAAGCGGGACTGAGCCGGATGTATGAAGTGTATTACAGCTCGCCTGTAGATGCGTATGATGTTTGCCGCGAGCTGATGAATAATCCTGATGTAGAATATGCCAGCCCGGTTTTTAAAAGGGCTCTTTTTTACACGCCGAATGATACAAAAGTAGCCCAGCAATACGAGCTTACCAAGATCAAAGCAGCGCAGGCATGGGATGTAACGAAAGGCAAAACAGAAGTGCTGATCGCTATTACCGACTCCGGCATAGACTGGCAGCATGAAGACCTGGCCGACAATATCTATATCAATACAAAAGAAATTCCAGCGAATGGGAAAGACGATGATAATAATGGCAAGGTGGATGATATTCATGGCTGGGATTTTGTCGGGAATGCAAGTTCTAATGATGTAATGCAGGGAATTTTTAAAGAAGATAATGATCCGAAGATTTATGGAATTACCTCCACAACTGACACGCGCGCTCATGGTACAGTAGTGGCCGGTAATGCTGCTGCTGTTACCAATAACGGAAAAGGTGTAGCTTCCATCGGCCATAACTGTAAATTACTTCCGATCAAAATCGGTTCGGATGATCCACAGGCAGGCGGTCTATATCAAACGGCAAAAGCAATCGAGTATGCAGCACGAATGAAAGCTGATATTATCAACTGTAGCTGGGGCGGACGCGGGCTGAACCCGATGGATGAGGACGTAATAGCGCAGGCAACAGCGGGTGGTTCGCTCGTAGTGGTAGCAGCCGGCAATGACGGGCTTTTTACTGACGTTTCAAAGTTTTATCCTGCGGGATATCCCAATGTATTATCTGTGGGTGCTACTGACAATGCTGATAAAAAAGCGGGTTTTTCAAATTACGGTATTAATACCTCTGTATATGCACCCGGCGTAGGACTGCCAAGTGTGTACCCGAATAACAGATATGTAACAGATGCAAATACCTGGAGCGGTACATCATTTTCCAGCCCGGTCGTTGCAGGTATTGCAGGCCTTGTAAAGTCAGTTCACCCGGACTGGACTCCGGCTCAGATCGCGGCTCAGATCCGTATGACTTCTGATAACGTTGTAACAACTGACGCATCGCTTCGCCCATTATATTTCGGACGTGCCAATGCATTTCGTGCAGTTTCTTTAAATGGTACGATCAACCAGGGCAACCAGGCTCCCGGACTGGAAATAGTTAGTGTTGGACTAAGCGCAGGCGGTGGAGTAGTTACCGACGCTGAGCCGACTACACTCCGTCTAAGCCTTAGAAATCTCCTGTCGGATGCAAGCGGCGTTCAATTGCAAATTCAGCCGATGGATGGAGTATTCTCTATAGCACAGGGTACAGTTAGCGTCGGCGCTGTAGCATCTATGGAGCAAAAGGATATTGACGCTACCATACAGCTTTCTGCGAATACGCCATTTTTCTCAGGCATGGGTGAATTCCTGGTGACGATCACATCAGGTACATTTACCAATTATCACAGAATATCTATTCCATTTCAGATTCCTTCGACTAACACATATGCGTTTGCTACAAGCTATGGCGAATTTACCTACCACAGCGCTTCATCCCCAAATCCATCAACGGCTTGGGCGGCGTCAGAATACAATGGCGGAGCTGTAGTCTTTCGTGTGGCAAATGGGGTGACAACTAATAGTATTGCATCTCAGACCAGTGCTATTTATTCCATTTATGCGCGTGATGCGAATGTAGCATATGGCGGAACAGGCCCGACAAGCGGCGCAGCGCAAATACTCAGGACAACAAATGGCGGTATTACAGGGTGGCAGGTTACGTCTGTCAGCACGATTACCCCATTTGTCAATAATATCAACTTCTTTGATGCTACCAATGGAATTTTCCTCGGCGATCCTTTAAATAGTTCATGGGGTATTGGCAAAACCACGAATTCCGGCCAGGCATGGACAAAGGTAAATAACGTACCTGCTCCCCTATCGGGTGAAACAGGACTGAATACATCTGCAACCTGGCTGGGCGATAACGGTTGGTTTGGCACGACGAAAGGACGTGTGTACCGTACGAGCGATAAAGGACAGACATGGAAAGCTTCAAATCTTCTCACCAATGGCGTTGTATCGCTTCTTGCTTTTAAAGATGCGCTGAATGGTATTGCTATTTACCGCACTACACAAGCAACTGATGCACCAACTCTTGCAGCAGTTACCTCTGACGGTGGCGCTACATGGTCACTTAATAAGTTCAATTTTGATAATGCCCGTCTCGCGCCTGTGTATGCGTATAATCCCGGCGATTCACGGCAGACTGCAGTGCTTTGCTCTGACGGAAGTGTGATCGGTACAGAAGACCTCGGCAATACATGGAAATTCATCCTGACACGCCAGTCCGGTACAACGAGCGCCGGAGCAGGTGTCGCAAACGGACAAAGTGTGCGTCTGTGGAATTTTGGTGCGATGATCGGTTACCTTAATTATACAAAACTCAACGGCAGCGTAAAACGCGAGATCACTCTTGCTCAGTCTTTGGCATTTGACAGCGTGCTTGTTGGTGCGAATAAAACAAAGCTGATGAAGATCACTAACAGCGGTGATGTGGATATTACGATCTCGGGAATAGATATAAGCGGTGGGAACTCGTTAGCAGGCGAATTCGCTGCTCCGGGTAAACCTACTCTTCCAAAAACTCTTGCGCCGGGCGCATCAGTTTCATTCCAGGTGATATTTAATGCAGGGGATATCGGTATCCGTACGGCAACAATGGTCGTTACCAGCAATGCCGAGCCGGCGATAAGCAATGTGGAGTTAACCGGTATCGGTAAAAAAGTCGGTACTTCTGTTAAGGAACTCGAAGCTGCAGGTTTCCGCCTTGAACAGAATTTCCCTAATCCGACGAACGGGCAAACAGCTTTCCGCTTTGTAATGCCATCCGCTCAAAATGTACGACTGGCTATCGCAAATACACTTGGGCAAACTCTTGCAATTCCATTTGACGGTATGGCGCAGGCGGGTTATACATCGGTTCCATTCAACGCTGAAGCGCTTTCAAATGGCGTATATTATTACACACTTCAGATCGGCGGACAGAAGATCGTTCGTTCATTTGTCGTGAGTAAATAGTTTTTAAAAGAATGTTTTTAAAACAATTCTAAAATTCCGAAGGGATTCTTTTTAAAAAAAGGAATCCCTTTTTATTTTTCTACGTAGTATATTGCAGATGATCTTTTAAAAAGTTTTTAAAAACAACCGGGAAGTTTTAAAAAGAAAGTATGGCAACATTTTCAATCGAAAGTAACGGGCTGCTGGAATCCACAGCCGTATATTACAACGGCGAGCAGCTTGGCGGGGTAAAGGAAATTTTTTTAAATCTTGATGAGGAAGGTACATTTGACGGGATCATTCAGTATCAGGGGACGGATAATGTACTCTACACGAAGCAGATATTCAGCGATTATCTGGAGAATTTAAAAACCGTTGAACCGTCGTTTAGCGAGGAGGAAGCCGCTCAACTTCAGCTTTTTACCATTGAGAGCAGTGGTGGAATTGATACGGCCGCAGTGCTTTTAAATGAAGAACAGCTGGAAGGAGTGGTGAGCGTGCTGATCCATATTAAAACAGGTGGGGAAAATAAAGGCGGCATTCGTTCGCTCTTCTCAAAGCCGCAGATACCCGAGCATGATGAATTTAAAGCGGAGATTACCTATAGAAATGCAGATGAATCACTCGAAACGGAGAATATTTTCTGATGAAAAATCTTTTTAAAAAAAGCTCTTTTAAAGCTTTTTTACTTGTCACGTTATTTTTAAGCCTGCTTGTCTTTGAGGCAGCTGATGCACAGCGTCGTGGTGGCGGAAGCTTTGGCGGGCGCCGTGGCGGTGGTGGGTTTGGCGGAACACGTCGCAGCACACCGAGCTATCGTACTACGCCACGTACAACAACAACACCCCGTACGACGACTGCACCACGAACAACAACGTCGCAGCCCCGCACAAGCTTTGGGGGAACGCGACTCAGTTCACCTCAAACTTATACACAGCGATACGGCACGCCGCGCCGCACTCAGACCGTTACACGTCAGAATGCACAGGGGCAGCCGCAGAATTATGTGGTAAATCAATATGGCGGTATGGGCGACAGATTTATGACGGGCTACATGATGGGAAGTATTCCATGGATGTGGTCTATGCCGTTTCATCCGGCATATTACTACTCGCGTCCGCAGGAATATAAACGTGCTGATGGTGTTACGGAAGTATATCCGCCAACATTTTCATGGGGAAAATTTCTCTTTACAATGCTCATTATAGCTGGAATAATCTACGTACTCTATATGATATTGCGAAGCCGGAAGCGCGCCCAGATGAGTTCCGCATCCCGCTCATCCTTTTCATAGTTTTTAAAAAGATTTGTAATCCTTTTAAAGGCAACAGGTTAATCCTGTTGCCTTTTTGCTTTTAAAAATTAGCCGATTCTTTCCTATTGTGGATATTGGATAATTCCCTATTTTGGCAGGGATTTACTACTTTTATCACCTTTTAAAAAGTAAGAATTCCCCATTTTCCGGTTTTGCCGTCATACGCCGGAAATCCTATATTTGCATATTCTGTTATCCTGAGATATTTTTAAAAAGACCTTTTTTAAAAAAGTATATAATTTATCCACCTTTTAAAAAAAGAGAACTCCTTGAAGACAATTGCCACTTTTTTCCTGGTTTTCACAGCATATTGTACCGGATATTCTTCTGCGGAAGCGCAACTTTTTGTGGGAGCAGGCCCCGTGTATTCGTTGCCGCAGGGGACATTTGCCGATGTCAATAAACCCTCGGTCGGCGGCACGGCGTTTGTCGGTTCGCGGAAATACTGCAATCTCTGGACGGGGCTTCGGCTGGATTACATTCCATATTCAGTAGTGGATGATGCCACATCGCTGATCTCTTATGGCGATGCAGTGATGCTTTCACCGGAATTCCGCTACTTTTTTAAACCCGCGACGGAATTTCCCGTGTATTTACAGGGAATGATGATATTTAGCGGAATTAAAGGTACGGATAATGCGAGCCGCACCGGGCTTGGTGCAGGCGCGGGCATTGGCGGGCTGCTTTTCTATGATACGAATTGTGCCGGATGGTTCATAGACGGCAATGTGCGCTACATGGCGCCAAACCTACTTCGTGCTGATGCGCGTCCAAGTCTGAATGCAATTAACGCAAGTATCAGTATTAATTTCGGTTTGTAGATCTTTTAAAAACTTTACTCTTTTTTAAAACCGAGTTTTTTAAAAAGATAATAAAGAGTTTTTAAAACCAAATCCGACTTTTAAAAAGAATTATTCACCAAAATTGCCAATAATATTCATGAAAAAATTGTTTCTCTTTTTTTGCGGTATGATCTGTATCGCGGGTATTTTGAGTAGTTGCTCCACTGTCAAGCGCTATGACGATGCTGTGCGGATCAAGGCCGACCGCGAGTCGCGCTACGACCGCTCACCCGATAATGTGACGCTGCGCGACGGACGCACGCTGCGTGGTACGGTGGTGGAAGTGCAGATCGCCCGCAACGCGCAGAACCCGCAGCAAATTGATACATCGGTTATCTTTTTAAACGCTGGCGCGGAAAATAAATCCGAAAATTACGAACGTATCCCGATCGGCGATGTAGAGCTTGTGGGAACGCTTTTTGATACGCCAAAAAATGAATTTGGCAACGCCAATGTTTTCGAATCATACAACAACACCGAAAAAATTCCCTACCTCCGCACAGTCAATGTAAAAAACTATGTGACCGAAGACTGTGGTTGCGAGCCGCTGAGCTTTGACGCCAGCTACACACCGCCGACATTCCGCTGCCCTGACCGCACTTACGACTGGTATTTCCTGGAAGCGCGCGGAATTTACAGCGCATACAATGACAGGGGAGCCGGTTTTACAGAAGTCGGGCGCGAGGCGATCCAGGGCGAACTGGCCGCAGGATTACGCTTTGGCGCGTTTAATGAATGGGGAATGGGGCTGGCATATACGTCAGGATTATACGCATACAATTCTTTTAATTCCACCAGCGGAACTACCCTTACCGAAGCGAACCGCTCAACAGTCCTCCTGCATACGCGCTACCAGATGGCGAAGTCTGTTACGGATTTCCTTGGTGTGTGTTTAAAACCATTCGCGTATGGGCAATTTGGTGTAACAGTAGATAAGGCATCGGTCAATCTTTTTAAATTGAATATATCTGATGAAGGATGCAGCGACTGTAATCAGTTGGTCAATGACCTGAAAGCTAACGGCTCGCTCGGTGATTACGATTTTAGTCTGCCTCTTACATTTGGATTGGGTGCGGGAATTGATATTCCGGTCAGCTCATGGCTTGATGCGTCGGTTGATATTGGCTGGCGCTCGATGGGATTTGGAGATGAGAGTTCTACTGCCGGTTTTTCAAATGTGCCGTCGCTTCGCCGTATGAATATCTGGCGCGCGCGTGTGGGATTGACATATTAAAAATCAAGTTTTAAAAAGAGAAATTTTAAAAAAGTTTTTAAAAGAAATATTATGAAAAAGTTTTTAAAAGAAATACAGTTTTTGGGAATTCTCGGAGCGGTGCTCATATCATCGTGCGGCTGCCCGGAGTTTAATACCGAACCCAATCCTGACCCGCGTGTGCGTGAAGCGACGATCACGGAGTTCAACCCGAATTTTGAAACAATTGCTCCTGATACAGTTGCTACGCCTGTGCCGCAATATTCTGTGCATACATTTCAATTTCCCAACGATGTGTCAAGCTCGGGAAGTTTGCCGAATGACAATCGCGTGACGGGTGGAAAGACCGTTGTGCTCGCGCAAAGGGATACAATTATTGAAGGAAACCGATATAGCGTTCAGTTGGTAAGTAATGTACCGACGAACTCATCGCTTATCGGCGATATGCTGATCAGCCAGGTGCTTAATGTTACCGGAACGCCGGCAGCCAGAAGTGCAAAAATCCGGTTTTTCGGAGGTTCAAGAAAATATACTTCCTCTTTAAATTCAGCGAGTGCAGGTGAATTTGCAAATTATCTTCGTCGTGCCGATGTCAAAGCCGAAACAGATGCATTTGGCGGCGGCGGGCTTTCAAAAGGTACTGAAACAAAATTAACGACGAATGATATCCAGATTCTCAATGCTGATGGTACAGTTACTAATTTTGAGCCAAAATTTCAGCAAACCGCCGATGAATTACTTGCGCTTCCGGTAGCAACGGTTTTTGAACTGGAAGTAAGAATTGGGGAAGTATATTATTACCGGGCACGGAACGGCGTTGAATTCGGCGTGCTGATCGAAGATATCCGCCAGGGTTCTATCACACCAAACCTGAACCGCGTAACGATCAAATTTGCTGAACTGAAAGGCCCTTCGTGCGAACCTGAATAAGATTTTAAAAACAATTTTTAAAAGAAAATTTACACAGCTTTTAAAAGGAATATATGTTTTTAAAACAAAACCGGAAAGTTTTTAAAAGAAAAGATTTTAAAAAGATTATGAAAAAAATTCTCTCCTATATCGGCGCTGCGGGACTGATCGCCACAAGTATGATCGGCGGCTGTAAAACAGCTGACACGAGCATGCGCCCGACAGGAAATCTCGGTGATTCGGTAAATTCGGCAAAAGATGATTTTGCGCCGGTAATACCGCCGGGAAGTGAGCTCCAGTTCACATCAAACCGCACGGGCGATGAAAATATCTGGACGTCTTCCCTTGCAAAAGGAAATGCCGAAATACTGAATGACTCCTCCAATATCATGACGTATGTGCGGCAGATCGGCGTGAACGAAGGCACGACCACGTATCTCGACAGCGATCGTGGTTTCCTCGCGTTGAGTCATGCGCCCGGCGCGACGAGTTCGCTTGGGCAGTTTGGCGGGATCGTCGGCGGGACAGACCTTTTTGCATTTAGCCGTGAAAATGGCGGACAATGGGTTTTAAAAAATCTCGGACGTGATGTGAATTCCATTTTCTGGGATTCGCATCCGGCGTCTGCTCAGCGGAATGATACGGTTATTATGGTTTTTGCTTCTGATCGTCCGGCGCGTGGAGTCGGATTTGGTTCGCCGTATGAGGCGCAGCCCGCGTATTCCGGGATAGACAGCGTGAAGGGAAATGCCGATCTGTATTATACATTTCGTGTGAATGGGAAGTGGAGCACGCCGAAGAATTTCCAGGAAGCCGACGGAATGAAGCTCATCAATACGCAGTTTAATGAATATTCACCGTATATCTACTGCATTACGCAGCGCCCGACCCTACTTTTCGCCAGCAACCGCGAAGGTGATATGGATATTTTTACGGCGGGGCTTGACGTTGATTTTAAAAAGCAGAGTATTTCAGTCAGCAGCGTGGAGAAACTGGAAAAGGGAAATGATATGATCAATTCCGCAGCGTCGGAAATGTTCCCGTTCATCCCGTTCCCGCATGAAGGTAATAACCGCTCTATCTATCTTGCATCAGCGCGCGATCAGGAAAAGCGCATGTCGGGGAAGAATATCGTAAAAAGTGCCGGCGGAATGGACCTGTATAAATTTAATTTCGCAGTGGAGTGCCGTCCGCCGCAGATCAGCTACAATGTAACGGTGCTGGACAAGGAAAATCCATCGCGCGCGGTGCAAATGCCATTCGTCGAGCTTTTAAAACCTGATGGAACAGTAGAGCGCATCGAAGGCCGTAATCCTACGTTCACGCTTGGCTATGGCCAGAAATACACGGCAAAAGGCGGCTCGCAATATGACAAGATCGAGTGCGCGCCCGAGCAGAAAGTTATCAGCCATTATGCTTTTGTGAATTATGTTCCTGCTGCGCCGCAAATTAAAAAGCGCGTTGAGGTAATTACAAAAGATACAGTCGAAAAAGCCACGATCACCATTCGTACTGACTCGCTTTTTAAAACCGAAGTGATTTCCATTACTGACGCTGCGACAATCGCTGGAAATGAGAACGGAACGGTGAATTCCATCAATGTTCGCGGTGATAGTCTTGTAGTAACGCGTTTAAAAGTTGTGCAAACGCCCGTGACGATTGGCGGAACGCCGCGTACAATTACGCGCAAGGAAACATTCTACGATACGATCCCGCAATTTGACACGCAATATATCCGTACCACCGAGCAGGCGGCGGTTTCCGAACTTTCAAAGCGCGGCGCTTTCCCGCAGATGGTGCCATCGCACGATATGGTGATAAACGACACGGTGTATGTCACGCCGCGCTATTACCAGTTCCCGCCATGCCGCTGGGAATATGTAGCTTTAAAAGATAAACGCGAGAATGTGCCGTATTTCCAGACAGGATTTTGGGAAGTAAATACAAGCGAGAATCTCCGCAGCCATGTCGCGAAGTTTTCAAACAAAAGCTATGACGGCGCATCATTTATCGAGCTTCATCCTGAAAATCAATATTTTGGTATTCGCGGTGAAATGACGCCGATGCAGAAAAGCACGCGCCAATTCCGCCGCCAAGTGCGCATTCAGGAATACGGCGAATATGCGCGCAATGTGGACAGGAATTTAAAAGCGATGGTGAGCGGCGTAGCGGATACGATCCTGCCGATGTTCAACGAGCTGGTGACGAAAATGCCCGGCTCGGAAAATAAAATGCTGATACAGGTGATGGCGTACAGCGATATGCGCCCGATCACTAAAGGTTGGTTTGCAGGAAATGAAACGGTGGAATATCTTGCCGGAAGTTACGATCAGAAAGTTGGACGCGTGAATCTTTATAATGTCAGTATTCCTTCCGGCGCGAGTCTGGTTGGCGAGAATAATGACACGCTTTCAAAGCTCCGCGCGTATTACGGCTACACGGAAATTATGAAGCGCCTTGAGAAAAACCCGATCTTCCGCGAATACATGAGCCGCGGCGAAGTTCTCCTGCCGACAAAGGACATGACGCAGCAGGAGTTTTTAAAACGCGCCGAGACCAGCAAGATCATTGTACTGGTGGAAGGCCGCCAGATAGATGCAGGCGCACGCCCAAGCGTAAGCTCATACTCACGTAAGGACAATGATTATTACTCGCTCGACACAGTGCGCCGCGTGAATGTGGTCGTATCGCGTGTGAATATCCGCGATGGGCGCATCGAGCAGTCGTCCTGCTGCGCACCGGAGCAAAACGCCGAAGCGATCCCTTTTAAAAAGGAAGAGATCATCAATGATAAAAACGCGGTGGCAAGAAAGGAAAAATAGTTCTTAAAAAGTTTTTAAAAATGGTTTTGAAAAGAAAAGCGCAGTCATGGATTTGGCTGCGCTTTTTTTTTTTTTTTTTAATCCTCTTCTACATATCGTCATTGCGAGGAGGTCTGCCGACGTGGCAATCTGATTTTAAAAGCCGTACAACATTAGAAATCAGATTGCCACGTTGCAGGAGACCGCGCCTCGCAATGACGATTCCGGTGTAAGCTCTTAAAAGATATTATTCTAATGTCATTTCAAAATATGCGTCGGGGAGGATTTGGAAAATTCCGTCAATAGTTCTTTCAGACCATGAATTACGACCGGAATATGTTGTAGATTTACCTGAATAGTTATATATTTTTAATAGTTCTAATATCTTAATCCCATTAATGCGGGCATGAATTTTTCCATTTTGCAATATATATGGTACATTTTTAAATTCAATCGTTGTCTTTTGGCAATAGATAGATTCTTTATCATCACCTGGTTCAGATGTAGAATAAAGAAAATGCAATTTTGTAATAATTTTAGATGCGGTATCTACATCGGATATTAACGCAGTATATATCAAATGAGAATTAGACCATTGATAATTTTGGAAAGTCGTATCAGGATATGGCATTTCCCACCACCACTTTAAACAATTGTCATTCATAACAACCCCCTTATTTACCTTTGTTCGTTCGATATTATAATTTGCTGTCTCAATTGCAATAGTATCTCGCGAATAAGTAGTTACTGGCGAGCCATCTTTATAGACTGTAGCAGAAAAATTTCTAATTACTTTAAAACCATTATAAGAAATACTTACATTTTTAAAAGGGCTTTCCTTTACAATTGCAAAAGTACTCATTAAAGTATCCGCATATATTCCATTCGACACACTAATCAATCCACTCTGCGCACCTTCCGGCACTTTTAAAAACAATCTGGTCGCTGTCGCAGAATCTACAATACCGCGAATATTCCCGCCAAACCACACTTGATTATATTCCTTATTCTCAATAAAATTTTCTCCGCTGATAATAATGGCATCGCCGACATATACATTTGTATTGGGAGTGACAGACGTGATCTTTACCGGCCTGAATTCATCCGGCGCAGCAACATCTTCCCACGATGAGCAGGAAAGCCAGAGGAGCGGCACACACAGGAGAAGCGCGGTTTTTAAAAGGTGAGGGATTTTCATGGTGGAATCCTCGGGAAAGTTTTGTTTGAGTTTTCTTTTAAAAGATCAAAAGTACGTCTGTCATTCTGAGTGAAGCGAAGAATCAACGTTGGAATATCCTGACGCGCTCTGCTGACGGAGATTCTTCACTACGCTCAGAATGACAATTTTGTATAAAGTTGTTTAAGCTTTAAAAATTTAACGTATTATCCCTCTGTCCTACGGACATCTCCCTTAAAAAGGGAGATACTTTGTATTTGTATCCCCCTTTTCAAGGGGAAAACGGCGTAGCCGAGGGGGATTATACATAGCCTTTGAAAAAGAGGTTTCGATTTTTAAAAAAAGTCCAAAACCATTTCCTGCAAAATACAGTATTTTCTTTTAAAAGCAAGGAAGATAATTTAGCACGGAATTGCAAATGGATTTGTTCTAATGGCGGAAGGTTTGTAAGTTTACCGTCCGAGAAAAAACAAAGTTGTTTCACCATGACGAAAGAATGATGTCGAATTTATACAAAAGTGATTACTTTTTAAAGGTTTTGTCCGTAGTGGCACTGCTGGCAGTAGCGGGCTGCTCGAATAAGGAAGAAGAGGAATACCAGCGCCTGCAGGTGCAGTACAAGTCAATTTCGTATTCGTCGCTTGAGGAAAAATCGAAAAACCTTGATTCGCTTTTAAACCGCTACACCGCTTTAAAACAACCGTTTTTGGGATTTGTGAGCGAATACAAGCAGGGCGAAAAAGTGGAAGTGGTGCTCAACTGGCTGGATAGTATCAATTCGCGCCAGTCATATTGGGAGCAGCTCCAGCAGAATGTGTGGTCGCGCCTGAAAAATGTAAACCTGAATCCCACCAGCATTTCCGAAGCGTGCCTTTCCGAAGGAAATATGGCAAAGGAAATTGATCTTCGCTCACTCGGCAATGAAACCGCGCAGAGATTTATTTCAACGGAGATCCAGGAGATAAAATCCGTGCTGCGGAAGAAAAAAGAATCGCTCTACAATGAAGCCGCGCTGCGTGAATCCGACCGTTTTAAAAACGATATGCAGTCGCGAGCTATCGGCCACGCCAATAGCGCGCACAGCAATTCCAAAGTAACAGGCGTGCGGGAAGTCGGCGAGCCGGTAATCACGCAAAATAACGGGCAGGTAAGCGTGGAGCGGCAGTTTGACGTTTCGCTCGAAAAGGAAAATTTCGTTCTTTTAAATGTTGGTGTTACGGGCGTGATGCGCGTGAAATCAAAATTGGACATGAAATTCGATTGCAGCGAAACTGCTGAAACGAAGCTGTCTGTGGCTACTGTGCGGGACGATACAAGTAAATAGACGCTTTAAAAAAAACTGTATAAGGAAACCATGAGCGACCCGACAGAGAAAAAGCTTTTAAAAGGCGAAGAGAATATATATCAGTCCACTTCCGGCAGCAAACCTTCCCGCCGTGTAACGACGCGCCGACTAATCGAGATGAAAAAGTCCGGTAAGAAGATCGTCTGCCTGACCGCGTACGACGCGCTCATGGCGCGTGTGCTGGACGAGAGCGGTGTGGATGTACTTCTCGTGGGCGACTCGCTCGGGAACGTGGTGCAGGGACATGAAACAACGATCCCCGTAACGCTGGAGGATATAATATATCACACAAAGGCGGTGGTGAGGGGAGCGGAGCGTGCGCTGATCGTCGCTGATATGCCGTTCATGAGCTACCAGGTTTCGGCTGAAGAGGCTTTCCGCAACGCAGGACGCCTGATGAAAGAAGCCGGAGCCAACGCCGTAAAACTGGAAGGCGGAGCGCGCGTAGTAGAAGCTGTGCAAAAGATGACGGAAGCGGGAATTCCCGTGATGGGGCACCTGGGGCTGACGCCGCAGAGTATTCATCAGTTCGGCAGCTATAAAGAGCGCGGTACTGATCCGAAGGAAGCCGCACAAATGATAGCTGACGCAAAGTTGCTTGAAAAAGCGGGAGCATTTGCCGTTGTGATCGAAAAAGTCCCGGCAGAGCTGGCGAAAAAAATTACCGATGCTTTAAAAATTCCGACGATCGGCATTGGCGCGGGAGTTTTCTGTGACGGGCAGATTTTGGTTTACACCGATATGCTTGGGCTGACGGTAGATTTCAACCCGCGATTTGTGCGGAAATACGATAATCTATATGAACGCATCCGCGAAGCCGTCTCCAATTACGGCAACGACGTTCGTACGCAGATTTTCCCAAGTGAAGATGAAAGCTATTAGCAGCTTTTAAAAGGTTTTAAAAAAACGTG
This sequence comes from Bacteroidota bacterium, assembly GCA_040386315.1. GTDB lineage: Bacteria > Bacteroidota > Ignavibacteria > Kapaibacteriales > DASPKH01 > DASPKH01. The sequence goes on from JAZKFS010000150.1 coordinate 32,225, forward strand.
AAAAATATCTTTTTAAAAATATCTCTTTTCTGCTTTTGCATCAGCATTTTCGCCTGCTCGGATAATACCATCACCGAACCTGAGCAGGTAGTTTTTCCCGAAAAAAATGTGAGCTATCGCAGCCACGTCGAGCCGTTCATACATCTCAGCTGCACCTTTTCCGGCTGCCACGCGAGTGATGCTGCGAATTACGGCAGCTTCAGCATGGACACCTACTTTGATTTCTACTCTCGCCCCGGCCTCATTAAGAAAAAAGACCCTGATAACAGCGTTCTCAATATGGTGGTGGAGCGCAAACTCCCGCATTATCAGCAAATGACCGCCGGAATCACAGAAAATCACGTAAAAGGTTTGCGTCAATGGGTTTTGGAAGGTGGTGAAAACAATTAGCGGGCTCTTTTAAAAAAAGCTTTTAAAAACAATGAAATCCGTTTTTTCACGCCTGTAAAAACTGCTTTTAAAAACACATCACAATTACCAAGATCACTGACTGAGAACCGCTCCTTTATAATGTGCCGTGCCGCGCGTATTCTTACAATTGCCCTACGAATGATCTGCTACATTGTGGCAGTTTATTCGTGCGCATCAGCGCAATCGGGACAGTTTTTAAAAGCGCACAATTCACAGAAGATCACGGCAGCAGATTCGGTTTTAAAAACAGGCGTTGAGTTTATCAATCCGCAGACATTTTTCATCCGGCTCGACTCATCATATACTCTTCAGACTCCGCTTGATTACACGCTCAATGCGCGGACAGGAGTTGTTACCTTTTCACCGAACTTTTTAAAAATATTCACACAACGCGGATCAGCTTTTATTGAAATTCACGCTGACTACGTTCCGGCGCCGTTTTTAAAAGAATACCGCAAACGTACAATCACCTACAAAACTTCATCTGATTCTACAGTTTTAAAAGCTCTACAGGTTCAGCCGCAAAATAATTTTCTTCAGGATAATAGTACTTTTCAGCGGAGTGGAAGTATTGTTCGCGGTTTCTCTGTCGGTTCTAATCGCGATTTGGGTTTGACGTCCGGTTTGAGGTTGCAATTTTCCGGAAATGTCGGCTCCGGCATGGAATTGCGCGGCGTGCTGAGTGATGAAAATATACCGATCCAGCCCGAAGGCACAACACAGACGTTGCAGGAATTTGACAAAGTTTTTATTGAAATGCAATCAAAATATGTTTCCACCACGCTCGGTGATTTTAACCTGAATGTCGTTGGAAGCGAGTTCGCATCATTTCAAAGAAAGCTCCAGGGAATCACCGGGCGCGGTGAATATCCAGGCGGCTCGGTGGAAGTCAGCGGCGCACTCACACGCGGAAAATTCAACACGATGGAGTTTGCAGGAATCGAAGGTGTGCAAGGCCCGTACCGGCTTCGCGGGAAAAACGGCGAAACGGATATTATCGTGATAGCCGGGACAGAGCGCGTATATGTGAATGGAATTTTGCAGACGCGCGGCGAAAATAACGATTATGTGATCGATTACAATACTGCCGAAATTTCTTTTAAAACGCGGCGTATGATCACCGGGTTTTCGCGTATCGTGATTGATTACGAATACAGCGATTTCCAATTTCCGCGCTCGCTCGTTTCTGCCCGCACGAGCAATTCTTTTTTTAAAGACGCCGTCCGGTTGTCATTTACATATTTGCGTGAAGGCGATGACGCGGGTTCGCCATTTGCCGGAGCGCTGAGTGACGACGACCGGGAGGTTTTAAAAAACGCGGGCGCAAGCCGGAGTGCGGCTTCACGTCCGGGTGCAATATTCGTCGGGCGTGATTCTGCTTCAGGGCAGGCGCTTGGCAATTATGTTTTAGATTCCACCGGAACGCAAAAATTCTACCGCTATGCGCCGGGAGATATTGATGCTGTGTGGGCGGTAAATTTCTCGTACATGGGTTTTAAAAGCGGCGATTACCGCCGCAAAGCGCTCAACCAGTTTGAATACGCCGGCGCGGGCGAAGGTGATTATTTGCCGATCAGGTTTCTGCCACTGCCGGAGCTGCGCAATAATCTCGCGGCTGATATTATGCTTTCGCCTTTTAAAAACGTTAATTTCACACTTTCCGGCGCA
>JAZKFS010000151.1:0-2792 GCA_040386315.1 Bacteroidota bacterium
TATTCAGGTTATCTTCTGTTTCCGTTGACTTTGGCGAAATGTATAAATCTTCTTTAAGCGACCATTTTATGCCGGGTTCGAGGAAAGCAGACTGTCGTTTATTAAAATCACTCCAGAATAGAACAGGGCTAATTGTTGTTTTAAAATCACCTTTTTCAACACGGATATGATATTTGTATTTTTCTTTATCGGTAAATTCTTTTTCAACCTGCTCACGGCCTAAAAACGTCAGTTTGTAGCCAAGCGCTTCCACTGTTTCGCCTTGCACAAGCTGTGCATGCGTAAGCTGGGAATATCCGGCTGTCGCCACAATACCAAGCATCAGCAGCGCAATTCCCGCATGAGAAACATACGCGCCGATAAATTTCGGGTTGCCGCGCATGATTTTTAAAGCCAGTTCTGCGTTGATGAAAAGCGAAAACCACGCAGCGAAAGTCAGGAGCATATAACCAATTTCGCGAACGCCAAGCACGAACGAAATCGCCGTTGCCACAATCGCTAATCCAAGCGCCAGGAACGACTTTTTAAAAGCATCTTCCTTGCTGCTCATCCGCCATTTTAAAAGCAGCGACGCGGCATTCGTGAGAAGAATTGCGATAACAAGCGGCAAATGCATCGTGTTATAAAAGCTCACATCAACCGCCACTTTCGGCTGCCCGATAAATTCTGCAATCACCGGCCAGCTCGTGCCAAGTGTAATAATTATCGCACTTGCCAGTGTCAATGCAGCACCAATAGAAAGGAAAAATTCTCGTGAAGCCGGTGCAAATTCTTTTTTCTCAACAGAAATATCGCGGCGGCGAAGCAAAATCATCGCAATTCCAAGCACCGCAAAAATCGCCACAAAAGCAATTAACAGCATTTTCGCAAACATTCCCGGCTCAACGAACGAGTGAACCGACGTGTCGCCAAGAACGCCACTTCGCGTTAAAAACGTAGAATATAAAACAAGCAGATACGCAAAAATCGCAATCGTAAAATTCGTTTTTACAAGACCTTTAGTTTTTTTCTGAACAATCATCGTATGCACGAGCGCAACCGCCGCCAGCCACGGAATCAGCGAGGAATTCTCAACCGGGTCCCAGCCCCAGAAGCCGCCCCAGCCTAGCGATTCATATGCCCAAAAGCCGCCAAGCATGATGCCAAAACCAAGCACCGCCGTTGCAAAAAGCGTCCACGGCAGCGCAACATCTATCCATTCGTGAAAACTGCGTTTTAAAAGCGCGCCCATCGCAAATGCGAACGGCACCGCCATCGAAGCAAATCCAATGAACAAAATCGGTGGGTGAATCGTAATCCAGCCGTTGTGCAGCAGTGGATTCAGCCCGCGCCCGACAGCCGGAGTAAATCCTTCATAAATTCCCGGGTCGCTCGCAAACGTCTCCCACACATACGCAAACGGGTTTTTCGCAACGAGCATCAGCGCGAGAAATACGAGAATCAAGCTGAAAAAGCTCATCACTTCCGACTCGTATTTATGCCGCCGCACGTACGGCAGCAGCGCCAGCCCAATCATCGTCGTAAAAAAAGCCCACAGCATAAAGCTGCCTTCCTGCCCCGAATAAAACGTCGCAATCAGCAGGTTCAGCGGCAAATCGCGCGAAGAATGTCCCCAGATATACGAATACTGGAAATTATGCGTGAGGATATTATACAACAGCCAGCCCGAAGCCAGCACCATGAGCGCCGCAAAAAGCCGGTACATATTCCGCCCGACCATTTGGAAAACTTCTCCCTTTTTTAAAGAAACAAAATACGACGCCGTAGTAACGAGCGCCGTACCAAAAAGAAGATGAATGAGGATTTGTCCGAACATATTTTTTTCGTTTTAAAAATCAATATTTTTCAAGTGCCTGCGAAGCGTGAAAATACGCATCCTGCGGCGTTCCGTGAACATGCCCAACGATTGAAAGCGTTTTGCCGCTTTGCAAAAGCCCGTCAATTTTTTCCTTTCCGGTGTACGAAACTTTAAAAACCTTGCCCGTTTCGTCGCTCATCATAAATTCCTTTCCTTCACTGTCGCTGTGCCCTTCGTGATTGTGCTCCACCTCCGACACAAACTTCCCGCGAACAAGAAATTTCTTCGTTTGCTCAGCCTCAGCTTTATTTTCGCCCTGATGCATAGCCGTATGAAAATCAACCGGTGGCAACTGCGCGTACTGAAACATCATCCAGCCCGCAAGTGGAATTCCGACAACCGCCGCAATGATAAATATTTTTCGAAGCATAGTTTTTTAAAGCTATTTTTAAAAAGAAATCTTTGAAAATCCCCTCCTCGGAGGGGTGGCCGCAGGCCGAGGTAGGTTCGTGTCAAATTTTCTCGTCAGAATTCTCATCAACCCACATCTCAATACTCCTCACCACACCATCCAAATTCGCCTTCACTTCACTATCCAAAAATCTCAAAACCCTAATTCCAATCGCTTCCAATTCCCTCTGCCGAATCTCATCCTTATCAATTTTAAAATCATGAGTCGAACCGTCAATCTCAATCGCCAACATCAAATCTTTACAAAAGAAATCAACAATGTAATTCAAAATAGGCCGCTGTCTATCAAAATCCAAACCTTTTATCTGCCCATTCTTTATCTGATTCCAAAGCAAAACTTCCGACAGTGTCATATTCTTCCGTAAATTCCTCGCCAATTCTTTCAAAACCGGATTATAAGGAAGAATCTTTCTCTGCATACTTTTTAAAAATTGATTGAAAAATCCCCTCCTCGGAGGGGTGGCCGCAGGCCGGGGTGGGTTCGCGTCAGAAGATTCTTCTATCGCATCCACTTTTTAAAAAT
>JAZKFS010000152.1:0-2390 GCA_040386315.1 Bacteroidota bacterium
AAAGTTTTAAAAATTTATACTACGCTTGTTATGGGTCTAAGTTTCACTATAGTGATTTGCTGAATACACCTAAGACACATGATCTTCAAAAAAAGTTACAAAATACTTTTGATAGGTTTTAAAACCTGAAATTTCGGTAATTTTGTATTCTTTTTAAAAACCATCTTTTAAAACGTTACATAATAATAAGCTCTAATGGCAATAATCACTGAAACCGAAATTCGTCACATTTTCGGCGCTTTACAAGACCCCGACCTCGGTAAAACTCTCGAAGAATTAGGAGCGATCCACAATATAAATATTAACGGCATAAAAGTAGAATTATACCTTGAGCTCATCCAGCCGCTCAACTGGATAGCCGAAACAATGGACAAAATGTGCCACGAAGCGCTTCGCAAAGCTGCTCCCGGCATGGAACTCCAGGTTTTCGTCCGCGAGCGCGAAGTGCCGCGAACAGGATTACTGCCAAACGTGCGAAACCTCATCGCTGTCGCCTCTGGCAAAGGCGGCGTAGGAAAATCTACCATCGCAGCAAATCTCGCCGCCGCGCTCGCTTTAAAAGGCGCGAAAGTGGGACTTCTTGATGCAGATATTTATGGGCCGAGCCAGCCGACGATGTATGGGCTTGCCGGCGAACAACTCCACGCCGAAAAACTTCCTGATGGCAGAATTCTCGGCTACCCGCACGAGCAGTATGGCGTGAAAATCGCTTCTATTGGTTTTGTAATGCAGCGTGAGCAGGCAGCTATTTTGCGCGGGCCAATGCTTGCAGGATATTTTAATACTTTGGTCGAGCAAATTCAGTGGGGAATGCTGGATTTCCTGATATTTGACCTGCCGCCGGGAACGGGCGATATTCAACTCACACTCACGCAAAAAGTACCGCTCACAGGCGCAGTGATGGTCACGACGCCGCAGGAAATCTCGCTTGCTGATGTTCGCCGCAGTATTTCGATGTTTAGAAAAGTGAATGTGGAAATTCTCGGCGTAATTGAAAACATGAGCTATTTCATGCCGCCGGATGCGCCGGAAAAACGTTATGATATTTTTGGAACGGGCGGAGGCAAAATTGCTGCAGAGGAAGCCGGAGTGAAATTCTTCGGTGAAGTGCCGCTTACCATCCCAACACGCGAAGGCGGCGATGAAGGCCAGCCGGTCGTTCTCAATAAAAATGCCGGCGCGCAGTCTGATATTTTAAAAAATATCACAGCCGGAATTGTTAGTGAAGTTCGCCGCGCGAATTTTAAAAAGACGCAAACACCGACTGTGCAAATTACGCTTTAAAACTATCTTTTAAAAAGTTTTTTAAAAATGTCTGAATCCATTCAAAGCCGCATAGAATCAGCCCTTAAGCAAGCGCGCCCCTATCTTCAGGAAGATGGAGGCGATGTGGAATTCGTGCGCTTTGAAGAGGAAACAGGCGTTGCTGAAGTGCGGCTTCTGGGGAATTGCACAAATTGCGCGATGAGTATGATGACATTGCGAGGCGGAATTGAACGGCTGCTTTTAAAAACAGTAAGCGAAATAAAAAGGGTCGAAGCCGTTCGCTAGACTTTTTAAAAAGCGGTTTTTAAAAGTTTTTTTACAAATCTTTAAAAAGAATTTGGCAAACTTGGATTATCGCCTTATATTTGCACTCTCTTTTAGGGGCGATTAGCTCAGTTGGTCTAGAGCGCCTGCCTTACAAGCAGGATGTCGGGAGTTCAAGTCTCTCATCGCCCACGAAAAATTATAACCACCGGAAATTTTTCCTTGTGGTTATTTTTTTATAAATTGGTTTTAAAAATACTTCACGCAGAAGTGGCGGAATTGGCAGACGCGCTGGACTCAAAATCCAGTGGGCTTAACACCCGTGCGGGTTCGACCCCCGCCTTCTGTACGAAAATGAAAGGCATATCTTTTTTAAAAGGATATGCCTTTTTTGTTTTTAAAAACTGCTTTTAAAAGTTATGTATTTTAAAAATAGACTTTTAAGAAAAATTGATTTTAATTTATACTAACCCGGTAACATTTCTCAACTTGGCACATTATTACACAAAACAATATTTCAATACTAGCCGGGAGGGAAAAATCATGAAGAAAATCTTTTTATTAATTGCAATTTTTACGGCATTTACAGTTATACAAACTGCCGCTCAACAAAAAACATGGAAACAATTGCCACTCACGCCATATCGCGGTGCAGTGACAAATACTGCCGTGGCGATGGATGGAAAAATTTATGTGACGACGAATAGCGCTGTCTATCGCTCGAAGGATAAAGGCATGACGTCGGGCGGCGAGCAGGCCAGCGCATTGGTGCCGCCGTCGCTGCTGGCGGCCACCAGCGTCACGGCCGGCGAGCTGCGATGCCCCAGTGCGATCAGCTCGATGTCGGCAGAGGTAATCAG
>JAZKFS010000152.1:2400-3945 GCA_040386315.1 Bacteroidota bacterium
GGAGTGAATTTCCGGGAAAATACGGCGGGAATTTCAGCGATCTGGTGACATACGGCTCTAATACAAGCGGGCTTTTCGTCGGCACGGACTGGCACATGGCGTGGACTTTAAACGACGGTTTTCAGTGGAATACACAGACTTTTAAAGTCAATAGCCACAGCGGGCTCGGGGGCGGCGTGGGCAAAATCCATGTAGACAATAGCTGCGGTGTGCTGTATTCAGGGAATTATTTGATCCAGCCAAGTGGCAACTGGAGAGAAATCCTTCCTGAAGCGATTATCAGCGATTATATTTTTGATTTTCCGGGTTATCGTCCAATGCTTGCTTTAGCTGGAGGAACACAAGCCGGTAAGATTTACCAGTCAAAAGACGGTGGATATAAATGGGAAGTAGTGAGCGATATGCCATCAGGCTACGGCAGGCTTTTTAAAGCTGACGAAACAATGATCGTTGCACAGCTGGATAAATACGAATCGCCGACATTTACGCGCATGTATATGTCTTCTGCCGACTACGGAAAAACATGGACAAATATTGATTTTAAAAGCACCGGGCTTTCCGATCCTGCTTCTACAGTTGAAATCCACAAAATTCGCGATGGCAAAATTTACGCTTCAGAATATAATGTAAATAATTCACTTTACGGCTTTAAAGGCCTCTACGTTTCTTCCGACAATATGCAGTCGTGGCAGCTGCTTCATCCAGCGGTTGAAGGCGCACTCGTGAATGAAATTGAATTTATGTATGAGCAGGGACAGCAAATAAATGATGTTGTCATTGTAACAAACAATCGTGGCGTTCTCTATTACGATGCGAAAAACAACTCACTCGAAGCGCGAAATACCGGCCTGATGTCAATGAACCCGCAGGAATTATTTTTTAAAAACAACACGATATTTTCACTTGACTTGGACGGAGTTGTTTCTTCAGAAAATAGCGGAGCAACGTGGGATCCAGTTATCATCAATGGCGAAAAAGTTCAGCCGCAAACAATGAAAGTAATGCCAAATGGCGATATTTTTCTCGGAGCGCTCGCTACGAAAATCTCCGGGCACAGTATGCTTTATAAATCTACTGACGGCGGCGTAACATGGACTACAAGTGACGTCGGATTAATGTCAGCCGAAGGCAACTGGGGACGCGTAGAAAAGCTCCAGTATGATAATACCGGAAAAATGTACGCATCAGTTTTCCAAAATAATCTAAACTCGATTTACTTTTCAAAAGATGGCGGCGAGAGCTGGGCGGAAATTTCATTCCAGTGGTTTGGTGAGGAATTTGGCTTCTGGAACGCAGTTTTAAAACCATCCGGTGAATTAGTAATTCTCGGGTCAAAGAATTTCAGCTCAACTCCAATGTTTTTTAGTACGATAGACCAAGGCAGAAGCTGGACAGAAATCACTATTCCTGAAAATTTACAACTCCCGCTATTTACCGGAATGACGATTGACCGCAACGGGAATATTTACATACCAAACGTATTCCGCGGCATGTACAAATACGATGGCACGACCTGGACACCATTATCCGAGTCGATCAAAGATG
>JAZKFS010000153.1:0-5909 GCA_040386315.1 Bacteroidota bacterium
GTTCTAGCTTCAATTTCTGCCGGCATATTTCTATACCCGAATTTTTTGTAATGCCACAAATATTCAAAAGGAAATCTTACCGGAGTTTTTAAAAACTGCCCAACGTGGACCAGCTCGTGAATGATCAACCGGACAAAATTCCTGTCATTCAGATCAGCTTTTAAAAAGTCGCCTTTTCTAAGGTAAATCTTATTCCAAAAAGTAATTCCAATAATAGAACTCCGGTCATACGGCAGCCAGTCAAACGGCAAATTTTTAGAAATATAAATATGAATATTTTTAAAACCGCGCAATTCCGGCATCTTCACGGCGAGCCAGCTTTTAAAACACTCCGGCAAAAAGTATTCTTCACCTTTTTTGAAAAACATTTTTTAAAAACTCGTATTTTTGAGAATTAATTATAATCAAACTTTACAACTCTTAACTTTTTAAAAGGTTTCACCAATGGCAGCAACATCGTACTCATTTGATATTACGTCCGAAGTGGACATGCAGGAAGTGGACAACGCGATCAACCAGGCGCAGAAGGAACTCACGCAGCGCTATGACCTGCGCGGCTCGAACGCTGAGCTGGAATTCAATAAAACAGAAAAAAAGATCAAAATCAAAGCCGACGGAGAGCATTTCGTGGATGCAATTCGAGAGATCGTTCACTCGAAAATGCACAAACGCGGCGTTTCGATTTTGTCATTTGAAGCGGGAAAAATTGAATTTACCGGCGGAAAAACCGTATTTCAGTCAATTGAAGTAAAAAGCGGGCTGGAAAAAGAACAGGCAAAAAAAATTACGCAAATTATCAAAGATTCCAAAGTGAAAGTTACCACGCAGATCCAGGATGAGCAGGTGCGCGTCACCGGAAAAGACAAGGATGACCTTCAGAAAGCGATTCAAGCTGTACGTGGTAATTCTGAAATTGATTTTCCTGTGCAGTTTGTGAATATGCGGTAATTTTCAAAAGCTTATTAAAAGAAAACAATCGTGCTGGGATTGACTCCGACGGGAAATGTTTTTAAAACTTTACCTTTTTCGGCAACTAATACTTCGCCGTTCACCTGGTGGTTTCGCGCATTGCCGATCCAGATATTTCCGTTATTCGGGTCAACTCCCAGCGCGTACCAAATGTCGGTTTGCTTTGTTTTCTCAACAATAATTTCGGCCTGAGCATTTTCTTTTAAAACCGAAATACCTTCCACTCCTTTTGGCGTGAGGGCATACAGCATATTTCCGTCTGTCGATTGTGCAAAAGCATACGATTGAGAAGCGATTTTCCATTCGTTCGTTTTTAAAAAGCTGTCCGCATCATATTCAATAATTCCGCCGATAGAATCCTTTTCCCATGAATTGGGAAGGTGATTATATAAAACGTAAAATTTATTTTTTATACTTTTAGCAATAACGGCAATCGGGTTTTTTCCTGTTGGAATATTTTGAATTTCCCTTTTTAAAAGCGGGTCAACGATGGAAATTGTACTTGCTTTAGTTTCAAATTCTCCTAAATCTCCATAACCGGAATTTGTCACAACGATATATTTCCCTGTGAAATCAATCCCTTCCGGAAACGAGCCGACATTAATTTTTTCACTCACTTCTCTTTTAAAAACATTGATCTCATAGACCAAATTTTCAAGCGCCGAAGTCACATACGCGATAGAATCATTGACAAAGCACATTTCACTCAACGAATAGCTTTTCGCATTCGTGAATATCCTGCCGAGCGAAACTCCACTCCCAGTTTTAAAAATCTCGATTATTCCTGAAGCTGCGATAACTGCGTATGCCGTATCTCCACGAACGACAAGATCATTGCCCGTATCACCAAGTATTAGTGCAGGATTTGCTCTTTTAAAAAAATCTCCTGCCAGCATTGTGGATGATTGTGCGTCGTAGCGGTATAACGTGGTATTGTCGTATCCTTTCAAACCTTCACATAGCACAGACGCCCCCGTTTTTCCAATTTCACTTTGTGAATCTGGCTGCTGAATTTCATCATTACATGAAATCAATACAAATGCAATAACGGCAATTATAAAATATCGTATCATTGGATAATAAATTTCCGAGTAAGTGTTTTATTATTTTCTTTTAAAACCGCGATAAAAGCACCTGTTTGCAGTAATCTTTCATTGAGGTGAATCTTACCTTGGATCAATCTTCCGTTAAACTGCTCTCGCCCGCTCATGTTATACACGGAGCACGTTGCTTCTTTTAAAAGAGTATGGTTTGTTTCAATAGTCAGAATTGAATTCTGCTGATAGATACGGATTTCCTGCCTGCTCTTTTCATTTTGTAAAGATACCAAATGCAGCCCAACAACAGCATCGAGATCAAATCCTGTTAGTGTCGCCTGGTAAAATGGATGACCGGGTTTTAAAAGATTAGTAAGATCGGTGATCTTTATAAATCGGACAGAATCTATCCCAATATCAGCCAGATCAAATAAATCTCCGCCGCTTTCTGACGGGTCAAGTGGATTTTTTTTGCCATTAGTCTGTGTCATTCCTGCGCAACCTTTGAGTGTCAGCGAGTCAAAGGGAAATTCTTTAAAAGTAATTCCATCGCGGCTCACGGCTACTTTGGCGGGTTCGGCGAAAATATAGGGCGGGATTGGGCTTTTAAAAGCATTTTCAAAAATGGTGAAATCGGGGCCTTCTTTATCAATTAACACTTCGTTTTTAAAACCGATAATTATTTCACCACCGAAATTCAGCGAGCAGATTTCTTCTTCACGCGTTTCCGCAGCAAAGTCGTTTCCGAATGTGCTTGGCAAACCAAAAACATTCTTTGGAAAGTATGGTAAATTTTGGCCGTGCGAGTTTCCCTCACCCGGCGTAAGTTTTAAAACAGTATCTGCGCCTCCTTGAAAGGTTTGTGAAGTTGCTTCAGCATTAATTAAAATTAACAATGCAATAACAGCAATATATTGCCATCGAATAAGACGATTCATCTTTTACCTTTTTAAAAGGAATATGTATTGTGAAAAATAAAAGATGGGAAATGAAGATGGCTTTACAAGGGCGCGCCAATAGGTTCACTTCTCATCGCATCCGTGTGCGCGGATGGTTCATAATCAGTTTTTTAAAACTGTTCGATGAGCATGACAGGCAGGTCTTCTGGCTTCGGTATTTAAAGTTTATTTCGCCTTCCCGAAAGTTTTGCTTTCAGTGGCTGCTTTTAAAAATGGGTTTTTAAAAGCTCTGTAATAAACGTAAACCGTTACAGCGGCGCAACCGCGCGGGATTTTCACCCGGACTTCCCTATTCTCTCCTGTTTTTGTAGAAAGTTTTAAAAACTTTTTTAAAAACAAAAGCACCTGTCATGAGCATTGCAAAATTACGGATAATTTGAATACGGTAATACTTTTGAGAATTTTGTAGGACTATTCAATTTTTGCTGTATTTTTGTAATCTCAAAATCACGACACTAACGATTTCTATTATAGCGGTTTTTAATGAGGTTTTTTTATGTTGAAAAATACGAATGTACGTATAGCATTGATGATGGGATTGATGGTTTTGGCAGCGTTTTCGCGCCTTCAGCCGTATAACCACGAGGCGACGTGGCAGTTGTGGAATTTCACGCCGATCGCGGCGATCGCACTTTTTGGCGGAATGATTTTCGGACGCAATAAACTGATGGCATTTGCTCTGCCGCTTGCTGCAATGCTTTTGAGCGATGTGGTGCTGGCTATTGTAAAAGGATTTGATTATGGTTTTTATGGCTGGGGACAGGTTGTGAATTATTCGTGCTTTGCGGCGATCGTTGCGATTGGCTTAGGTTTTAAAAACAATGTTTCTGTCAGCAAAATTGCGATTGGTGGAATTGCAGGCTCAGCATTATTTTTCGTTGTTTCAAACTTCGCTACATGGGCGTTTGGAACAATGTACACAATGGATTTGAGCGGTTTGATGATGTGCTACGCTGCCGCAATCCCTTTTGCAGTAAAATTCCTTGGCGGAACGATGTTCTATTCAGCCGTTTTATTTGGCGCGTATTATTTTGCTCAGGTAAAATCAACTTCTCCAGTTGAAAATAGAATTCAGGCGTAATTTTTTAAAAGCATTTTTAAAAAGAAAAATCCCTTCACTTTTAAAAAGTAAAGGGATTTTTTATTTTTAAAAACCGATCAATTAATGCGCGTTATCATCAGAGTGCTGGATAGCAAGTCCGTCTTTGCGCTCGCTTCCATTTTTCAATGAAGAGTAAAATGCGCCAACAGCTTTCGTAACGCCCGATACAGCCGAAGCTGCTTTGATGATCGGAGCTTCTACTTTCTGCTGCACGCGCCCTTCAAGGTCGGTCAGGCGTCCCACCATTCCATCCACTTTCAGCAGCGTGTTATCAACAGTGGACATTCCCTGCTCGATCCTTTCAGCAATATCGTGAACTTTCAGGGTTACTTTATTCGCACTTTCAAGTGTCGGGCCGACTTTATCTTTTACTTCACGCATTATCCCGACAGCATCGCCAAGATGACTCGTGATGCCTTCCAGAAGCGCTTTAGCCGCGATCAATGTCATGATAACGTACACGCAAACGCCTATAAAAGCGATCAGCGCCAATATCGTTGCGATAGCATATATTACGTCCATTGTTGTAAACCTCTTTTGACTTTTAAAACTGAATTATGAACGGTTGCCTGAATTTCCTGAATTAGTACCGCCCATTCCCTGGCTTCCACCGGAATTCTGGCTGCCTGTGTGAAGATTAGCCGATCCTGTATTTCCTGCTCCTGAAGTGCCGGCAGTATTGTGATGCGTATTGCCTGAAGAAGCGTGCGTATCAGCATCTCTCATTTCACCGCGGAATGCTTCTGCGCCATCATGTGCTGCTGTACGGATTTTATCTACGCCGCTCTGCGCCATATCGCGAACATCAGCTACTTTACTTTTCGCGCCTTTGATCACTTCCTCTGCATTCGACATCAGGTTTTCCGCCTGAGAGCGAGCTGAAGAAACCACTTTCTGTGCGCGGTCGCGTGCTTCATTTACAGTATTTTGAAATTCGCCTTCAGGATTTGTCAAATATCCTGTTGCTTTATCGTATGCTTCGCCTGAGCGCTGTGCGATTTCAGAGCGAAGGTCAGTGCCACTTTTCGGTGCAAATAATAATGCTGCAATTGCGCCGACCGCGCCGCCAATTACCGCTCCTAACATTAATCCTTTTCCGTACGACTCATTGCGCTCTTCTTCTCTTTCCTGATACATGACATTTCTCCGTTAATTTAGCTTTAAAATAGAGTGAATTTACATTTTATACGTACAATAACCTTTTTTGTCGTTATTTCCGTTCCGAAACTTTTAAAATCTTTAAAAAAAATTAAAATTTACCATTGCTCGGGCAGCGTTACCGGCTGATTTTGCGCTTTTAAGACCGCTTCTGCAAATTCCCGCACCGCACCATTTCCACCCGGATATTGCGAAATAAAATCCACCAATCCGCGAATATGTTCCACAGCATCAGCCGGACACGCGCTCACGCCTGACATCTTGATCGCCGGCTCATCATTCACATCATCACCAATATACGCCACTTCTTCGTTTTTAAAACCCAGAGTTTTTAAAAGCTCTTCCAATGAAATCCGCTTATTTCGAGAACCCAAAACAACATTATCAATTTTTAACTTCGCCGCCCTCGCCTGCACAATTTGAGTATTTTCTGTTGTTAAAATTGCCGTCTGAATTCCCGCGCGGTGCAAGAGCGAAATCCCCATTCCATCGCGTGTATTAAAGCGTTTCAATTCCTCACCATTCGCCGAATAATACATCGCGCCGTCGGTCAGCGTTCGCGCGATCTTCTCCCAGCTCGCGCCAACGCTCCCCGCTCAACTCGGCGGCGGCGCGACCGCGCCTGTCGTGCGTGCGATGCGCTGGGCAACGCTTTCCCTCGATCTCCCGCCGAAGCCGCGCCTT
>JAZKFS010000153.1:5919-9559 GCA_040386315.1 Bacteroidota bacterium
GTCAGCGTACCGTCCACGTCCATCACGAATAGTTTAACTTTTAAAAGCTTTTCTTTAAATTCATCTCTCATCATTTGTTTTCCTATTTTTGCAGTGGTAATCCTGATTTAAATCTCTTTTTAAAAATTATGAATATTTCGCTTTTAAAAACCTCGCTTTTCCTCTGCGCCGCCCTTTTTTGCTGCGCGTGCGATAAGCCTTTAAAAAACGGCGCTGACAATCCGCAACCTGACACCCCGGCCGTCGCCAAATCTGCAAAAACTATTCCGCAATTTGACTCACAGCGCGCATACGACCTCATCCAAAAGCAAGTCGACTTCGGCCCGCGCGTACCAAATACAAAAGCGCATAACGACTGCCGCGACTTTTTAAAAAGCGAGCTGGAGCAATACGCCGACACTGTCATCATACAGAGTTTTCAAAAGCAAATGTACGGCACGAATCTCAAACTTACGAATATTATCGGCTCATTTTCACCCGAAAAAACAAACCGCGTCGTTCTCTGCGCCCACTGGGATTCCCGCCCCCGCGCCGAAGAAGATTCCGTTCCGGCAAACCGCGTAAAAGGAATTCCAGCAGCAAATGACGGCGGCAGCGGTGTGGCAGTTCTCCTCGAACTCGCGCGCCTTTTTAAAACACAGCAACCAGATGTTGGAATTGATATTGTTCTTTTCGACGCTGAAGATTATGCGCAAGCAACCAAATCCGAAGATTATTCACAAGGCGCACAATATTATGTAGCAAATATGCCTGTTGCACGTCCACGTTACGCAATTTTGCTCGATATTGTCGGCGACAAGGAAGCATTTTTCCCAATGGAAGCCAATTCATATCAGTCCTCGCCTGCACTCGTCGAGCAGATCTGGCGCGTTGGAATGGAGCACGGAAATGGACTTTTCCAACGCAACGTCGCCGGGCCTGTAACGGACGATCACATTCCTTTTATCCGCGCAGGAATTCCTGCAGTTGACATTATTGATTTGGAAATGGTCGGCAATAACAGTCCGAAACCGCGCCGCCGCTACTGGCACACGCAATACGACACGATGGACAATATCGGCAAGGAAACGCTAAACGGCGTTGGCAAGACACTTCTCAACTTTCTTTTTACCTACGGAAATAACTTTTAAAAGCTTTTAAAATCATGACACAACTGCAACCAAAACTTTATACAAATCTCACGCTCGCAATTCCCGAAGAAGAATACGAAATGGCGTACGCCGCGCTCATGGATTTCCCATTTGTCGGCATCGAAGAAAAAATGGATGAACTCATCGTTTGTTTTTTAAAAGAAGACTGGAATGGCGAAAAGCGTGAGGAATTAACCAAGCTTTTTAAAACGTACAATGTCACCGCAGAAATCGTAAGCGAAACGGAAGTCGTCGAGGAAAACTGGAATGAGCAGTGGGAAAAAACAATCGAGCCAATCGTCATCAATGAGCGAATCGTCATCACTCCTGAATGGCGTCAAAACGACGTTTCGCAACCGATAAAGCTCATTATCAATCCCAAAATGTCTTTCGGCACCGGCTATCATCCAACGACTCGAATGGTGTGCAAACTCATTGAACCACTTGTACAGCCGGCAAGCAACTGGATTGACGCAGGAACAGGCACGGGAATTCTCGCAATTCTCGCTGCGAAGCTCGGCGCACAAAATATCTTAGCCTTCGACAACGACATGTGGAGTGTCGAAAATTCAATTGAAAATGTCGAAATGAACGGTGTTTCTGACAAAATTGATGTGCAACAGGCAGATGTTTTTACGATTGAATTGCCCGAAGTTCACGGCATCGCGGCAAATCTCTATCGCAATCTTCTCATTCCTTCTTTTAAAAAATTCTACAATTCTCTTTTAAAAAGTCACGGTAACCTCGTTGTTTCCGGCGTTCTAAAATATGACGTTGATGAAATTATCGAGGCGGCTTTAAAAGACGGTTTTACGCACCTCCACACCGAGCGCGAGGATGAATGGGCAGCGATACATTTTAAAGCATAACCCAAAATGAAAGCAGCAATTGACATCGGCACAAACACACTCCTCATGCTCATCGGCGAAGAGCAAAACAGCGCTTTAAAAATCATCCGTGACGAACACTCCATTGCACGGCTCGGCGAAGGCGTTGATGCTTTTAAAACTATTCAGCCGCAGGCAATTGAACGCGCTGTTACGATTGTAAAAGAGTACCGCGAAATCTGCGATGAACTCGGCGTGTCAGAAATCCGAGCAGTTGCCACGAGTGCGATGCGTGATGCGAAAAACCGCGAGGAAGTTTGCGAGATTTTTAAAAACATTTTAAAAGCTGATATTGAAATAATTTCCGGTGATGAAGAAGCGCAGATGAGCTTTTCCGGAACGGTGGAAAATTCAGAACTTTCGACAGTGATTGATATTGGCGGTGGTTCAACAGAAATTATCACAGGAAAAGCGTCCAATATTGAATCGCGAATCAGCATTAATATCGGCGCAGTTCGCATGACAGAGCGCTTTTTAAAAGACAAACCTGGGTCAAAAGAAAGAATTGCGGAAGCCCAGGAAGAGATTCGACAACAGCTTTTAAAAGCAGGCGCGCGCGAAACGGGAATAATTTATGCAGTTGCTGGAACGCCGACGACGCTTGCGGCAATTGCCCAAGGATTGAAAGACTTCAGCCGCAAGAGCATTCATGGCTATGTTTTAAAAATTGAAACTGTTAATGAGATTTTGGAAAAACTTTTACAAAGTTCGCTTGAAGAAGTTTTAAAAATTCCGTGCGTTCATCCGCAGCGGGCGGATATTCTTCCTGCAGGTGCGTTGATTTTAAAAGAAATCCTCCATTTTTTAAAAGCTGATTCGTGTGTTGTCAGTACGCAGGGTTTGCGCTATGGCGTTTTAAAAAGTATGGTGTAAAAATATAAATGAAAAATCTTTTAAAAGTAATTAGTTTATGTCTTTTAATCCCGGGAATTCATCTTTGTTCAGTTGGCGAATCCCATGCACAAACCACCTCAAATTTCACGTTTGGCGGATTTGTAGATTCGTATTACGCTTTTGATTTCAATACGCCTGCGAGCCGCGACCGAGCATACACGACGCAGCCACTTCGCCACAATGAATTCAATCTCAACTTTGCTTTTCTTGATGCAAAATATACCTCCGAAAAAGTTCGCGCCCGCTTCGCACTTGGCACAGGAACGTATATGATTTCAAATTACGCAGCAGAACCTGACCTTTTAAAAAATATTTTTGAAGCAAATGCGGGCTTTAATATTAGCGGAAGTTGGTGGCTGGATGGTGGGATTTTCGCTTCGCACATCGGTTTTGAATCGGCTGTTTCAAAAGACAACTGGAATTATTCGCGCTCGCTGATGGCAGATTATTCCCCATATTATGAGTCTGGCGTGAAAGTAACAGGAAATATAACGGACGAACTTACGGGTGGATTTTTCATTTTAAACGGCTGGCAGAATATTCGCGAAAATAATGACGACAAAGCGCTCGGAACGCAGCTTCAATACAAACCAACAAAAGATATTCTTTTAAACTGGAGCAGTTTTATTGGAAATGAAATTGCGGACACAGACAGCACATCACCATCGCAGCTTCGCATTTTTAATGACTTTTATGCGCAAATTGCTCTTACGGAAAGCTTTAGTGTAG
>JAZKFS010000154.1:0-3577 GCA_040386315.1 Bacteroidota bacterium
TCGAAATGACTTTCCGAACGGTCGAAAATCGCTTATGAACGGTCGTTTTTTGAATTTTTCGTTTTCGTGTTTTTCTGCATTATTTATGCTTTTTACTAATTTTCCCGGCTTTTGGTTTTATTTCTATCCGTACGATCCCTTTTAAAAACCTCTTTACAGCAGTTGTCCTGCACACGTGATTTTATGCGGCAATTATGAATGTAAATTAATCAAATCCAAGAAACTCTTTCGGTGCCTGCGGAGTTTTACTTCATACACTAATCAAATCTGCAACCATTGTTTTTAAAAGCAGGTTTTTAAAACCGTGCAATTATATTATTTTTAAAAAGAGGAGAATTATGAAAAAAAACAGTTTACTGATCGCAGCAGCGCTTGTAGCAACGCTTGCATCATGCGATCGCCGTCCCGAAAACGCTGAAGAAGCAGCAAATCTTCAGAAACCGGCCGACACAATGACCGTACAGACGAGTGCAGAAGATGCACGTTTTGCAGAAGAATCAACGACATATTACAGCTCTACCGATCAGCGTATCGCTATGCTGGACGCGCGTATGGACTCGCTCGAAGCACGCACAGGCCGCGCGAAAGGAGCTGAAAAAACTCGCCTCCAGGCACGCTATGATGCTTTAAAAATGCGCCGCGACAGCTTGAATACAAATTACAGCGGGCTTCGCGCGGCAACACGTGATGCGTGGGGAAATTTAAAAACAGGTGTGGATAATTCTATTGATGCAATTGAGCGCGAGTTTAATGAACTGAAAATTGATTTAAATCCTAACACTTCCACAACAACAACGACTACTCCTGCCGGTACAACCCCCGGAACTGTCGGAAAAACAACACCGAGCGGTACCACAACAACAGGAACTACGACAACAACGACGACTACAACTGACACAAAAGGCGGAACCACTACGACAACAAAAAAGAAAGTCGCAACACCGTAGTATTGAACGTTTTTAAAAACGCCCGTGTTGTAGTTTTAAAATGATACAAAATCATTTTAAAACTTCAGAAACAAAATGTAATTTTTTACGAGGACTACGAACATGTTGTGGACAATCGCTGTCATTCTTCTTGTACTTTGGCTTTTAGGCTTTATTGGTAATGTAGGCGGATCGCTTATTCATATTCTCATTGTACTTGCTGTTATAGTAGTTATAGTGAATTTGATCCAGGGCCGCAAAACACTCTAGCTTTTTAAAAGAAATCTACTTTTTTTAAAATGCGCTTCCATTAAAAAGATCTGTCTGAATTATATCGGGCAGGTCTTTTTTATTTAAAAGCTATATTTGCTATTATTACTTTTTTTTAAAATCACTTTAAAAATACTCAATCAATGGCGCTTCCGTATCAATGGACGACTGATGATATTCTCGCGCTGACGTATATTCGCGGGCTGAATTCCAACACTTTGCGTCAGATCGTCGAGCGCTACGAATCGCTGGAAATCCTTTTAAAAAGCGAACTTCCGCCGCAGCTTTCCGCGAAGATCAACCAGGGAAATCTCTTTGGCGATTCGCTTTTAAAAACTCTCCGCTCACGCGCTGAAGAGCAGCTTGAACTATGCGATAAAGCGGATGTGTATATAGTTCCATATTGGGATAATGATTACCCGACACTTTTAAAACCGATCAATTATCCCCCGCTACTTTTATTTGTGCGCGGACGTTTAGAAAATCCTGATTCCAACGCAATCGGCATCGTCGGAACGCGCAAATGCACAATGTACGGCAAACTCACAACCGAACGCTTCGCACAGGTTTTTTCAAAAAATAATATCATTGTGTGCAGTGGTTTGGCGTATGGAATTGATACGTATGCACATTCGGCAGCTTTAAAAAACGGTGGAATTACATACGCTGTAATCGCGTCAGGAATTGACCAGATCTCACCGTCACTTTCAGCAAAGCTCGCGCTCGAAATAAGCGATCACGGAGCAGTTATTTCGGAATATCGCTGCGGTACAAAAGCGCTTCCGGCATATTTTCCCCAGCGCAATCGTATTATCAGCGGGATCAGTCGCGCGACGGTTGTTATTGAGTCTGCGCTTAAAGGCGGAGCGTTAATTACGGCGCAATTTGCACTCGATCAGGGACGCGAAATATTCGCTGTTCCGGGCAATATCAATTCCGAAAAAAGCGCAGGCACGAATAAGCTGATCCGCAAAAATATCGCGATGGCAGCGCTCTCGCCGGAAGATGTTCTGGAAGAACTTGGGCTTGCTGAAACGAAGGAAAATATTTCAAAGCAGATCGAACTCACACTTTCTCCGCGCGAACAGAAAATTTACGATGTTTTAAACTTCGAGCCGATGCAGCTTGACGTTCTGGCGCAAATAACGGAAATGAGCACACAGCAGCTTTTGGTGGAATTGCTCGCGCTGGAATTTAAAGACGCCGTGCGACAACTGCCCGGGAAGTATTTCATGCGAATGCACTAAATTCTTTTTAAAACCATAACGCGAACATCCAACGCGGTCATCCCTCTGTCCTCCGGGCATCTCCCTTCGTAAGGGAGACTTTTAAAAGAGTTTCCCCCTTTGAAGGGGGACTAAGGGGGATGACGCGTCGGGAGGAATTACACAATTTTTAAAAACCATAAAACGCTTTGTAAAACTTCACCGTATATTTCGCGAAATAATCACAAATTATGCCCGACAATTCTTTTAAAAACCCAGAACAAACTTCTTCGCGAAAACAGCAGCACGTAGAACTCTGCGTGGATGAAAATGTCGTTTTTAAAGGGAAAACAGCGGGATTCGAGCGGTTTGACTTTCAGCATAATGCGCTGCCGGAAATTGATTACGCGGATATTTCGACGGAAACTAAGTTTTTAAAAAAGAAAATTTCCTTCCCGCTTTTAATTTCCTGCATGACAGGCGGTTATCCCGACGCAGAGCGAATCAATACGGGACTTGCCGCAGCGTGCGAGCATTTTAAAATCCCCATGGGCGTCGGCTCACAGCGCCAGGCAATTGAGAATTCACAATTCCACGAATCTTTTAAAACCGTTCGCCGCAATGCGCCTTCCATTCCTGTGATCGGCAATATCGGCGCGGCTGAAGTTGCAAAAAAACCGGCTGTAGAATCTTTTAAAAGAATTATTGACCTGATAGAAGCAGACGCGCTCGCCGTGCATCTCAACCCGCTCCAGGAATTGCTTCAGCCGGAAGGAACGCCGTCTTTTAAAAATGTTTTAGCAGGAATCGAGCATTTGGTGAAAACCGCAGGCATACCAATTATCGTAAAGGAAGTCGGTGCGGGGATTTCCGGTGATGTGGCAAAAAAACTTTTAAACGCAGGTGTTTCGATAATTGATGTGGCTGGTGCGGGCGGCACAAGCTGGGCGGGGGTGGAATTGCTCAGAAATGAGCAGCGAAGCGGCTTGGAAGAATTCTGGGATTGGGGAATTCCAACAGTAGAATGCCTTTTACAGATTGCGCCTTTAAAAAAGCTGAAAGATTTCACGCTGATCTCTTCCGGAGGTATTTCCTCTGGAATTGATGTTGGCAAGTCAATTGCGCTTGGAGCAGATATGGCGGGAGCTGCACGGTTGTTTTTAAAAACATTTGTTG
>JAZKFS010000155.1:0-26620 GCA_040386315.1 Bacteroidota bacterium
AGGCAGATGGATCAGTAGTAACAGCAAGACTGGCAGATGCGTCAGTATCAACAGCCAAGATTATAGACGGTGCAGTGACAACTGCAAAAATCGTAGATGATGCTGTCACAACAGGGAAAGTAGCTGACGGTGCTATTACTAATGCTAAAATTGCAAGCGGCATCAGTTATTCAAAATTAACCGGGGTGCCGACTTCACTTCCTCCAACGGGGAATGCAGGCGGTGACCTTACCGGAACATATCCAAGTCCGACAATAACTTCAGGCGCAGTAACTTCCGGTAAAATAGCTGACGGGGCTGTCACTACAGCTAAAATCAGCACGACAGGCGCTGCGAGCGGACAGGTGATGACGTATAATGGAACAATTATTACCTGGGCGACACCGGCAAGTACAACAGGATTGCAGACACAAATCACAGACAACTTAACACGGTTTACATCTGACAGCACTACAGAAGCAATTGCAATTGCAGCACTTCAGGCCAATGGTTCAGTCACTACGACAAGGCTTGCTGATGCTTCTGTATCATCGGTAAAGATCATAGATGAAGCTATTACATCTGCAAAAATCGCAAACGGGACAATTGTTAATGCGGATGTAGCGACGAATGCAGCAATCGTATATAGCAAACTTGATCTTGCAAATGCTATCCAAACATCTGATATTACAAGCGGAGCAGTGACTACGGCAAAGATTAGCTCAACCGGTGCTACAAGCGGACAGGTGCTAACATACAACGGAACCAGTGTTGCCTGGACAACACCGGCATCTGGTGCTCCGACAGGAAATGCAACTGGAGATCTTACAGGAACATATCCAGGGCCAACGATCGCTGGAAATGCAATAACTTCTGCTAAGATAGCTAACGAAACAATTGTCAATGATGACATTTCACTTACTGCCGCAATTGCATATAGCAAATTGAACCTTGCCGGAACACTTGTAAACGCTGACATCTCCAGCAGCGCTGCAATTGCATATAGCAAGCTCAATCTTGCGGGTACACTTGTAAATACGGACATCTCCGGCAGTGCTGCTATTGCATATAGCAAACTGAATCTTTTAAACAGCATTCAGTCAACGGATATTGCCGCGGGCGCAATCACGACAGCTAAACTAAGTACAACAGGCGCTACAAGCGGACAGGTGCTGACATACAATGGTACAAGTGTTTCATGGGCAAGCACAGGAACAGCGGCACTTCAAACGCAGATAACAAACAATCTGGCAAATACGGTAGCTGACAGTACAGCAAAAGCAATTCAGATCGCAGCGATCAATGCTTTAGCTCCAACAACTGCCGGAACTGCTGACGCAAGCAAGTACCTTCAGGTAGATGCAAATAAGAGCATAACAGGTATTAAGGACCTTACAATGACAGGGGATCTTACAGTAGCCGGTGCAGTCTATATGAATGCAAACTGGAGATTTAAAGTAGTAAGCGGAAATATGACATTACAATACAATGCTGATCCGGTAGCAGCCCCTAACGCATGGGTAGCCGTTACGACATGGCAGCCGTAAGCTTTTTAAAAAGAGCTTGTTTTAAAAAATACTTGTACTGTCATTAAAACGAAATAAAACAATGGAACAATTTCCAAATAGATATACAAAAAATCATCGGGTTCTTCTTGTAGCATTGCTGCTGGGAATTCTGAGTTCAGGGTCACTTTTTGCAGGTACTATTACGGTTACAGGAACACTGAGTTCGTTCCTGACATCACGCAAGGTGGCCTCAACAAGCCAAAGTTATACTGTCAGCGGGACGGACTTAGGTACAAATAATATTGTCATTACTGCGCCTACCGTGACTGTTAATTCGGCTACTGTTGCAACATATGAGATCAGTACTTCAAGCGGAAGTGGGTATGGAACTACTCTAAATCTTACTCCTAGTAGTGGTACGGTAAATTCAACGACAATTTACGTACGAATGACCGGCGTATATAGAGGAAATTTTAGTGGGAATATTACACATGTGAGCTCTGGATCGACAACACAAACCCTTGCTGTAACAGGAAAGGTAAACAGGTTGCCAGCCGAAACGTATTACCAGGGAACTGTTCTGCCAGGTATAGATCACGACCAAGGTAATGGCAATGGGGATGTAGATGAACCTATTGGTTTTACATTTCGCTACAGAGGCGCTGATTATACATTGGCAAATGTCAGTGCGCATGGATATTTAGTATTTGCTAACACAAATGTTAATACAAGAGCAAATGATGATATTTATACCAATTCAAGCCCGAATGATTATTTAGCTCCTTTTTGGGATGCTATGTATATGAGTATTGCTAATTGTAATAACGTAATTCGTACTACAATAGGTAGTGCACCTAATAGGAAATTTATTGTTCAATGGAACAACGCGCGTTTTGAAAATACTATTTCACCTCATGGTACCTTTCAATGTATTTTGTATGAAACATCAAATATTGTACAATTTCAATACAGGCAACTCTTACAAAATGACAAGTCATTTGGACAATCTGCGACTATCGGGCTTGAATGGGACAATCCAACAAATTCAGGAATACAATATTCCTTCAATACAGCTTCAATATATGAAGGGCTGGCTATACGATTTACTCCTGATGGAAGTGGTAATTTTAGTAGTTTTGATACAACAGTTGCCTACGATCCGATAATACTTGGCAATACTTCTACTCCTACTCCAAGTATTCCCGATGCCGAAGCTCCGGGACCAACTTCCACCGGCACTTCGCAGATTACAAAATTCTGGTGGAAGACTTCAACTGATGTTAGCGGGGGATATAATTTAAAAGTTGCAACAACTATTGGCTTTACCGCTGGTACGGTAGTAATAGATACCATTGTTTCTGACACCTCTGCCCGTTTACAAATTACTAAGCGATTGGCTGCAAATACAACGTACTACTGGGCTACAGTAGCGCTTGGATCTGGTTGTGAGAAAACTTGGTCGCAGGTTAATTCATTTACCACTGCCTCTACTGCTCCCAAATATGCTACGTTTTCGCCAGCAAGCCCTCTGAGCTTTGGCTCTTTAGCTGTAGGGAGTACTTCCAGCCCAACCACTGTAACTATTACCGGTGCCAATCTTACCAGTGCAATGACGGCTACAGTTACAGGTGACTTCACTATTAACGGGGGGACTTCGACGGTAAGTATTCCGGCCTCTGGAGGTACCTTACAGGTACGATTTGCTCCAACTGCCAGTGGTTCCCGTACAGGGAGAATTACCCTAACGGGCGGCGGTTTGGATTATGATGAGATATATATTCTTACCGGAACCGGTACTTCCGCCACTCCTACGATTACAACAACAGGTGCTCTCAACGCATTCAGCACACCACAGGGAACACCATCTGCCCAACAGTCGTATTCTGTGGCAGCTACAGGATTAACTGCAAATTTAACCATTACGCCGCCAACGGGATATGAAGTTTCCACCACAAGCGGCAGTTCATTTGCCAGTTCTCTTACCCTTACGCCAAGCAGCGGAGTTGTCTCTTCAACAACTATATATGTTCGTTTGACGGGAGCAACTGCCGGAACCTCAAGTGGAAATATTACAAACGCCTCAACCGGCGCAACCACACAGAATGTTGCTGCAACCGGAACGGTTGGTTTAATTACCGTAAGTGGCCCACTAAATGCCTTCAGCACAAGCCAGGGCAGTACTTCTAGTGAGCAATCATATACCGTGTCCGGAAGCGGATTAACAGGAAATATAACAGTAAATGCACCAACCGGATATGAAATTGCCACCACGAGCGGTGGCACATTCGGTACATCTCTTACACTTACCCAAACGAGCGGAAGTGTTTCCTCAACGACAATCTTTGTTCGTATGACGGGCGCAACTGCCGGAATAATCAGTGGCGATATTACACATGCAGCAAGTGGCGGCGCTACTACGCAAAATAAAGCTGTGACGGGTACTGTAGGAATGGTTACCATATCAGCAGCTAGCCTCAGTGCCTTCAGCACAAGCCAGGGCAGTACTTCCAGTCAGCAATCATATACCGTGTCCGGAAGCGGATTAACAGGCGATATAACAGTTACTGCACCAACCGGATATGAAATTTCAACCACGACCGGTGGAACGTTCACAAGTTCCGTAGCACTTACACCAACAAGTGGAAGTGTCTCATCTACGACAATATTTGTTCGTATGACCGGTGCAACTGCCGGAACACCAAGCGGGAATATTACAAATGCCTCGACCGGTGCCACAACAAAGAATGTTGCTGTAACGGGTAGTGTTAGCTTAATTACCGTAGGTGGCGCATTAAATGCATTCAGTACAGCTCAGGGGACAGTTTCAGCCGAACAGTCTTATACTGTATCGGGAAGCGGACTCACAGGAAATATAACCATTACTCCGCCAACCGGGTATGAAATTTCAACAACAACTGGCGGAACATTCGGTACATCTCTTACTCTTACGCCTTCCAGTGGAACTGTCAACTCTACGACAATATTTGTTCGTATGACAGGAGCAACTGCCGGAACACCCGGTGGAAATATTAGTCATGTATCAAGCGGAGCTGCTACACAGAATAAAGCTGTAAGCGGAAGTGTTAGCTTAATTACCGTGAGTGGCGCATTAAATGCATTTAGTACAGCACATGGTACAGTTTCAACCGAGCAGTCATATACCGTTTTAGGAAGCGGACTCACAGGAAATATAACTGTCACCCCGCCAACCGGATATGAGCTATCAATTACAAGTGGGGGTACATTTAGCAGTTCGCTGACTCTTACTCAAACGAGTGGGAATGTTACCTCAACGACAATATTTGTTCGTATGACAGGCGCAACTGCCGGAACACCAAGCGGAAATATTACGCATGCTTCTTCGGGAGCTACTACACAGAATAATGCTGTTACCGGAACAGTAAGAGCAGTTACAGTGAGCGGAGCATTAAACGCATTCAGTACGCCACAGGGAACCGCATCGGCTTCTCAAAACTATACAGTTTCAGGGAGCAACTTATCCGGGAATATAACCATTACAGCACCGGCAGGATTTGAGATCCGTACAGGTGCTAATGCATATTCTGGTACAGTAATTCTTACACCGACAAGTGGTAGTGTTTCTTCTACAATAGATGTTCGACTGACCGGTGCAACCGGTGGGACGTTTAGCGGTACTATAACCCATGTTTCAACAGGTGCATCAAGTCCAACCGTCGCTGCCAGCGGAACAGTAAGCGCGATCAGCACTAGTAGTAGTGCGCTTACTGGATTCAGCACAGCACAGGGTACCCCCTCGGTATCACAAAATTATACAGTTTCCGGTATACAGTTAACCGCTAATATTACGATTACAGCACCGACAGGGTTTGAAATCCGTACCGGTACTAACGCATATTCCGGCTCAGTAACTCTTATCCCTGTGAGTGGTACTGTTTCCACTACAACGATTGATGTTCGCCTGACAGGAGCAAGCGCCGGATCGTTCAGTGATAATATTACGCATACCTCGACCGGGGCATCAAGCCCGAATGTGGCTGTAATAGGTACGGTATCTTTAATCACTACAAGCGGAGCGTTAAACGCCTTCAGTACGCCGCAGGGAACCGCATCAACTTCGCAGCCATATACAGTTTCAGGTGCAGGATTGACTGGAGATATTACAATAACTGCTCCTGATGGCTATGAAATTCGCACGGGAAGCAATGCCTATGGCGGAACAGTTACACTTTCTCCGACAAGCGGAAGCGTTCTGTCTACTACAATTGATGTTCGTTTAACGGGAGCAATCGCAGGGCTACCAAGCGGAAATATCTCTCACGCTTCAGCAGGCGCAACCACCCAAACTAAAGCTGTAAGCGGAGCTGTAGGATTAATTACTGTTTCAGGTACGGCGCTTAATGCATTCAGTACTAACCAAGGAGCAGCTTCATCATCCCAGAATTATACCGTTTCTGCCAGCGGACTCGCCGGCGATCTGACAATTGCTGCACCGACAGGATATGAGGTCCGTACCGGAAGTAATGCTTATAGTGGCACTATTACTTTGATCCCGACAAGTGGAGTTGTTTCATCAACGACAATAGATATTCGCCTGACCGGAACAAGCGGTGGTACGTTTAATGGAAATATTACTCATAGCTCTTCAAGCGCAACAACCCAAAATAAAGCTGTAAGCGGTACTGTTACCGGGCCGACAGTAAGTATAACCGGCGGAACATTAAATGCATTTAGTACACCGCAGGGAACAGCTTCGACAGCTCAAAGCTATACGGTTTCCGGAGCCGGACTTACAAATGATATAACAATTACAGCGCCCACAGGATTTGAGATTCGAACCGGAAGTAATGCATATTCGGGCAGCATTACTCTTACTCGGACTGGTAGTACTGTTTCAGCCACCACTATTGATGTGCGCCTGACGGGAACTAGTGCGGGATTATTCAATACTAATATTGCTAACGCTTCAAGCGGAGCGACTACGCAAAATGTTGCTGTAACCGGCAGCGTATCATTGATCAGTACTTCAGCTTCACTTAGTGCTTTTGCAACAGCTCAGGGTAGCGCATCATCCTCACAGTCATATACGGTTTCGGGTAGTGGATTGACGGGCGATATTATAATTACGGCTCCTACGGGATATGAAATCCGTACAGGAAGCAATGCCTATGCAGGAACTGTAACACTGAGTCCGACAAGCGGAAGCGTTTCGTCTACTACTATTGATGTTCGACTAACAGGAGCAAGTGCCGGATTACCTAGCGGGAATATTACAAACGTTTCCACAGGTGCAACAACACAGAATGTTGCCGCAAGCGGTAGCGTAGGATTAATTACTGTAACGGGTTCACTTAATGCATTCAGCACAACTCAGGGAACAGCCTCCTCATCAGAGTCATATACAGTTTCAGGCAGTGGGTTAACAGGAAATCTTACTATTACTGCCCCAACCGGATATGAAATCAGGACGGGAAGTAATTCTTATTCCGGTACGGTTACACTTTCACCAACAAGCGGAAGCGTTTCTTCTACAACGATTGATGTTCGGCTGACGGGTGCAAGTGCAGGAACAATTACCGGGAACATTACTCATACGGCAAGTGGCGGTGCTACTACGCAAAATAAAGCTGTAATCGGAAGTGTGACCGGAAGTGCTGCAATAAGTATTACCGGAACGCTCAATGCTTTCAGCACCAGTCTTGGCACGCCTTCAGCATCACAAAGCTATACCATCTCGGGCAGCAATCTAACGAATGATATTACTGTCACAGCGCCAACCGGCTATGAAGTTCGCACTGGCTCAAACGCGTATGCTTCTTCGCTTACTCTTACGCAGTCCGGTGGAACGGTATCATCTACGACTATTGATGTTCGGATGACAGGGGCAAGCGCGGGAATTATTAGCGGAGATATAGCAAATACTTCTACAGGAGCTACTACTCAAAATGTAACTGCTACCGGTAGTGTACGTTCCATCACTGTAACAGGTACACTGAATTCGTTCAGTACACCCCAGGGAACAGCTTCAGCATCTCAGTCATATACGGTATCAGCAAGCGGCTTAACAGGGAATATAACCATTACAGCGCCGACTGGATATGAAATCCGTACGGGTAGCAATGCGTACGCAGTCACAGTTACCCTGACGCCAACAAGCGGTTCCGTTTCTTCTACCACAATTGACGTTCGCCTGACAGGCGCAACCGGCGGAACATTTAGCGGGAATATTACCCATGCCTCAACAGGAGCTGCAACACAAAATATCGCTGCGACCGGAAATACTGCTGTAATTACCATAACAGGAGCATTAAGCGCTTTCAGCACTCCGACCGGAACTCCTTCAGGAGCACAAAACTATACGGTTTCAGCTACTGGCCTTACAGGAAATCTTACAGTTACAGCGCCAACAGGATATGAGATCAGAACGGGAAGTAACTCCTATGGTGGAACAGTAACTCTTACACCAAGCAGTGGGAATGTTCCCTCTACAACAATTGATGCCCGGCTTACAGGGGCAAGCGCCGGAACATTTACTGATAATATTACTCACTCTTCAACTGGTGCTAGTACACAAAACGTTGCTGTAACCGGTACGGTAAGCACAGGTATCGTCCTTCCAACAGTTACAACAACAAGTTATATTACAGCAATCACTCTGACGGCCGGTACTGCTGCCGGAAACGTAACAGCAGATGGCGGCGCTTCTGTCACCGCCCGCGGTGTGTGCTGGAATACAACCGGCACGCCGACCACTGCCGATAGTAAAACCACTGATGGTACAGGCACAGGCAGCTTTACCTCATCAATGACAGGCCTGACAAATACGACAGTATATCATGTACGGGCGTATGCTACAAATTCCGCCGGCACGGCCTATGGTGCTGTAGTGAAAGTTACGGCTGGGCGCGTATATGTGAAATCTTCTGCAACAGGAGCGATCGAGGGAAGTACCTGGACAGATGCTTATACTGATCTTGCAACTGCTATCAGCCGGATTGACGCCGGAGAAGTATGGGTGACAGCAGGAACGTACAAGCCAACTGCCACTACAGACAGAACTCTTTCCTTTACAGCAAAAAATAACGTAGCGCTTCTTGGTGGATTTGCAGGAAATGAAAGCGCTGCTTCGGCACGTAATGCAACATCAAATGTTACAACGCTCAGCGGCGAAATCGGCGCAGCCGGAACATCTGATAATAGTTATCATATCGTCTCAGGGACAGGTTTGGACGCAACGGCGATCGTTGACGGATTTACCATTACTGCCGGAAATTGTGACGGCTCATCTGTTTCCAATTATGATAGAGGGGCAGGTTTGTACCTGGTTGGCTCGCCGTTTTTAAAACGCCTGAATATTACGGGAAATACCGGCACGCAGGCAATTGGGCTTTATAACCTTGGCGCTCCAACAATTTCATACGTTACGTATGGCTCCGGCAATACGTGGATTGTAAAGCGGTAAAAAGTTTTAAAAGCACATTTTTTAAAAGAGCAAAAGATAATTTTTCTTTTGCTCTTTTCTTTTTAAAACTTCGAAGTTGTTTAGAAACTGTTCGGGAATTCAATTCACATCTCAATAGCAATTGTCATTCCCCTGAAAAGGGGAATCAATGTAAGAAGAAGTTGAAAAATGTTGTTGTAAAGTTTTAAAAGTACTGTTTTTAAAACGAGTATTGTAACCTAACGCGTCCGTCCGGCGTTGATTCCCGCTTTCGCGGGAATGACAGCGTAGTTCTACTTTTTTAAATCCCGAACAGTTTCTTAGCCTTTTTTTCGCAATTCATCTCTTCCTTCATACTGATACTTCGACTACGCTCAGTACCGTCGAATTATGAAGACGTCAGAAGATCGCGGCAGTTTTTAAAAAGGTTTTTTGAATTCAGCAAACCTGTATAAAAAATTTCGTACTTCGACAGGCTCAGTATGAAATTTTTTGATGATTTTTAAAATATGGAGTTGTATAAACTTCCGAAAACCCACTTCCCGGAGCAGGGCTGTTAGGTTCTAAGCTCTTTTAAAATGAATCGGCATTTTGACCCCAGCGGGGTCGCACATCACAGGAGAAAAGCTTAACGCCAGATGCGACCCCTCTGGGGTCGTGAATGTTTACGATATGTTTGTATTCTATAAACCTATCACCCTCTGGGGTGAAAATGCGGAATTCGACTAAAAAAAAGAAATTAACAACCTGCTCCAGAGAAAGTTTTTGTGTAGCTGGGGGCGATAATTTCAACTGAAAAAATAAAAAAATCTGGAAGAATTATTGATAAAATCTGCGGGAATTTTTAAAAGCAAGGGTGTCTAAACTTTTTAAAACTAACGCAAAATCCCCCTCGGCTACGCCGTCCCCCCCCTCCTTGAAAAAGGGGTATACTGTGGATGTGTATCTCCCTTTTTAAGGGAGATGTCCGTAGGACAGAGGGATAATACAATGGATTGTAAAAAAAGAGTTTAAACAAGTTTCAGATTACTTCCTACTGATGTAGTCCTTTTAAAAAGCACAGGTTTAGTGAATTCAATAGATCTTTTAAAAACTGCCGCGATCTTCGATTTCAAGAAAATGCGAAATAACGCCATACTTTAAAAGCTCAACTCTAAGTATGAAAGTCATTTACACTAATAAATACTTTTAAAGGTCGTGTGCCAAGTCCATCACTTCTAGTAAGAGTTAATGCTATCAGGTGCTTACCAGCCCCTGTTAGCTTTCTTTTTTTATCCTGAGCCCTCTGTTAATAGTAAATTTTGCGATGCTTTTTAAAAGCGCCAGGATTCTATTTTCAAGTCCAGTTTTTTAAGTTTCATATTGTAAAATGACACCAGAAGAAACAAATTTCCTTCGCAGCTGCACACCGGACGAAGAGTCTTTTAAAAAACTCCAGCAATATCTAAAGAAGGAAAAGCGCTTCCGCCATCTTTCCGATATGTCCATTGATGGTGTGATTATATCTCAAAATGCTGTAATTGTAGATGCAAATTCTGCGGTTTCAGCAATATATGGCTATACATTTGATGAAATCCGGGGCAAAACTTTATTTGACTTTACTACTCCGGAAAGCAGCAAAATAGCATTGCACAAGATGCAAAATGGATTTACCGGCACATACGAACTTACTGCGGTGCATAAAGACGGATATACATTTCCGATAGAAGTCGTAGGAAAAAACCTGGAGTATGATGGCGACAAATATCGTATTACAATAGTCCGTGACATCACCGAGCGGAAGCAGCAGGAGCAGAAGCTACGAAGTTTGCAGGCTAATACTCTCGCGCTTATTGAAAATACCGATGATTCTATCTGGTCTGTTGATCGTGAATACCGGCTTATCACGTTTAATTCTGCTTTTTCTAAAAGTTTTTTTGATGGATTTGGTATCCGGCTAACTGTAGGCGCTCATGCAAGCGACCTGGTGCCGGAAGAAGTATTTTACTATTGGAAAGCTCTCTATGACCGCGCTTTAAAAGGCGAAAAATTCAGCGTTGAGAATAAATTTGAAATGCCGGGTATCCTGATGTATTCGGAAATTTCCCTTAATCCCATTATAACTGATGGTGAGATTACCGGGGTAGCGGCATATAGCCGGGATATTACGGAGCGTAAAAGGAGTGAGGAAGCTTTTAAAAACTCTCAGTCCAACCTGACGGCAATTTTTGAAAATACAGATGCGGCGATCTGGTCGGTTGACCCTGAATTCCGGCTTTTAACGTTTAATTCCGCTTATGATGAGGTGTTTTTTAAAACATTCGGACAGCGCCTGCAAACAGGGGCGTCACTGGTTGACCTTGTTCCCGAAGCTACAGCTACAATGTGGAGGCCAATGTATGAGCGGGCATTTACAGGCGAAAGATTTTCATTTGAATTTACTGTTGTCCTGAATGGTGAGGAAAGGTTCAGAGAAGTAGCGCTCAATCCTATTTACTCCGGTGAAATAATTACCAGTGTCACGGCTTTCGGGCGCGACGTTACAGAGCGGAAAATAAATGAAGAAGCTTTAAAAAGTTCACTTGAAAAGATATCCGCATTAATTGAAAATACAACTGACTCTATCTGGTCGGTAGACCGGGAATATTGCCTCACGGCATTTAATTCGGTATATGAGCAGTTCTTTTTAAAACGGTTCGGAAAGAATTTAAAAATCGGTTTAGCTTTACACGAAGCCGTTCCTGAAGGAATCTACACACATTTGGTAGAGAATTATGAGCGAGCTTTTAAAGGTGAGCAATTTTCTTTTGAGTATGATGTTGAATTTAATGGTAAAACCAGGAACCGGGAAATATCGCTCAATCCGATTGTATCGGGAGATATAATTACGGGAGTCGTTGCATTTGGCCGTGATATTACCGGGAGAAAGCAAAGTGAAGAGGTTTTAAAAAAGTCGCAGGCGGCTATCCGCGGCCTGATAGAAAACACAAAAGATTCCATCTGGTCAATAGACCGGGATTATTGCCTGCTAACATATAATTCGGTATTTGAGCAACACTTTTTTAAAGAGAACGGGATATATCCGGCCATCGGTATTTCTTTAAAAGAAATTATACCGGCACAAACTCTCCAGTATTGGCTGCCTGTATATTACAGGGCTTTAAACGGCGAACATTTTACTGTAGAAAATGAAACGGGAGATGTTGGCGAGCTGTGCTATACCGAAGTAACGCTCAATCCGTTTATTACCGATGGCGAAATCACGGGTGTTGCTGCCTTCAGCCGCGACATCAGTGAGCGGAAGCGCAGTGAGCAGGCGCTGAAAGTATCAAAAGCGAATATTACGGACGTGATTGAAAATACCAGTGACCTCATCTGGTCATTTGACCGGGATTTTAAAATAATTACTTTTAATACTAATTATGCGCATTACCTGGAGCATGCGTACGGAGTAAACACGGTCTCGGGAATGGAAGTTTTTAAAATCGGTTCAGCTTTAGAAAATGACTACTGGAAAAATAAATACAGCCGCGCTCTGAATGGAGAAAAATATTCATTTGATATTAAATATGAAGCGGAAGGTAAAAAGCATTACGTAGAGCTTTCGCTCAACCCGATTATTACCGAAGGCACAGTCACCGGTGTGGTAGCATTTGGCCGGGATATTACCGAAAGGAAACAAAATGAGTTTGCTTTGCGGAAATCCCAGTCGAATATCATGGCGCTCATTGAAAACACAACGGCTTCATTCTGGTCAGTTGACCGTTCGTGCCGTTTGCTGACCCTCAATACAGTTTTTGCCGCTAATCATTTCAATGAATATGGGATACGTTTAAAAGTTGGCGATGCCAATCTTGAAGCAATGCCTGCGGAAATGGCTTCGTACTGGGAATCGCTATACGAGCGTTGTTTTGAAGGCGAGCATATTATTTTCGATCGTCATTCCGGGAAGAGCAGTTCGACCGAACTATATTACCAGGAAACATCACTTCATCCTATTATTACTGATGGAGTAATAACGGGGGCCGCGTGTAGCAGCCGCGATATTACCGATAGGAAAAGAACAGAAGAACGATTGCGCGAGCATAGTGCCCTTCTGGACATAGCCAATGAGGCAGTTATCGTACGGGACCTTAATACCAGGGTTACTTTCTGGAATAAGGCAGCCGAAAGGATGTACGGGTGGACCGGACGTGAATCCATAGGCAGATCTATAAATGATCTGATATATAATAAAGATACCACCGAAAGATTTAAAGAGGCCTGGGATGAACTTTTATTCTCAGGGCAATGGAGCGGTGAATTAATAGAGCAGAACAGAAATGGGAAAGAAGTGATATCCTATTGCCGGTGGACGCTGGTTTTTGATAGTAATGGCAAACCAAAATCTGTATTGGCAATTAATAATGACATTACAGAGCAGAAAAGCCTGCAGGAGCAATTCTACCGTTCACAGAGAATGGAAAGTCTTGGGACTCTTGCAAGCGGTATAGCGCACGACCTTAATAATGTACTGACGCCTATCCTCCTCTCTGTAGAAATACTCCGGCTGAAATATCCTGAAGAGAAAAACTCAAGAATGCTGGAAACTATAGAAGTAAGTGCGCAACGCGGTTCTGATATAGTGAGGCAGGTATTAATGTTTGCAAGCGGTGTAGGCGGAGAGCGCAAGCTCCTGTCCTTAGCAGACAGTATCCGCGAGATCGCCATGATCATCCGGAAGACCTTTTCAAAATCTATAGAAGTACTTGTCAGTATTTCCGATTCAGCGTCACCTATTCTCGGTGACGCAACCCAGATCCAGCAGATACTAATGAATCTGTGCGTAAATGCGCGTGATGCTATGCCGCAGGGAGGCGAAATATGTATCGAGCTTGAGGGCCGCGTCCCAACCCATGAAATCTTTAGTACTACGCCGGAAGCAAAATCTCTTGAATATACAGTTTTAGCCATTACAGACAGTGGTAAAGGTATTCCGCCTGAGATCCTTGATAAGATCTTCGACCCGTTTTTTACGACAAAGGAAAAAGGAAGCGGGACGGGGCTGGGACTATCTACGGTAAATGCAATAGTAAAAAGCCACAACGGTTTTATGAAAGTATTTAATAATATCAATAAAGATAAAGGCGCCACTTTTGAGATCTGGCTTCCGGCATCTCACGGAAAGCAGCATAATGCTATAACCCAGGAACCCGCTACCGTACTGACCGGGCAGAGGAAAACAATACTGATCGTGGACGACGAGCCTTTGATCCTGCAGCTTATTTCGTATGCCCTGGAAAATTTCGGCTTTACTATTCTTACAGCAAATAATGGGGCCGAAGCGCTTTTGGTTTTTAAAGAAAATCCGCAGATCGAGCTTGTTATTACTGACGTAAACATGCCTCTGGTGGACGGGCCTGCCCTTATTGCTGAATTAATCAAACTAAAACAGTCCTTGAAATTTATTATAATGACAGGGCTGCCGATCAATACCAGAATGGATGAAATGAAAGCTGTAGGTGTATCATCATTCCTATCCAAACCTTTTAAAACACAAATTCTCCTCAAAGCCATAGAGAATGCTTTTAATCCCGAAGTTGCTATTCCTGCAATGTAGTAACAAGCTCATATAAATTATTTGCACTCACTCTTTTAAAAATACTGTAAAAGTAAAAAGGCAAAGAAATTCCTTTCTTCGCCTTTTACTTCTTAAATTGAGGTTGTCTAAACTTTTCCAAATGTACCGTAGTATCCCTCTGTCCTACGGACATTTCCCTTAAAAAAAGGAGATCCAAATGCAGAGTATCCCCCGGGAGGGGGACACGGCGTAGCCGAGGGGGATTGCTCGTTAGGTTTTTAAAAGTTTAAATAAATTTGACTATAAATATAAAGTATGCAATAGTATTCTAATAGACTTCTTTCGAAAGTCAAATTCTAAGTCTTGTAGGGGCGGGTTTAAAACCCGCCCCGCGTCAGAAGATCGCGCTAAATGCTCAAAAGAGGGTAGGTTTTAAACCTGCCCCTACGTCGAAAAAGATCTTTTACGACTTTTGAAAGAAGTCTAATATTAGATTATATTTCAGATAACACAAAAAAGCCGGTTCTTTTAAAAAAGAACCGGCTTTTTTATTACACCTTATTTTTTAAAAACACCCTACTCACCCTGCGCTTTGGTGTACATGATTGCACCATCTTTTGAAAACAGCTTTTCCACATGTGTCCACTCATAGCCAAGTGCGGTAACGTGCTGGAGCAGCCGCGCAATTTCAGTATCGCCAAATTCGCCATCAGCCGTAAACCTGCACGTAAACCAGTCCACCAGCAGGATATCCGGCATCGTCCCCGGATAGACTTTCGTACCGCGATTGGAAATCGTCGTCAGCGTAAAGTTTTCAAAACTCTCCGTCATTTTCGGCAGGCCTTTGCTTTGGACAAAAATGTCAATCCCGTCGCATTTCCAGTTCACATTGTTAGTTGCTTTTGGCTCTGCTGCGGCATCTGATGCCATTGGCGGCACCTGCTGCTTTTCCATCATCGGTGTTTTTAAAGGGTCGCTTTCGATTTCCACCGGGATATTACTGATAATTCCCTTTGTAAATTCCTGTGTCGAGCAGTTACCGCCCAAGTCACGTGTTTTAATTCCCGCCGCCAGCGTCAGGCGGAGAGCCGTTTCAATACGATGAGCATGTGAGAGAAGTTTTAAATGGCGAAGCATCTGGATAGCCGAAAGTAAAAGCGCAATCGGGTTCGCCAAACCTTTACCCGCAATATCCGGCGCCGAACCATGAACAGCTTCAAAAACCGCGAGGTCATTGCTGATATTACCACCAGGCGCAACACCCAGCCCGCCCACGATTCCTGCGCACAGGTCGCTCACAATATCCCCATAAAGATTCGGCAGCACGAGCATGTCGAACTGCTCCGGCTTTGAAACAAGCTGCATACAGACGTTATCCACGATGATGTCATCTGCCTGGATTTCCGGGAAATCCTTCGCCACTTCCTGGAAACATTCCAGAAATAAACCGTCAGTCAGCTTATGAATATTCGCTTTATGAACGCACGTCACGCGCTTACGGCCAAGGGTGCGCGCCAGCTCAAATCCATAACGCGCAACAGCCGTCGAACCCTGACGCGTGATAATTTTTAAACACTCGGCCACATCCGGCGTTTGGTAATACTCGATTCCCGCATACGTATCTTCCACATTTTCCCGCACGATGAGCAGATCCACATTGTCAAAACGCGTTTTCACGCCGGGAAGCGACTTCGCCGGGCGCACATTTGCAAATAAATCGAGCTTTTTGCGGATCGTCACGTTCACACTTTTATGGCCTTTTCCAACGGGCGTCGTGGTCGGGCTTTTTAGAGCAACCTTATTGCGTTTGATGGAATCGAGCGTTTCTTCCGGCAGCACATTCCCGCGCTTTTCCGAGCTTTCCAGCCCCGCGTACGCTTCTTCCCACTCGATCGGCACGTTTGCACATTTAAAAATTTCTACAACCGCATCAGCGATTTCCGGCCCGATCCCATCGCCTTTTATCAGCGTAACTTTATAATTTTCCATGATAATTTTCTTTTAAAACCCGACGGCAAGTTTCGGGTTGATGTTTTTAAAAAAGTCGTTTTAAAAAGTATTAATATTCATCAGTACTACGTTTTGTCATTCTGAGCGCAGCGAAGAATCTACGTCAGAAGTTCGCGTTCAGTCATTCCCACGTGGATTCTTCGCTCTGCTCAGAATGACATCCCGGTTTTTAAAAAGTAAAAAACCTTATAGTTTTTAAAGCCATAAGGTTTTGAAAAAGTTCAATCAATTTTACATCATTTCAATAACCAACGCACTCGCCTCGCCGCCACCAATGCAGAGCGTTGCCAAACCATATTTTTTATTCTGGTTTTTAAGCGCGTATAAAAGCGTTGTCAAAACACGCGCGCCGCTTGCGCCGATCGGATGTCCGAGCGCAACTGCACCGCCATTCACATTTAGCTTTTCATGTGGAATTCCCAGCTCATTTTTCGCTGCAAGCGCCACAACGGCGAATGCTTCGTTTACTTCAAAAAGGTCAATATCGTCTATCGTCAGATTCGCCTTTTTTAAAACCTTGCGAATTCCGTCAATCGGCGCAGTTGAAAATTCCTCCGGCGCCTGAGCGTGAGAAACCTGAGCGATAATTCGCGCCATCGGCTTTAAATTATATTTTTTCACCGCATCTTCCGATGCAACGATAATTGCAGCCGCGCCATCATCGATCGAGCTTGCATTCGCCGCCGTCACCGTTCCTTCTTTTGAAAAAACAGGTTTTAAAGAAGGAATTTTGTCAAAATTTACTTTCGCCGGTTCTTCGTCTGTATCAACTGTCACAGAACCCTTGCGGCCTTCGATCACGACAGGCACGATCTCATCTTTAAAAGCGCCGTTAGCCTGTGCTGCATGAGCGCGTTTATAGCTCGTGATCGTATATTCATCCTGCGCATTCCTATCAATGCTACACGCATTTGCACACGCATCAGCAAAATTCCCCATCGGGTTTTTCTTATATGCGTCCGTCAGGCCATCATACATCATCGAATCAATAATTTCACCGTTTCCGATCTTATAACCCGTGCGGCCTTTTGGAAGAAGATATGGCGCTGTTGACATTGATTCCTGTCCGCCGGCAACAACGATTTCCGCATCGCCTGCGCGAATTGCCTGATCAGCCAGCATCACCGATTTTAAACCGCTTCCGCACACTTTATTGATCGTCATGCACGGAACGGAATTCGGGATTCCCGCGCCGAGCGCTGCCTGCCGTGCCGGGGCTTGTCCAACACCCGCTGTAAGAACATTCCCAAGAATTACTTCACTCACGTCTTCCGGTTTAATTCCCGCGCGGCTGATAGCTTCTTTAATCGCGATTGAGCCGAGCTGCGGGGCCGAAAGTTCCGAAAGCGTGCCCATAAACGCGCCAATCGGCGTGCGCGCCGCTGAAATAATATACGATGATGCCATTGAATTACCTTTTTAAAAAGTTATATAATCAATTTGTGTTATTTTCTTTTAAAAGTTCGCGGTACATTTTTAAAGCGATTTCCGTCTGCTGTTCCCAGGAATAATGTTGTAAAGCTGTTTCACGCGCATTTCGCGAAATTGTTTTTACCCGTTCGCCATTTTTAAAACACTTGTCAATCTGCGTGATAAATTCTTCGGCTGTATCAGCAATAAGAATATTTTTTCCATTTTCATACTTAATTCCTTCCGCGCCGATACTTGTTGAAATGATCGCTTTTCCCGCGCTCATTGCTTCAATAATTTTCACTCTCATACCGCCACCGCTCAGGAGCGGTACGATTTGAATTCCATGGGCGCGCATAAAATCCGGCGCTGATTCAATATTCTGATGAAATTGAACTCCCGGCACATTTTTAAAAAACAACGTCCTCTCGTCAGGATTTTTGCCGCCGATATGGAGCTCAAGGTCAGGATGAAGTTTCTGGATTTTAAAAAAAACCTCGCGCATCAACCATTGTAACGCTTCAATATTCGCGCTCCATTCCAGGCTCGCGAAAAAGAACATTCTTTTTGCTGAAAAATCCTCGTTTGGCGCAGGCGAGAAAAAGTTGGTATCTACTCCAGCGGGCATCACAGCAGTTTTGCCCTCATATCCCATTTTTTTGATAATCGCTTCATCGTCCGGCGTAATAGCGAGGATACCGTCAAACTTTTTAAAAAGCTCTGCCTCGAACCGTTTCATCCTTCCGGCTAAAAAACGCAGGTATGTTTTTTTAAAAAGATTCTTTTCATGCTGTGCCAGGCGCTCCGTGATCATATATTCCGCGTTATGTGCGCGCAGCACGACAGGCGCTTTGGAATAACTGCGGATAATATCAATATAAAACGCAACGAAAATAGATTCTATCTGGATAATGTCATACGAATTCTTTTTTAAAAGCGATTGCAAAAGCCCGCTGAATTCCTCCGAAATAAACCGTTCTGCATTATATGGCAGCTTTGTAAAAAGGTTTTTAAAAGCAGCAATCGCGCTCAAGTCGGTATTTATATTCGTTGTCACGA
The DNA here is from genome assembly GCA_040386315.1 of Bacteroidota bacterium. GTDB lineage: Bacteria > Bacteroidota > Ignavibacteria > Kapaibacteriales > DASPKH01 > DASPKH01. The sequence continues at coordinate 18,926 of JAZKFS010000155.1, forward strand.
CTTCGTCGCACGCGCCTTTCATCACTTCCGGCGCAACAAAATGCTTGTTCGTATTCAGCGCTGCGAGTGTTACCGAATGGCCGGCCTTTGTAAGATATTTTGCCGTATTATACATGCAGATCGCGCCGCCATCATGCAGAGGGAACGGGATACGCGGAGTGAGCTGGAGTATTTTCACAAAAACAAAAATCTTTATAGCTAATTTTAAAAAGAATACAAAAATACGCCTTTGCGCGCAATTAGAAAAGCTAAAGCGGATTCCGCGCTTTTTAAAAACTTTACTTTTAAAAATCGCTGCCGTATCTTTGATGTTTTAAAAACTTAGGTTATAAATGTCATTCCCGCGCAGGCGGGAATCCAAAACGCCAGAAGTTCGCGCCCGGTAATTCCGTTTGGCGCATGGATTCCCGCCTGCGCGGGAATGACAGATATTTTTTGTTGAAACTTCTTTTAAAAATACATGAAAATTTACCCGATAGAATCCGGCCCTGTAGCAACATTCGGTTATCTCGTCACAGATTCCGAAACGAAAAAAGCGATCCTTGTAGATGCGCCGAAAGACTGCGCCGAGCCGTTTTTAAAAGTTTTAAAAGATGAAAATCTAACGTTAGAGAAAATCCTACTGACACATTCGCATTGGGATCATACTGCGGATGCAGCGGAAATTCAACGTGCCACGAAAGCGCCGATTTACCTGAATAAAGATGATGAATATCGTGCAATTGATCCGGCAAAATATCTTGGCTGGAAATTACCTTTTGAAATTGAAGCGATAAAAATTAATAAGTTTTTAAAAGAAGGTGATGTAATTGAGTGCGGTCGCTGGAAGTTTGATGTAATTCACACGCCGGGACACACGGAAGGCGGCGTTTGCTTTATAGATCACACTATGAAAATTGCGATTGTCGGTGACACGCTTTTTCAGGGAAGTGTCGGGCGGACGGATCTGCCGGGCGGCGATACTGAATTACTTTTAAAAAGTATTCTTGAAAAGCTTTTAAAACTTCCGGATGATTACGCGGTTTTGCCGGGACATGGTGAGATGACAACGATAGGCGAGGAGCGCGAAACCAACCCGTTTTTAAAACCGGAATTTTTAAAAAGAGGAAGTTTTTAAAAAGTCTTTCAGGCGTGTTGGATTCCCGCCTGCGCGGGAATGACAAGGTAATTTTTATGTCTTTAAAATCTTTTAAAAAGAATTATGAAAAAAATCTCATTTGGCTGTAATAGAGTTCACACCGTTTTGGTGTTAAATTGCATATTATTAATGGTTTGCGCGCTTGCGGGATGCTATTCGTTTACCGGCGGAAATTCGCTGCCGGAGCATTTGAAAACGCTGTATATTCCGCCTGTTACGGATAATAGCGGCCTTGGTAACAGCCAGTTTCGCGATGCGATGTCGCAATTCCTGGTGCAGAAATTCCGCAATGATAATTCGCTGCGGTTGGTTGAGTCAGGCGGTGATTCAAGACTTTCGGTGACAATGCTTCCGATCAGTGAGGCGGCGGTTTCGATCCAACCGGGTGAGCGCGAACGCGAGCGGCAGCTGACGATGACGATGGATGTGGAATTCTACGATGCTGTTTTAAAAAAGCAAATGTGGAAAAAGCAGTTTTCGGATAAGCAGAATTACAACGTAGCGACTGACCCGCGAAATGAACGCGACAGGGCAGTAAGAATTATTCTTGACAGGCTTTCGGACCAGATCCTGGTCAGCACAATTTCAAATTGGTAGTTTTAATGTTGAGTTTTTAGTTTTTAAAGATTGCGTTTTTTAAACGGGTTACGATTTACGAATCACGCATTACGATTCACGAATTTTCATCACCTTTTCAGCATTTTGGGGGCAAAATACGCATGGAGAGCATCCTTCTCGGCATATATTTTCTATCGCTTTGTATTCTTTTCGCATTTGGGCTTCACGGCCTTGTGATGGTATATTATTATCATAAAACAGCAAAAGTGACGCACGCGAAAACTGCTCCGATGGGCGAACTGCCGATGGTAACGATCCAGTTGCCGATCTTTAACGAAGTGTATGTTGTTGAAAGTTTAATTAAAAATGTCTGTGCGATTGACTATCCGAAAGATAAATTAGAAATTCAGCTTCTGGATGACTCCACTGATGAAACAGTAGAAGTTTCTAAAAAGCTTGTTGCTCAATATGCAGCGAAAGGTTTTGACATTGTGCATATTCACCGCGTTGACCGTTCGGGCTATAAAGCAGGCGCTTTAAAAGCTGGTCTGGAAACAGCGAAAGGTGAATTTGTAGCAATTTTTGACGCCGATTTTGTTCCGCGTAAAGAATTTCTTTTTAAAACACTTCCGCATTTTCAAAACCCGAATATCGGGATGGTGCAGACGCGCTGGGAACACATCAACGAAGAATATTCCTTCCTTACACGCGCTCAGGCGCTGGCCCTTGACGGTCATTTCGTGATCGAGCAGCAGGTTCGTAATAAAGCGGGATTTTTTATAAATTTCAACGGAACGGGCGGCGTTTGGCGCAAAAGCACGATCATGGACGCGGGCAACTGGCATTCAGACACGCTTGCTGAAGATTTGGACTTGAGCTATCGCGCGCAGCTTCGCGGCTGGGAATTCATCTTTTTAAATGACGTGACTTCACCTGCTGAACTTCCAGCTGACATCAATTCTTTAAAAACGCAGCAATTCCGCTGGACAAAAGGCGCGGTGGAAACGGGTTTAAAACTGCTTCCAAGCGTGTGGAAATCCAAAATTCCTTTTAAAGTGAAAATGGAATGTACGGTTCACCTTACAAGCAATATCGTGTTCCCGTTCATTTTGCTTACTGCGCTTTTAAATGTGCCGCTTGTAATTATTAAAAATACGGTAGCCGGATACGACGATATTTTCACGCTGATGTCGGTGTTTGTTTTAGCGTCAATTTCGACATTTCTGTTTTATCTTTACGCACAGAAGGCAATCCATTTAGATTGGCGCCGCCGCCTGCTGTTGTTCCCGGTATTTATGGCGGGAAGTATGGGCTTTGCAGTGAATAACTCGCGTGCAGTGATCGAAGCGCTGATGGGAATTAAAACAGAATTCAAACGCACGCCGAAATATGCGATCAAAACTGAAACAGATAACTGGAAAACCAAGAAATATGTTTCGCGTAAGATTCACTGGGTTGTGATGGTGGAAGTTCTTTTCGCGCTGTATTTTGTGTTCGGTATTGGCGCTTCGCTTCGCTACCTTGAGATTGCGGCAATTCCTTTTCAGTTGATGTTCTTAATGGGATTTGGTACGGTTGGCTTCTTGTCAATGCGCCATGCACTTCAAAGATAGTTTTAAAAAGTCTTTTAAAGGAAATTTTACGGCGTATGGTTTTAAAAAACTATACGCCGTTTTTGTTTTTAAAAGCTCGCTATAAATTCTGTAAATTTGCGCTTTCAAAAATTGGTTTTTAAAAAGAACTTTTAAAAGGAAATTACCCATGAAGTTTATTACATTTACCTGCGGCGGCTCCGAGCGGCTCGGGATTTTAAAAGGCAACTACGCGATTGACCTAAACCTGGCTTTTAAAAAGGCAAATTCTAACGTAGATTTTGAACTGAGCTATATGCCGGACAATATTCTCGACTTTTTAAAGCTCGGGCAGGCGGGAATCCGCGATGTGGAAAAAATTGATAAATGGGTTGATAATAATGGCCAGCCGGATGAAATTATCGTTCATTCTATTAATGCTGTGACGCTTGTTTCGCCGGTGCCGCGCCCGACCTCGATGCGCGACGGGTATGCTTTTCGTCAGCACGTAGAGTCGGCGCGACGCAATCGTGGTTTGGACATGATACCGGAATTTGATGAAATCCCGATCTTCTATTTTACTAATCACCAGGCGGTGACCGGCCCCGGCGAAGTAGTCGTACAGCCGATGCACATGGACCAGCTTGACTTTGAGCTTGAGTGCGCAATCGTCATTGGAAAAGAAGGGCGAAATATTCCTGCGGCAAAAGCCGATGATTATATTTTTGGCTATACGATCATGAACGACTGGAGCGCGCGTGCTATGCAGATGCACGAGATGAAGCTGAACCTTGGCCCGGCAAAAGGAAAAGATTTTGCAACATCGCTTGGGCCGTTTTTAGCAACAAAAGATGAATTAACCTCAAAAATCGTAGAAGGTGAAAAAGGCGACCGCTACGACCTCACAATGGTGACGCGCCTAAACGGGCAGGAAGTTTCGCGCGGAAATACAAAAGATATGTCGTGGACATTTGCGCAGATCATTGAGCGTGCGAGCTACGGCGTGACGCTGTATCCGGGCGACGTGATCGGTTCGGGAACGGTGGGAACGGGTTGCTTCCTGGAATTGAACGGCAGTAAGGTTTTCAATCCGCCGCTATGGGTGAAGGACGGTGACGTGGTAGAATGTGAGATTGACCTGTTAGGAAATCTGGTGAACCGGATTCGGCTTGAAAAATAGTTTTTTAAAGGAAAGTTTTAAAAGCTTTTAAAAGAAAACCCCGCTTGTTTTTAAAAACAGGCGAGGTTTTTGTTTTTGAACTAATTTCTAAAAAACCTATTCTTCAAAAATATGAAATCTCATTCCGTACGGATCGGTGATGAGGTAGCTTTTCTGGATATGCGTGGCAGTGGCGCGGCAACCCTCTTTTAAAAGTTTCTGACGAACAGATTCTACATTTTCCACTTTAAATTCAAAGAAAATATGTCCCTGCGGGCTGCGCTCAATATGAAATGTCATTCCGCCGATCTCTAATTCCGCCTCGCCTTCCGAGTTTTTTAAAAGCTTCATTCCAATGACATTCTGATAAAATTCCAGGGCTTTGTCGTAACTATTGACCTGAACTGAGATGTGCGGGCTGAATTCAAATGACATACACGTACCTTGTAAAGTTTTTTAAAAACTACTATTGTAAAAAAATTAATCAATAATAATACTTTGAGCGCCGAGCTTTTCGTTTAAAAAGTAAACAACATAGATTCCGGCAGGAAGTTCGTGAGGAAGCTGGAATTCTGCTCCATGCGTGCCAGAAGCTACTGTACCTTTAAAAACTGTCTGCCCGAGAAGATTAACTATTGTAAAGGGAGCCGGATGTTTTAAAATATCAGGAAATTGCAAAGAAAGTGTAGAATGAGAATATCGTGCTGAATAGCTATTGGTTTTAAAAGAATTTTCCTCATAAATTCCTGTCACTATCGCGTCTTTTACAAAAAATCCTGCTTCGCTCGCCATATATAATTTTTGTGTTTGCGGGGAGTTCCCGGCATATTTTAAAAGCCAGACGTTATGATCGCCTTTGGAAGACCACGGCACAGAATTATCATAGCGCTCCCAGGTTGAATCATTTTTTAAAATCCCGACGACTGATACTCCCGGAACGCGGTTATCCGGGCTAAAAGGCTGGCTGAAACCGCCAATAGAAACCTCATCAGGTGAGCCAAAAAGCGGTACGCCAAGCGCCCACAGGCTTGTATCGGCAAAGGCAAGCGGTTTCCATGTATTTCCACCATCAATTGTTTTATGAACTCCGCCATTGGGAATGGAAACCGGGAAGAAATATGCAACAACAGCATAGCCGATAAGCGGGTTAGCTGTTGAAAAGGCGATCTTTGGGACTTCAGCGTCGCCATATGTTGATTTTGCGATCTGGTCAATAAGTTTCCAGGTTTTTCCTGTATCAAGAGATTTATATATCCTGCCGCTTGCACATCCGGCGAGCATAATATTGCTGCTGTCACGGCGGAAGGCAATTGTACAGAAACTCGGGTCGAGTTCAGTCGAGTCATCAGGATTTGCTTTGGGAATGGAGCTGACGCTGTCCCACGTAGCGCCGCGATCCGTACTTCTGTAAAGAATCGGTGGATTGAGCCGTGCGAAATAAATATGTTCGGGATTGTGCGGCGCTGTCGTCATTGATTCACCATTTAAAACCAGCCCACCAAGCTCAGGTTCTAAAACAACTTTCCACGTTTTTCCATAATCAGTACTGCGCCGGATAGAGCCGAAATTACTTCCGCCAACGATGACAATATTTGTATCCAGCGGGTGAATAAAAACATTGGTAAACTGCGCGCTTGCGGTGGTAAATTCAATGGAATCCTTCCGCCATGTCTTTCCTGCGTCCGTACTGAAATATAATCTGCGGCCTAAGCCGCCAACGATAATAGAATTGGGATTATATGGATTGACCGCGAAACTGAAAGCAGGCGCATCGATCAACCGCTTCCAGCTATTCTGCGCTGTGCAGATGCCGGAAGTCAGTAAAAAGATAAAGAGGAAAATATAGAGAGTGCGTTTCATGGATTCCTTTTAAAAATATTTTTCTTGTAACATAACAAAAACGCCGGAGCTTTCAAAGAAAGTCCGGCGTAAATTTTAAAAATCTGCTTTTAAAAGAAATGTTTTAAAAGAAATTTTCTTTTAAAAATACTTTTTAAAAATTAACGAACAACCTGTAGCGTACGGCTGATAGTCTGGCCATTTGCATTGAGCACATATATATACGAACCATTTGGAAGTGATCCTGTATTGAATGTCGCGTTATATTTACCACTATAGTTCCCGTTTGCAAGCTCTGCCACCTGCTGCCCAAGCGTATTGTACACGCGAAGAGTTACATGAGAATTCTGTGCTACGGAGAAACTGATCTTTACTTCACCGACCGCTGGATTTGGAACATTCTGCTCAAGAGCAAAAGAATTAGCTGTACTTGATTCCTGCTCAACGCTTGTGATTTCTGTAAACATACCACCTACGAAGAAATCATAGTTAATAGCGATTCCTTTACCGGCCAAAGCGGGATAATCAGTTGCAAAAGGCTGTTGGTTGCCGTAAAAAAGTGAGCTGAAGAAAGTAGAAACACTGTCTACACCATCATTACTGCGGCGAAGCATCGAGCCATATGTCTCATTTGCCTTTAGCTGCCATTGGCGGCCGCCATACATACGGAATTTCTCAACTGCATCTAACGGATAGATTACAAAACCAAATGATTTCCCGGCAGGAATGGCGATTGGCTGCTCAAAACCAATGACTACTCTTTTTAATCCTAATGTTTCATCGTAGCGTGTATTGATCGTATCTGCTGAGATAGTATATCCACCTTGGTCTCCAACAATGGTCAGCTGATCAAAGTTAACATTCAGGCCTTTAAAAGTCGGTGCGCTCATATCAACATCAGTTGTTACGACAAAAAGCAGCATATCCTTGGTAAGAAGCGGGTCAGCCGGTAGTTTGAACATGGCGAATGCCACCGTATCCATAAGCAAATCACCATTTAATCCCGGAACAAACTGTACCGGAGTCATAATGGTATATTCAAGGCCAGGGACAGTTGAAAGGTCATAAGGAAAATCAAATATCCCGGTAAGTGATCTTTTGGTCTGGTCAGTTTTACTCGTGATAATAAATGCTGAATCACTAGTATCAGTTGATGTAATAAAGCCAACCCGGACCGGGTCAACAAGCAGCATTTCAGGTATAGAGCGTTTTTTTGTTAAGATTTCCTGTGCTACTGCCGGAGAGAAGGCTTGTTGTTCTGCACCAACAAATGTAACATGTTTTCCTTGTGGGATACGTGCCGTGCTGATCTCAACACGCTGCTGCGCTTCAGCCGTAAAAGCTGAAACTGCTAATAATGCAAAAACGTAGAGAATACGCTTCATAAAAAAAACTCCTTTAAAAAAATAAATATAGAAACAGATTAGAAA